>NZ_CP070352.1:1200000-1500000 GCF_016919405.1 Ensifer sp. PDNC004
ACGTCTGGATTACCACGCCCTTCATGGTGCTGCTGATCCTTGCCGGATTGTCGATGCTGCCGCGCGGCATCTATGAGGCCGCCTCGATCGACGGCGTGCCGGCATGGAAGCAGTTTACCTCGCTGACGCTGCCGCTGCTTGCCCCGAGCATCGCCGTCGCCGTGCTCTTCCGCCTGCTCGACGCGCTGCGCATGTTCGACCTGAGCTACGTGCTTTCCTCCAACAGCGACGACACCAAGACGGTCTCGATCTATGCCCGCGAAGTGCTGGTCAATTTCCAGGACATGGGCGTCGGCTCGGCCGCCAGCACCGCCGTCTTTCTGATGATCGCGCTGGTGACGGCCATCTACGTCACCGTCTTCCGTCTCAATCGCCGCCTCATGGGAGTTTGACATGGTCAGGAGCAACACCGGCAAACGCCTGCACAAGGTCGCGATCTACGCACTCTTCGGCATCGTCGCGCTGTACACGCTGTTTCCGTTCTACTGGATGATCGCCTCGTCGATGAAGTCGGGCCAGGCGATCTTCGACGTCACCTTCTTGCCCGACCTGAAGTTCAACAACTACGCGGCGATCCTCTCCGACGGCGTCTTTTTGCGTTCGCTGCTCAATTCGTTGATCGTCGCCTTCTCGGTCGTGGCGCTGTCGCTGCTGCTGGCGGTCGGCGCGGCCTACGCGCTGGGACGTATCGATTTCCGCGGCCGCTCGCCGATCATGCTGCTGGTGCTCGCGGTATCGATGTTCCCGCAGATCGCGCTGCTTTCCGGGCTCTTCGAGATGATCCGCTGGCTCGGGCTCTACAACACCATCGGCTCGCTGATCTTCGCCTATATGATCTTCACGCTGCCCTTCAACATCTGGGTGCTGACGACCTTCATGCGTGACCTGCCGAAGCAGATCGAGGAGGCGGCGATCATGGACGGGTGCTCGCCGCTACGCATCGTGCGCTGCATCTTCCTGCCGATGATGGGACCGGCGCTGATCTCGACGGGGCTTCTCGCCTTCATCGCGTCCTGGAACGAGTTCATGTTCGCGCTGACCTTCATCCTAACCGACGAGAACCGCACCGTGCCGGTGGCAATCGCTTTGATCTCCGGGTCGAGCCGCTACGAGTTCCCCTATGGGGCGATCATGGCCGCCTCGACCATCGTCACGGTGCCGCTGATCATTCTCGCGCTGATATTCCAGAAACACATCGTCTCCGGCCTGACGGCCGGTGCGGTCAAGGGTTGAAATGGCCTCCATTCGAGGCGGAAAGGGTACTCACATGCGTGTCGTTCGTGTTGGTTTGATCGGGCTTGGCGAAGTTAGCCAGCTCATGCATCTGCCGATCCTGGCCGATCATCGCCATCTGTTCGAAATCGCCGGCGTCTATGACGTCTCGCCGAGCCTGACGGCCTATTGTTCGGCCCGTTATCCCGGCGCAAAGAAATATGAGACGGCGGAAGCGCTTGTCTCTGCACCTGATATCGATGCCATCTTCATCCTGACGCCCGACCAGACGCACAGCTTCTATCTGGAGATGGCGCTGAAGGGGAAGAAGCATGTCTTCCTGGAAAAGCCCGCCTGCCTGACGCTCGGCGAAATCGACGCGGTCGCGCCGCTGGCGGACGCCACGGACCGGCTGCTCTTCGTTGCCTATATGCGCCGCTATTCGCCAAGCTTCCTGCGCGCCAAGGCGATGATGCCGGCCGCGAGCGACGTGCGTTACGTCCGCGTCCGCGACATCATCTGCGAAGGCCCGTTCTTCATTCGCCAGACCCGCAACATCTTCTATCCAAAGGACCTCGACGCCGCGTTCCTGGCGGATTCCCGGGCGCAGACAACGGCGCTTTTGAAACAGGTGGTTGGCGATGATGCGCCCGCCGATCTGATGCGCGCCTATCAGGTACTGACCGGGCTTTCTTCGCACAGCCTCTCGGCGATGCGCGAGCTGATCGGCCTGCCGAAGCGGGTGATTGCCGCCCATCACAAATGCAACGGCGAGTCCATCGTCGCGCTGTTCGATTACGGCCACTTCACCGCGATCTACGAAGCCATGATCGACAACGTCGCCCGCTTCGATGCCCGCATCGAGGTGCTTTCCGATCGCCGCCAGCTGCGCGTCAGCTACGACACGCCCTATATCCGCAACTTGCCGACTTCGCTCGAAGTGATCGACAGCACCGATACCGAGACCGAAACGCGCACCTTCGGCCCTGATTACACTGATCCCTTCGCCCTGGAGCTGCGGGCCTTCCACGACCATCTTGTCAACGGCACCAAGCCGAAGACGACGTTGTCGGACTCGCGTCAGGATCTGGCGTTGATGGCCGAGATCGTCGGTCGCCTGCGCGAGAGTTCGGGGCTATAGCAGGACACGTTTCACACACTAGAGTTGTATCGACATGGCAAAACGCGAAACCGCACGTGACCGCATTCTCACCGCCGCCGAAGCGATCGTCGTCGGCAAGGGCGTGTCATCCCTCACCTTCGACGAAGTGGCGGAACAGACCGGCCTCAGCAAGGGCGGGATTCTCTACCACTTCGCGAGCAAAGACGCGCTGGTGCGGGCGATGGTCGAGCGCTTCGTCTACCGTTTCGAGACCGGTCTCTCCGGCCTCGAAACCGAGGACGAGGACCCGCATGGCCGCTACACCCGCGCCTATGTGCGCGCCACGCTCGGCGAGGCCACCAGCACCGGCGATCAGTACGACCGCCTGGGTGCCAGCATCACCGCGGCGCTCTCGAACTTTCCCGACCTTCTTGAGATTGTGCGCCAGCAGAACATCCGCTGCCAGGCATCCGTCGAAAACGACGGCCTCGATCCGGTCGAAGCGACGATCACGCGACTGGCGGTCGAGGGCATGTGGCTGGCTGAGGTCTTCAATGTCATGCATCTCGACCCCGAGATGAAGCGTGCCGTCACCGCCCGGCTTTTGGAGCGTACGCACGCCCAAGCACCGCCGAAATAGCACGCGTCGCGCGCTGACATTCCCCCGCATCGGCGCGCCGCTTCGCGCCCAGAACCAAGGAGTTTTCCGATGGGATACAAGCCGTCTCCCCGTCCCGTTTTCGATCGTCCCAGCCACATCCCCTATGCCGGCGTCACGCGGCATCTCTGGGGCGAGGAAAATGCCGGTCTCGTCGACGACTGGATCTATGCCTCGACCGAATGCATCCACCAGATCGTCTTCGGCATGCAGCCCGGCGGCTGCTTCAAGCATACGGAGGCCTTCCGCACGATCTTCGGGGCGGATGAGGTTCTTTACGTGCTCTCCGGCACGCTCGGTCTCGCCAATCCCGAGACGGGTGAATTCTGCATCGCCAAGGAAGGCGAGGCGCTGTTCTTCCGCAAGGACACCTGGCATCACGGCTTCAACCTCGGCAACGAGCAGGTTCGCGTGCTGGAATTCTTCGCGCCGCCGCCGGCCAAGGGTACGTCAGGCCCCTATGCGCGTACCAAGCCCTATATCGAGATCGAGCAATCGCGTTATGGCCAGAGCCAATTCATCGGTCGCTGGCCGATGGAGGCCGAAGCGCAGCGCAAGGCCAGGACAATCCATCCGATGCGCGAGGCCGATCTGCTGCTGAGCCTCGATCCGGCGACACAGGGCGCCTATACCGGCCTCTATTGCGCGACCGACCAGCTGACCGTCGGCAAGACGACGCTGCTTTCGGGCAAACGCACCGGCATGGAGCGCCACAAGGGTGACGAATGCCTCTACGTGGTGTCGGGCACCCTGAACATCCATGTGCCGGATGCCGAAGGCCAGGTCTGGTTCGAGCTCAACCCGCGCGACGGCTTCTATATTCCGGCGGGGTTCGATCACCAGTATTTCAACATGACGGGCGACAAGGTGGAGTTCGTCTTCGGTGTCGCCCCGGAGTACTGATCTCAAACAAAAAAATACGGCAGTACCCGCTGGATGCTGCCGTATCTGAAAACAGGAAGTCGTCCGAGAGGAACGTTGCTTCCGAAATCCGTCGGCGGCCCTTAGGCCGCCTTTTTTGCGTCGAAGGGGATCTCGATGTCGACGGCGAGCGTCGAGACCTGGGGGCCGCGTTCCATCGTGACGCGGACCTTGTCGTCGTCGATCTGCATGTGCTTGGAGATCGCCTGGAGGATCTCGTCGCGCAGTTTGGTGACGAGATCGCTATCGCCGGCGGATGCGCGCTCATGGGCGAGCAGCACCTGCAGCCGTTCGCGGGCGGCCGGCGCTGACTGGGTGCGGGAGAAGAAACGGAAAAGGTTCATGCCGCTTTCCTTCCGAAAATCTTGCCGAGGAAGCTGCGCTTCTCGCCGGGGATGGTGATCGGCAGGGCTTCGCCTTTGAGCCGGCGCGCCGCGTCGAAGTAGGCGAGTGCCGGCGCGCAACGGTTGTCGGCGAGTGTCACCGGTGAACCGACGTTGGAGGCGCGCAGCACGTCGGCGCTTTCCGGGATGATGCCCATCAGTGGGATCGACAGGATTTCCAAGACGTCGTCGACCTTCAGCATGTCGCCACGCTCGGCGCGGATCGGGTCGTAGCGGGTGAGCAGCAGGTGCTTTTCCATGCGCTCGCCGTTTTCGGCCTTGAGAGTCTTGGAATCGAGCAGGCCGATGATGCGGTCGGAATCGCGCACCGACGAGACTTCCGGGTTGGTCACGACGATCGCGATGTCGGCATGGCGCATGGCCAACGTCGCGCCGCGCTCGATGCCGGCGGGGCTGTCGCAGATAACCCAGTCGAAGGCGCTCTGAAGGGCGGCGATGACCTTCTCGACACCTTCCGGCGTCAGATTGTCCTTGTCGCGGGTCTGGGAGGCCGGCAGCAGATAGAGGGTTTCCAGGCGCTTGTCGCGGATCAGCGCCTGCGACAGCTTGGCCTCGCCCTGGATCACGTTGACCAGGTCATAGACGACGCGGCGTTCCGCGCCCATGACGAGGTCGAGATTGCGCAGACCGACGTCAAAGTCCACGACGACGACTTTCTCGCCGTTCTGAGCGAGTGCGGCGCCCAGTGCGGCGCTGGACGTCGTCTTGCCGACGCCGCCCTTGCCCGATGTAACTACGACTACCTTGCCCATTCGTCTCTCCAAGTATCTGTGAATTCGCCTTCGCCTACGTCCTCGTGACCCCGGCCGGATCGACCTGAATCACCAGATGCGGATGGTCAGCATCCACACCCTTCCTTGCCTCGGCCTAACCGAGCGTTCCCGCCTTCAGCTCTTCGCCGTCGAGCCAGATCTGCACGGCCTTGCCGCGCAGGTTCTGCTCCATGTCGTCGGCCGTCTTGTAGAAGCCGTCGATCGCAATCAGTTCCGCTTCGAGCTTGCGGCAGAAGATCCGCGCCGAGGCATTGCCCGTGGTGCCGGCCATCGCCCGGCCGCGCAGCGCGCCGTAAATGTGGATCGAGCCGCCGGCGACGACTTCGGCGCCCGAGGCGACCGAGCCGATGATCGTCACGTCGCCTTCGGGGAAGAACAGCGACTGGCCCGAGCGTACCGGCTGGGTGACCACGATCGACGGTGTCGCCTTGGCGGCAACCGGTTCTGCCGTGATCACCGTTTCCGCGCCTGCTTCGGCTTCGGCTTCCGCTTCCGGCGCCTCGGTCTTTTCGGCCTGTTCCGCCATCTTGGCTTCGTAGTCCGCCGCCGGGCGACCGTCGGTCATCGCGGGCGGAAGGTCGGCGCCGAGCAGCGACTGGCGCGCACCTTCAATGCCCATGATGCGCACATTGCGCTTGCCGAGCTGGTCGACGAGTTCGCGCAGTTGCGACCGGTCGATATCAAGGCCATCGACGTCGAGCACCACCGGGCGCCGCAGGAAGAAACCGGCGGAGCGGGAGGCGAGATGGTCGAGGCGGGTGAGCCAATCCTCGAGCGGAAGCTCGGGGGTCAGCGCTAGCGCAAGGAAGGATCGCCCCTTGAGGCGGATCGGCCGGGATTCGGTTAACACATCGTTCATCTTGGTAAATTTTCCGTTGCTTCGGTGTATCGATCAAATGGTTAACAAATGGTTAATTCGGCAATGCGAAGGTTAATGAGGCGGCCTTGAGGACCGGTCGCCGAACGTTGGAAAACAAGGAAAATCGGGCGGCGGAAAAAGCTGCTCTTTTGCCCATTGTTGCCCTGGATTCGGCCGACCAGGCCCGGCGCCCGGCGCCGGGAGACGCAGAAAGCGTCGATGAGGCAAGAGCGATTCGTCCGGCCCCCCTAAGGGGAGTTGACATTGGAACACTAAAATAAGAACATAACAAGAACAAAACGGAGGTTCCCATGATTGAGATGGAGACCATGAGCCACACGGAAGAAGTGATCGAACGCGCCATGGCCGCCGTTGCGGCCGCCCGAAAGAAGCGGGAACGCGAGGCCGAATGGCGCAAGCGCACCTTCGGCCGCATCGACATGGCGCCGCCATTGCCACGGCTGAAGCGTGGCGGTGTCCAGCTTTCGCTTCGGCTCGACGGTTCCGCCCGCTGACGAAAGCGCCGGCCGCTTCAGGTCCCGTGGCTGGATGACGTGCGAAGCGAGCCGAGGCTTCGAGAGGAATGAACATGAGGCATCGTCGAAGCATCGACCTGATGCCGCGCGAAGACGCCGCCGATTACGGGGCGACCCTGGAACTCTTGCCGGAATGGTATGTGCTCGTGGCGAAATGCGGGAACTGCCGGCACCAGGGGCGGATCGATCGCCGGCTTGTTGCAAACAGGCGCGGATGGGGCGTCTCTCTCAATTCCATAGGCCCGGCGCTGAAATGCGTACGCTGTGGCAACAGGGAAGGGAACAAACTGCTCCTTGGCCGGTTGCCTCGGGACTGATGGGTCGGCGTGGGCAGAAAGCCTGGCGGGGCAAATGTGTTGCCTTGAGCTCCGAAGTGCATTCTTATCCGGTTGGAAATGAATCCTCATTATATATAGTATAGAATCGGAATTTATCGATATTTTCTGCGGTTGTCTGTCGTTTAAGTCGATCGTGGTTTGATTGTTAACGAAAGTTATCAAGCGTGATTCGCCGAAAACGGCGTGAAGTCGGAACAATTTATTATTCTTTTCGTTGATGTCGTGATCGAACGAAAGGATGAGATCATGAAGAAGCTTGTAATCGCCGCGGCTGTTGTTTCTTTGGTGGCAGGATCCGCATTTGCTGAGGATGCCAACCAGAAGGCTGGCACGGCCGCAGGTATCGTTGGCGGCGCGACGGCGGGTGCCGTTGTCGGTGGGCCGATCGGTGCCGGTGTGGGTGCCGTGGTCGGTGGCGCGCTCGGTGGAGCGCTGACGCCGCCGCCGCCGGAAGTCATCACCTATGTCGAACAGCAACCCGCCCCGCCTTCGGTCGTCGTGCAGGAGCAGGTGGTGATCGGTAAACCCATCCCGCAAGCCGTCGTCCTGACGCCCGTACCCGATAATCCGCGCTACGCCTATGCGGTCGTAAACGAGCACCGCGTGATCGTCGAGCCGCAGTCGAGAACGGTGGTCCAGGTCATCAACTGACCGTAGACGGTTTTTACACCCTAGTCTCGGAAGAAGGGGCGGCGCTCCGCGCCGCCCCTTCCTTCTGCCCAGCTGTTGGCAAGGCGAGGCATCAAGTGCTTTGAGCGCCGTACGGGCGACTGAGAATGACTGATCGGTCGTGTTGATTGGCTCAAGTTGATACACTGAAGCTTGGATTTCATTGACGGGGAAGCACGTCATCGGAGCTATCGCGCACGAGAACTGGCCGATCGAGACGTGGCGCCCGGGCGTCGAGACCCGCATGCTCATCTCCGCGCTCAATGGCGCTTCCGGACTGTGCCTGTTCGAACAATGGATCGCGCCCGGCGCCGGCGCGCCCACCCATAGCCATCCTGTCGAAGAGGTACTGACGGTGGCCGCGGGGCAGGCGGAAATGTGGATCGACGACGAACGCTTCATTCTCACCGCCCATCAATCGCTGATCGTGCCGAAGCGACGTCGGCGCGGTTTTGCCAATGCCGGCGGCGAAACGCTCCACATTCGCGCCTTGCTCGCATCCGCGGCCTTCGAGGCGAGCTTCGACGGTACCGCGCAAGCGACGAGGCGCTGGGCAAGCGCATCGATGCGGGGATAGCGCAGGCCGCAAGCGCGTCAGGCCGCCACCTCCCAGTGGGCGAGCTGCGCCATCACTCCTCTTAAGCGCGAGCAAAATTCGTCGTGTCCGCAATCGAGTGGCTCTCACGGTTCGTGGCTTGAGTTCTGTCTTTTCCGAAAGCTCGCGCGCGTTTCTCGCGCCCGGGGCTCGCGGCAAGGCCACGGCGGTCGTCCGGCAACGCGACGGCGATGAAAATATACGCGCGAAATATCTAATATAAATCTCGAATTATATTGCCGGTATTTCAAGTATTTATTTCGGTATTGCTTTACGTATTTATATACATACAGTCCAAAGCGACGAATTAACATTCATGCAGCAAAGTATTTTTGAAAATGGTTTGAAGGGGAGTGGTCGCATGGCGAGGATCGTAGGTTCCTATGGCAACGACGTTTTGAAGGGGACCGGGGAAAGCGACCGAATCTGGGGGCTGTTCGGCGCCGACACGATCGATGGCGGCGCTGGTGATGATTTCGTCAGCGGCGGCGGCGGGCGTGATACCCTGATCAGCTCGAGTGGCTACGATCGGCTCGACGGCGGCGCCGACGACGACCAGATCGTGCTCAACGGGACGGGTGGCGCGGTCACCGGAGGGGCTGGCTATGACGGTCTCGTGGTCGATTTCTCGCAGACCGCCGAGAAGATGGTGTTCAACGGCGCGGCCGGCCACGGTTATGTCGGCGATCCCGCGGTCGCCGGGCGCCACGTCTTCTTCCACGATATCGAGTGGTTGCGGGTGCTTGCCGGCAGCGGCGATGACAGGATCACCGGTACCGCCTCGGGCGACAACATCTCGACCGGCGCCGGCAACGATGTCGTCTACGCCGGTGGCGGAAACGATCTCATCACCAACAGCGGCGGTCACGACCGTCTCGATGGCGGCGCGGGCAACGACCGCTTCGTTCTCATCGGTACCGGCAGCACCGTTTCCGGCGGCAGCGGCACCGATACGCTGGCCATCGATCTCGTCGCCGCCAAAGCCCCCGTCGTCTTCAACCTGGAGAACGGCCACGGCATCATCGGTTACCAGACAGCGGGCGAGCGGCACATCTTCGTCACCTATGACGGCATCGAAAAGATCGAAGTGACGACGGGAAGCGGCAACGACCGGATTCTCGGGAGCACGCTTTCCGATGTCATCCAGACCGGCGGCGGCAACGATTTCGTCGATGCGGGTGCTGGCGACGATACGATCATCGATGGGCTTGGCGCCAATCGTCTGTTTGGCGGCGACGGCCGGGACCAGATCACCTCGACGCTCTATTCGGCAGAGATCGACGGCGGAGCGGGCCAGGACTGGCTATGGATCAAGGAAACACAGCGCACGAGCGACCTGACGATCGACTTCTCCGCCGGACGCGCCTCGACCGGCACGGTCATTAACGGCATCGAGGAGGCGAGCCTCATGTTCGGCAGCGGCAACGATCGGGTCATCGCCGGCGATCTGACCTACCTCGTGGTCGAGGCCGGCGGTGGAAACGATCATCTCGAAGGCGGCGCCGGGGCGGATGCGCTTTATGGCGAAGACGGCAACGATTACATTCACGGGGGTGCCGGAAACGACTCGATCGTCACCGGCGCCGGCGACGACGTGGCCTATGGCGGCGACGGAAGGGACACGCTTGCCAATACCGGCGGCAGCGACGTGCTCGATGGCGGGGCCGGAGACGACTGGCTACAGGACACCTTTCCCGGCAGCGGCAGCCTCGGCGTCGCGTCGATCCTGCGTGGCGGCGCGGGCAACGATACGATCAATGCCCGCTACCTCGGCGAGGTCGATGGCGGCGAGGGCCGGGATCTGCTGAACCTCAACTATGGCGGCCTGCCGGAGGCGATGGACTTCGACGCGGTACGGGGTGTCACCCATACCGGCCTGACCTTCACCGGTATCGAATATTTCAACATTTCGAGCGGGCGCTACGACGATGTGCTGCGCGGCGGTGACGACAACGACACCTTCTATTCTTCGAGCGGCAACGACATCCTCGACGGGCGCGGCGGCGACGACAGGCTGAGCGGGGCGTCGGAAAACGACCAACTTTTCGGTGGCGACGGGGCGGATTTCCTCGATGGCGGCTCCGAGAACGATCTGTTGAGCGGCGGTAACGGCAGCGATGTGCTGATGGGCGGTCGCGGCGCCGACACCTTTTCCTGGTCGTCGGAAACCTCCGGCGAGGCAGGCCTCGATCGCATTCTCGATTTCGATGGTCGGCAGGGTGACCGCATCGCCTTTTCCGACGAGGCCCAGGACACGACGGGTATTCACAGCTATGCCGATTTCCTGGCCGCGGCGCGCGATACGGCCGATGGCGTGTTCGTCTCCTTCAACGGCTCTGAGACCGAAGGCATTCTGATCGAGGATGTCTCGCTCTCGGTGCTCTCGGAGAGCGATCTCGTCTTCGGCTGAGGCCTCGTCGTCAGACCTCCGCTGCCGCACCTTCGTCTTTGGGTGCGGCATCGTCGGCATCCGTGGTCAGGCGCCCATCGATGAGCTGAAGGCGCCGGTCCATGCGCGCGGCCATGTCCAGGTCATGGGTGACCGCGACCACGGTCTTGCCCTCTTCGCGCACCAGCGTTTCCAGGATCCTGAAGACCTGCTCGGAGCTCTTGCTGTCGAGGCTGCCGGTCGGTTCGTCGGCGAGGATCAGCGGCGGATCGTTGGCGAGCGCACGGGCGACCGCGACGCGTTGGCGCTGGCCGCCCGAAAGCTGGTCGGGCCGCTTGTCCAGGTGATCGGCGAGCCCGAGCGCGGCAAGCAACTCGCCTGCCTTCTCACGCATCTCGCTCCGGCCAAGGCGACCGAGCTTGCGCATCGGGATCTCGACGTTCTCGCGGGCAGTAAATTCCGGCAACAGGAAGTGAAACTGGAAGACGAAGCCGATATTGGCGAGCCGCGTGGCGGCCCGTTCGTACTCGTCCATCTGCGCCGTATCGCGACCGCGGATCGAGAGTGTGCCGCCCGTCGGCCGGTCGAGCAGGCCGAGCAGATAGAGAAGCGACGATTTGCCGGAACCGGAGGGGCCGGTGACGGCGACGAATTCCCGCTCGCCGATGCTCAAGGTGATGTCCTTCACCAGCGTGACCGGTACGGTCTCCCTCAGGATCCGCGTCAGATCCCTTGTTTCGATTAGCGTGCTCATGTCGCGCCCCGGATGATGTCGACGGGATTGGCGCGGGCGGCGCGCCGGGCCGGCAGATAGCCGGCGACCGCTGCCGATCCAACTGCGAAGGTGGCGGCGATCAGATAGTGAAGCATGCTCCAGGCGATCGGCAGCCGGGTCATTTCCTGGCCAGTGGCCGCGAGTTCGAAACGGACGAGCGAGAGCGCGTAGATCATTGCGAAACCGAACGCCCAGCCGAGAAGCGTGCCGGCTGTAGCGATGGCCACGCCTTCCAGTACGAAGAGGATGCGCATGTCGGTCTCGGTGAAGCCGAGCGACTTCATGATGGCGATGTCGCGCGCCTTTTCGTGCGTGATCGTCGAGATGATGTTGAAGATGCCGAAGCCGGCGACCAGCATGATCGCGGCGACCACCGTGTACATGATGACGTTGCGCACGACGAGCGCCTCGAGGATGGACTCGTTGGCTTCCTGCCAGGCGACCGCCTTGTAGCCGAGCTCCGCCTCGATGCGCCGGGCGACGGCCGGGGCGGCGTTCGGATCGTCGAGCTTGATGTTGATCACGTTGATCGCGTTCGGCCGGGCCGAGAGGATCTGCGCGTTTTTCTGCAGCACATAGGCCTCGCCCTCGTCGCGGGCGGTCGTGCCGGTGTGGAAGAGACCGACGATCTTGAAGCGGCGGCTGAGCCCTTCCGAAGAGACGGCGGTGATCGTGTCGCCGAGCTTGGCGCCGAGCCGGGCGGCCATGGTATCGCCGATCACCACATTGTTGCCGCCCGCGGCAAGGGCTGCGAAGCTGCCCGCCTTGAAATCGCCGATGATCGGCGAGACCCGCGGCTCCGCCTGCGGATCGATGCCGATGACGGCAGCGCCCACCTCCTGGCCGGAATAGCGAAGCACGCCCTGCGTCTTGAGGGTGGCGGCAAAGCGGCCGGGAACCCAGCCGTCGAGCCAGGATAGGGCTGCCGTCGGGTTGATGATGCCGCGGCGGTCGTCGCGTGGTCTCAAGCCGGAAATGGCGGCGGCATCGAAAAGGTCTTCTGCCGGCTGGCGGCGTGCCGTGCGCTGCTCATCGGTCACCTGCACATGCGGCATGGTGTCGACGAGTTGGCGGACGAAATCGTCTTGGCCGCCTTGCATCAACGCTGCCATGGCAATGGAGAAGCCGACACCGACCGCCACACCCATCATCGCAACGATCGTCTGCCGGCCCCGGCCGGATATGTGCGTCAGTGCGATGTCGAGGATGAGGCGCATGGCGGGCTCATTTCTCTGGGGCAGGGGTGGCCTTCACCCGCGTGCCGTCGGCAAGGCCGGTCGGGAAGGGCGAGACGACGCGCACGTCGTCTTTGAGGCCAGAGAGGATCTCGACGCCGTCGGCGCCGCGGATGCCTGTTTTCAGCTCGCGGATCCGGGCGCGATTGCCGTCGATCACGGCGGCCTTCGTTCCCTCCAGCGCCACGGTCGGGATGATCAAGGCGCCCTTTGCGACCCGCACGATGATGTTGACGTCGGTCGACATGCCGATCCGAAGCGGCGTGTCGTCGGGCAGTCGAAAGCGCACGCGATAGGTCTTCGTTACCGGATCACCCTTGGGCGTGATGCTGTCGACCGTCGCTTCCAGCTTTCGATCGGGGAAGGCGTCCGATCGGAGCAGCGCCTCCTGGCCGACTTCGACGCGTGGGATATCCTCTTCGTTGACGTCGGCGGTCACGATCAGCGGTTTCGGCTCCCCGACCCAGAAGAGTACCGTGCCGAGGTCCGCAACCTCGCCGATCTCGCCGTCCTGCCTGAGCACCTGTCCGGCGCTCGGTGCGCGCAGCACATAGGTCGCGAGCCGCGCCTGGTGGCCGGCAACGAGTGCTTCGAGCTGGCCGAGTTCGCTGCGCGCCCGGTCGACCTCCTGTTCGCTGATCGTGCTGCGCTCGGCAAGTGCCAGCTTGCGGCGATATTCCTCCTGCGCCAGTGTCAGCCGCGCCTGCAGTTCGCCGAGCGCCGCTCGCGCCTCGGTGTCGTCGAGACGGGCGAGCACGTCGCCCTTGGCGACGCGCTGCCCTTCGCAATTGCACTGCTCGACGATGCGCTCGGCGACTGTCGGCGTGACTTTTGCCCAGGTGCGCGGCTCCACCACGCCATCGGCATAGATGATCTCCGCCGCATCGCCGCGTTTCGGCGAAATGACGGAGACGGGAACCGGGCGAAGAAAATACCAGGCCCCCGCCGCACCGACGGCAACGACAACGGCCGCTCCGATTGCATAACGAGTGAGCCGCACGAGACGCTCCTTGAACGCTTCCTATCCGTTCAGTATAAATAGACCGACGGTCGGTTTGTTTCAAGGCCATCGACTCCCTCGACCTTCGGCAGCATCGTGGACCGCGCCGCAAACCCGTGCTAAGCCGCCCTTCTGGGAGCGCTCATGGTCAGAACGAAGAAATCGCCGGAAGTCCGATCGAACGAGTTGATCGATTGCGCCGAGCGTTTGTTCTTCCTGCACGGCTACGAGAACACGACGGTCAACGACGTCATCCGTGAAGCCAATGTCTCCAAGGGCGCCTTTTACCACTATTTCGTCTCGAAGGAGGCGCTGCTGGAGGCGGTCGCGACCCGCCTGGCTGCGCGGAACCTGAAGGAATTGCAGCCGCTTTTCGAGGATCCGTCGCTCGACGCGGTCGGACAGCTGAACGCGCTTTTCGCCGGCTCGCGGCGGCTGAAGCTCGACATGGCGCCGCAGCTGAAGAACAGCTTCAATGCCCTCTTCAAGCCCGAAAACGTCGCGCTTTACCACCGTATCGACGAGGCGCTGATGACCGTCAGCCTGCCGCTGGTCGCCGAGATGCTGCGGCGTGGGCATGCGGACGGAACGCTCGATGCACCCGATCCGGAAGCGTCCGCCCTGATGCTGCTCCAACTGCGGCTGAGCGTCGCCAAGGTGATGCACAAGGCTTTGCAGCGGCAGGAGGCCGGCGACCTCGACGGCGCGGCTGCGATGCTCGACGGCTGGATGCGAACCTACGGCACCGCCATCGAACGCTTTCTGAAGCTTCCGGATGGAACGATCGAAGTGACCGAACCGGGTTTCTCCCGCGCTTTCCTCGAGGCATAGCCGACGGGTCGGTAGCCGGCTCGCGCGTCATTGCCTGCCGCGGCGGCAGGGATCAAAGCGCTCCGTCGACCGCGCCGCTGCTGCGCTCGCCGGTGCTCGTCGGCGACGGAAAAAGCTGCGAGCCGAAGGCGCCCTGGCTGCTGATCTCGGGGAAGCTGACATCGGCGATTCTGAAATCGGGCATCAGGGCGAGCATCGGCAAGATTCGTTCGAACACCGCGCCGCCCAGTGGTGCTGCGTTCCAGCCGGAGGTGCGGAAGCCGTAGGTCTCTTTCAGACCCTTGGGCTCGTCGAGCAAGGTGAGAAGCAGGTAGCGCGGGTTGTCGACGGGAACGACGCCCATGAAGGAGGTGATGTTCAATTCCTTCGAGTAGCGCCCGCCAACCACCTTTTCCGCCGTGCCGGTTTTGCCGCCGATGAAGTAGCCTTTGACCTCCGCCTTCTTGGCCGAGCCGGTCTTGGCGTTGAGCCGTAGCAGATAGCGCAGCGCCTCGCCGGTCTCCGGCTTGATCAGATCGCGCGCGATGATGCGCTCGTCGAGAGCCGCGCCCTTGATCAGCGTCGGCCTTATGAGAAGCCCGCCGTTGACCAGCGCCGCGACCGCGATGCTCGCCTGCAGCGGCGTCACGGCGATGCCGTGACCGTAGGACGCGGTGGCCGTGTCGATCTCGCCCCAGCGCCGGGGCAATTGCGGATGGGCGCTTTCCGGCAGTTCCGTCGTCAGCCGCGACATCTGCCCGAAGCGCGTCAGGAACGCCCGCAGGTTCTCCGGGCCGACCGCGATCGCCATCTTCGCCATAGAGATGTTCGAGGAATAGATGAAGGCTTCCGGCACCGTCAGCGGTCGATGCTGGCCGCGGTAGTCGTTGATGCGGAAGCGGCCGAAGGCAAGCGGCTTGCTGGCGTCGATGACGGAGCGGAGCGTGAACTGGCCGGAATCGAGCGCCATGGCCGTCGTCAGTGCCTTGAAGGTCGAGCCCATTTCGAAGGTGGCGGCGGCGATGCGGTTGATGCGGTCGGGCTTCAGCGCATCGACAGGCAGGTTCGGGTCGAAATCCGGGTAGGAAACGAGCGCCAGGATCTCGCCATTGGTGACGTCGAGCACCAGGCCGGCGCCGGCCTTGGCGCTGAACTTGGCGATCGCCTTGCGCAGTTCGACCTCGAGCGCGTGCTGGATGCGGATATCGAGCGTCGTGCTGACCGGCTCAAGATTGCGATGGGAGAGATCCATGCCGCTTTGGCGCAGCACATCCAGCCCCTGGCCCTCGATCCAGCGCTCGATCCCGGCGATGCCGATATTGTCGATATCGACCGTGCCGAGCACATGGGCGGCGAGCGTGCCGTTGGGATAGAAGCGCTGCTTCTCGCGTTGGAAACCGATCGCCGGGAGGCCGGCGTTCCAGACGGCCTGCTCTTCGGCGGGCGTGACCTGGCGCTTGATCCAGGCAAAGGCCGCACCGCTCTTCAGGCGTCGATAGAGGTCGCGCCCGTCGAGATCAGGAAAGATCTCGGTCAGCTTCTCGACCGCCTCGTCGACATCGACGATCAGCCGAGGCTCGGCGTAGAGCCCGGAACTCGGCACGTCGATCGCCAGCAGATTACCGTTGCGGTCAAGGATCGAGGGGCGGCCGAGCGATGGCGGTGGCGGTATGTAGCCGGTGCGCTCGTAGTCGGCGACACCCAGCTGGACAAGCCGCGCGAGCATGAGGCCGAAGACGAGCGCGAAGGCACCGATGACAAGGAGAAGGCGGCCGCGGGGATCCGGCCGGGGCTGAACCTTGCGTGCCATCTCAATAAAGCCCGCTGCTGTTGGTGAGAAGTTTTTCGCGCTGTTCGGGCGTAAGGTCCGCATCGACGGTTGCCGATGTGCTCGCCGTTTCGAAGCCGTCGATGACCGGGCAGCCGCCGGCGCAGGGCGTGGTCCCCGGCTTGAAGGATTCGGGAATGGCGCCCGGCGTGCCCGCCGGCACCGGCTGGCCGCTCTTCCGGTCGATCGCCTCGACCGTCATGCCGGTTGGCGCGTGGAAATCGGCCGCCGGCCTCCCAGCAAGGGCCACCTTCATGAAGTCGATGAAGATGGGTGCGGCAAGGCCGCCGCCGGTTTCGCCATAGCCCATCGGCTTCGGCGTGTCGTAGCCGAGGAAGACACCCGTGACGACATTAGGCGTGTAGCCGACGAACCAGACGTCCTTCTCGTCATTGGTGGTGCCGGTCTTGCCGGCGATCGGGACGCCGAGCGCGCCGACGTTTCGGGCGGTGCCGCGCTCGACAACGCCGCGCAGCATCGAGGTCACCTGATAGGCGGTCATCGGATCGAGTACGTAGTCGCGGTCGTCCACGGGCGCGGGCTCTTGTTGGCCGGTCCAGTCGGAGGCGGTGCAATCGTCGCATTTGCGCTGGTCGTGGCGAAAGATCGTGCGGCCGTATCGATCTTGGACGCGATCGACCATCGACGGCGTGACGGCCTTGCCGCCATTGGCGATGACGGCATAGGCCGAGACCAGCCTGAGCAGCGTCGTCTCGCCGGCGCCGAGCGACATCGGCAGGTAAGGCTTCAGCTCGTCATAGATGCCGAAGCGCTTGCCATAGTCGGCGACCAGATCCATGCCGAGATGGCGGGCAAGGCGCACGGTCATCAGGTTGCGGCTGTTTTCGAGCCCGACGCGTAGCGTCGATGGCCCGCTGAAGCGCCCGTCGTAGTTCTTCGGCTTCCACATCCGCCCGGCGCCATCGGCAAGGGCGATCGGCGCATCCATCACCAGCGTCGTCGGCGCATAGCCGTTGTCGAGGGCGGCGGCATAGACGAAGGGCTTGAACGACGAGCCCGGCTGGCGATAGGCCTGGGTTGCGCGGTTGAACTCTGACTGGGCATAGGAAAAACCACCGGCAACTGCCAGCACCCGGCCGGTGTTCGGGTCCATCGAGACGAGCGCGCCTTGCACGAGCGGCGGCTGCCGAAGCGCATAGCCGTCGCCCACCTTTTCCACATAGACGACGTCGCCGGGCGCAAGGACCCCGTCCGGTCCTGCGGCGCAGCCCCGCTTCGCCTTGGCCGAGCGGCAGGCCCAGGCCATGCCGGGCCGGTCAAGGCGGATCGTCTCGTCGCTGCCAAGTGCCCCACTTCGTACCGCAGCCGGAGGTCTTAGCCCGATCTCTGCTCCATCCCTGTCGGTCGCGAGCACCACGCCGAGCCGCCATTCCGGCACGTCGGCAAGCGGCTGCAGCTTGGCGAGTGCCGGTGCCCAGTTTCCGGTCGAGGGCAGCCGGGTGACGGGGCCGCGGTAACCCTTCGCCTGGTCATAGGCGACGAGGCCCTTGCGCAGTGCCGCCATGGCAGCCGCCTGCAATCGCGGATCGAGTGTCGTTCGTACCGAGAACCCGGCCGTATAAAGGGCGGCCTCGCCATACCGGGCGTTGAGTTGGCGGCGGACGTCCTCCGTGAAATAGTCGGAACTCGCGACCGCGGGCGATTGCTGGCGTTGCCTGACGCCGAGCGGGGTGGCGGAGGCCTTGGCGGCGGCAGCAGCGTCGATGACGCCGTTCTGCCGCATCTGGTCGATCACCCAGTTGCGGCGGCCGGTGGCCCGTTCCGCCTGGCGGTCCGGGTCGTAATTGTTGGGCGCCTTCGGCAGGGCTGCGAGGAAGGCGGCCTCCGCGACCGAGAGTTCGCTGACCGGCTTGTCGAAATAGGTGAGTGCTGCCTGCGCCACGCCATAGGCACCGCGCCCGAGATAGATGTCGTTGAGATAGAGTTCGAGGATGCGGTCCTTGGAATAGGTCTGGTCGATCCGCAGCGAAAGGATCGCCTCACGCAGCTTGCGCTCCACCGTCCGGTCCGACGTCAGCAGGAAATTCTTGGCGATCTGCTGCGTGATCGTCGAGCCGCCGATCATGCGCCGACCGGAGCCGTAGTTGGCGAGATTGGCGAGCAGCGCCGTGCCGATGCTCGCAATGTCGATGCCGGGATGTGTGTAGAAGTTCTTGTCCTCGGCGGAGAGGAATGCCTGGCGTACACGGGCGGGGATGGTGGCGATGGGCAGGAACAGCCGGCGCTCCCGCGCGAGTTCGGCGACCATCGTGCCGTCGGCGGCATAGAGGCGGCTGGTCACCGCCGGCTCCCAGTTGGCGAGCGTGCGGTGATCGGGCAGGTGCCGCGTCAGGGCTGCGACGAGCGCGGCGGAGGCGAGCGCGACGACGACAGTAAGGTTGAGGCATATGCCGAGCAGATTTGCGACGAACTTCATAATGGGCAGAGCGGACCTTAAAGGCGGCAGGCAGCATCGACGGCACGGGTGTTCGTGCGGCGGGCGGCGCATGCGGAGCGGAGTGGTGAGGTACGCCTACGTCCGCGGACGTGGGCTCGGCGACGGTGCCTGCGGCCGCTAGGGCCAGATGAAACGGCGCATGGATCGGGTCTCCGAAAGCGGTGCGATTGACCGCGCCTTTCCTGAGTTGGCGGCTGCCGGACAACGGCACGCACCGCCGATAAAGTTCACCGTAAAGGGATTGTGCTTGCGCAACAAACCACGTTTATTTGCAAGACCCATTAGGTGAGTTAGGGCATTCATGGTCAGGCCATATCTTCCGCTCAATGCGCTGCGCGCTTTCGAAGCCTCGGCGCGGCATCTGAGCTTTACCCGCGCGGCGATCGAGCTCTGCGTTACGCAAGCCGCGGTCAGCCATCAGGTCAAGCTTCTCGAAAGCCGCCTGAACGTGACCCTGTTCAAGCGGCTGCCGCGCGGATTGATGATCACGGCCGAGGGCGAGGCGCTGCTGCCGGTCCTGCGCGATAGCTTCGACCGGATGGCGGACATGCTCGACCGCTTCGAGGCGGGGCATATCCGCGAAGTGCTGATGATCGGCGCCGTCGGTACGTTTGCGGTCGGCTGGCTGCTGCCGCGGCTCGCCGACTTCCAGGCGAAGTATCCCTTTGTCGACGTTCGTCTTTCCACCAACAACAACCGTGTCGACATGGCCGCCGAGGGCCTCGATTTCGCCATCCGCTTCGGCGGCGGCTCCTGGCACAATATCGAGGCGACGCGGCTCTTCGAGGCACCTTTGTCCGTGCTTTGCATCCCCGAGATCGCCGAGCGGCTGACGACGCCGGCCGATCTGCTCGACGAGACGCTGCTTCGGTCCTACCGAGCCGACGAGTGGGTGACCTGGTTCGATGCAGCCGGCATCGCCTATCCGGCGCCGCTGCTCAAGGGCATCGTTTTCGATAGCTCGCTGGCGATGATGGAGGCCGCCGCCCAGGGGATCGGCGTGGCACTGGCGCCGCCGCTGATGTTCTCGCGGCTGCTGTCGAACGGCACGATGCGCCAGCCCTTCGACGTTCATACCTCGATGGGAAGCTACTGGCTGACGCGGCTGAAATCGCGCCCCGTCACGCCGGCGATGACCGCCTTCCACGATTGGCTCGCCGCGGCCGCCGAGCAGGAGGCGGCGACCTTGCCGGCCACGCCGGACGTTATCGCAGGCTGATCCTCCGCCACAGGGCCGTGGCGCCGCAAGGTGTGCCACCCATGCGCTGCGCGGAGCTGCGTCTTGTAGGCTTAATAATTCTAATGCCTACCACCAATTCTACTGATGGTCACGACGCGCGGCTTTTCCGCTCACTCGGACGATTTTGCCGTCGAGCACTCGTATACCGTCCGCCCGCTTTGCGCATCGACGCCGGCAAGGCTCACCTCATAGCCCCAGAGATGGCGGATATGGCGCATCGTCGCGTCGCGGCTGCCCTCGTCGAGCAGGATACCGTGCTTGACGTTGTGCTGCAGCCGCAATTGCCGGTCACCGAGCAGATCGACGTCCATCACCTGGATGTCCGGCTGGTTGGCAGCAACGTCGTAGCTGTTGGCGAGCGCCGAACGAACCGCGGAATAGCCGCGCTCGTTGTGGATCGAGGCAACCTCGACGAAACGATCCGACGAGCGGTCGGAGAGCTGGAACAGCCGGAATTTACGCATCACCGCCGGGCTCAGATACTGCAGGATGAAGGACTCGTCGCGATGGTTCGCCCAGGCGTCACGCAGCGTTTCCATCCAGTCGCCGTTGCCGGCAAAGGCGGGGAACCAGTCGCGATCTTCCTCCGTCGGCTCGGTGGCAATCCGCTGGATGTCCTGCATCATCGCAAAGCCGAGCGCGTACGGGTTGATGCCGGGATAGCGGCGGTCGTCGAAATCCGGCTGGAATACGACGTTGGAATGGCTCTGCAACAGCTCCAGCATATGGCCTTCGCCGATCCTGCCCTGGTCGTAGAGGCGGTTGATGATGGTGTAGTGCACGAAGGTGGCGCAGCCCTCGTTCATGACCTTCGTCTGGCGCTGCGGTGAAAAATATTGCGCGATCACGCGCACGATCCTGAGCAGCTCCCGCTGCCAGGGCTCAAGGATCAGGCTGTGTTTTTCGAGAAAATAGAGCAGGTTCTCTTCCGGCAGGTTGAGCACCTTCTTGCGCTCCGAAGCGTCGCGTTCGGCCTCGGCCGGATCACGGCTTTCGGCGACTTGCGGCAGGGTCCGCCAGAGGTCGCTATAGGTCTGCTCCTCATATTCCAGCCGCTCGCGCGCCCTTTCGCGCACCTTTTCAGAGGAGAGGCGTGGCGGGCGGCGGTAGCGGAAGACGCCCTGGTCCATCAGTGCGTGGGCGGAATCGAGGATCGCTTCCACGGCGGCGGTGCCGTGGCGCTCCTCGCATTTGGTCACGTATTTCTTGGCGAAATCCATGTAGCTCAGGATCGCGCCGGCATCGGTCCACTGGCGGAAGAGATAGTTGTTCTTGAAGAAGTGGTTATGGCCGAATGCGGCATGCGCGGTCACCAGCGCCTGCATCGCCATGGTGTTTTCTTCCATGAGATAGGTAATGCAGGGATTGGAATTGATCACCAGCTCATAGGCAAGACCGCGGTGGCCCTTGCGGTAGTGATGCTCCTCATAGGCAAAGCGCTTGCCGAAGGACCAGTGCTGGTACATGAGCGGCATGCCGACGGAGGAATAGGCGTCGAGCATCTGTTCGGAAGTGATGATCTCCAGCTGGTTCGGGTAGACGCTGAGGCCCATTTCTTCGATCGCGACCTGCTCGATCGCGTCATAGGCACGCGACAGCGTCGCAAAATTCCAGTCGGACCCCTGGAACAGGAGACCTGAGGTCGTGCGTCGTGCCATCCGGTCTCCCCCTCATTTCCGGGTGCGTACGGCCGGCTGCCGGGCAAAAAGCCTGCGGAAGACCGGGTAGATGTCGGCGGGTTTGGCGATCCGGGTCATCTGGAAATTCGACTTCTCGCCGTCCACCGTGCGATAGGCGCGCCAGAGCGCGGTGCCGTTGTCCGTCGAGCCGAAGATTTCCGTCTCGCGCTCGTCGATGATTTCGACATAGGCATAGTACTGGCAGAGCTTCGTCAGCTTTTCCCTGAGCAGGGCCGCACAGTGTTCGCTGTCGCCGATGATGTTGTCGCCGTCGGACGCCTGGGCCGCATAGATGTTCCAGATCTGCGAGGGGTAGCGATCCTCGACGATCCTGATCATTTCTTCGAGCGCGGTCGATACGATCGTGCCGCCGCTCTGGGTGCTGTAGAAGAAGGTCTCCTCGTCGACCTCGCGCGCCTCGTCCGTGTGGCGGATGAAGACGATGTCGATGCGTTCGTAGCGCCGCTTCAAAAACAGGTGCAGAAGCACGAAGAAGCGCTTGGCGAGGTCCTTCTCGCGCTCGCCCATCGAGGCCGAGACGTCCATCAGGCAGAACATCACGGCGTTGGCGTTCGGCAGCGGCTGCTGCTCGAAGCGGTTGAAGCGGATGTCGACCGGATCGACGTAAGGGATGCGCCGGCGTTTCTTCTCGATCCTTTCCAACTCGCCGCGCAGTTCCTTGAGCCTCTGTCGGCTCTTCGCCGTCGGCTCCGGTTCCGCTTCCAGTTGCGCGATCTCGTCGGTGACCGCGGTCAGTTCCTTCTCCTTCGGTCGGTGCAGCGCCAGGCGTCGGCCGAAACTGTTGCGCATCGTGCGCCCGACATTGATGTTCGTCGGCGTTCCCGCCGTGGCGAAGCCGGCGCGGCGGGGCTTGAAGGTGACGGTTTCCTTGAGGCTGAGCTTGACCATGTCAGGGAGCTCCAGATCCTCGAAGAAGAGGTCCAGCACTTCCTCGCGCGACAGGATGAACTGGAAATCATCGTCGCTTTCGCCGGTGCCGGGCTTGCCCTTTCCGCCGCCACCGCCGCCCGCTTCCGGTTTCGGCAGGCGGTCGCCTGCCGAAAACTCCTTGTTGCCGGGGAGCACGTAGTTGCGCTCGCCCGAGCCGCGGGACGGCTGGAACGTCGGCTCGCTGGCACCATCGGTCGGCATCGGCACGCCATGGGCGGCATCGACGTCGATGATCCTGTCCGACTTGACCTGATCCTTGATGACCCGCTTGAGCTCTTCGCGGGCCCGCTTCAGAAAGCGTTGTCGATTGCCGAGGCTCTTATCCTTCGGATTGAGCCGCCGGTCGATGAAATTCGGCATATACCAATCCCCTGCTTCGGCCCAATCCCCTGTTTCGGCATCGTCAGCCCGCCTTGTTGACCCGCATGTACCAGTCGACCAGCCGTCGGACCTGACGCTCCGTGTAGCCGCGTTCCGTCATGCGTTGGACGAACTCGGCGTGTTGCTTTTCGGATGCGCTGTCCTTCTTCGAGCCGAAGCTGATGACCGGAAGCAGGTCTTCGACCTGGCCGAACATGCGCTTCTCGATCACATCGCGAAGCTTTTCGTAGCTCGTCCAGGAGGGGTTCTTCCCATGGTTCTTGGCGCGGGCGCGCAGGGTGAACTTGACGACCTCGTTGCGGAAGTCCTTGGGATTGGCGATGCCGGCCGGCTTTTCGATCTGCGACAACTCGCTGTCGAGGATTTCCCGGTTGAGGATCTGTCCGGTATCCGGATCCTTGAAGTCCTGATCTTCTAGCCAGGCGTCGGCATAGGCGATGTAACGGTCGAACAGGTTCTGGCCGTATTCGCTGTAGGATTCGAGATAGGCCTTCTGGATTTCGTGGCCGATGAATTCGGCGTAGCGCGATGCCAACTCGGACTTGATAAAGTCCAGGTAGCTTGCTTCCGTCTCCTTCGGGAACTGTTCGCGGCGGATCGCCTGTTCCAGAATGTACATGAGATGCACGGGATCGGCCGCAACTTCCTTGGTGTCATAGTTGAAGGTTTCCGACAGGACCTTGAAGGCGAAGCGGGTGCTGATGCCGGTCATGCCCTCGTCGACGCCGGCGGCGTCGCGATATTCCTGAACGGACTTCGCCTTGGGATCGGTGTCCTTCAGGTTCTCGCCATCATAGACCCGCATCTTGGTATAGAGCGGCGAGTTCTCGTGACGGGCAAGGCGGGTGGAGACGGTGAAGCGGCTGAGGCTTTCCAGCACTTCCGGTGCGCAGGGGCTCTTGGTCAGCTCGCTTTCGCGCAAAAGCTTCTCGTAGATCTGCCGCTCTTCGGTGACGCGCAGGCAGTACGGCACCTTGACCACGAGGATGCGGTCGAGGAAGGCCTCGTTGTTCTTGTTGTTCTTGAACTGCAGCCACTCGGACTCGTTGGAATGCGCAACGACGATGCCCTGATAGGGGAAGCCGCCGAAGCTTTCGGTACCGTTGTAGTTGCCTTCCTGGGTGGCGGTCAAAAGTGGATGCAGGACCTTGATCGGCGCCTTGAACATTTCGACGAATTCGAGCAGGCCTTGCGTCGTGCGGTTGAGCCCGCCGCTGTAGGAATAGGCGTCGGGATCGGCCTGGCTGTAGTTTTCGAGCTGGCGGATGTCGACCTTGCCGACCAGCGAGGAAACATCCTGGTTGTTCTCGTCGCCGGGCTCGGTCTTGGCGATCGCCACCTGGCGCAGCCGCGACGGCATCAGCTTGACGACGCTGAACTTGGAGATGTCGCCATCGACTTCGTCGAGCCGCTTCGTCGCCCAGGGCGAGATGAGGCCGGTCAGCCGGCGTCGGCCGATGCCGTATTTGTCTTCGAGCAGATCGGCCATGCGGTCGGGGTGGAAGAGGCCAAGCGGTGATTCAAAGACTGGGCTGACCTTGCCGCCGACAGCCAGCGTGTAGATCGGCTGAAGTTCCATCAGCTTTTTCAGGCGCTCGGCGAGCGACGACTTGCCGCCGCCGACCGGGCCGAGCAGGTAGAGGATCTGCTTGCGCTCCTCCAGCCCTTGTGCTGCATAGCGGAAGTAGCCGACGATGCGCTCGATCGTGTCCTCCATGCCGTAGAAGTCGGCGAAGGATGGATAGATCTTGACGGTCCGGTTTGAGAAGATGCGGCCGAGACGTTCGTCCGCGCTGGTATCGATGAGGGTTGGATTACCTATGGCTGTAACCATCCGCTCCTGCGCGGTGGCATACATGCTTTTGTCGTCACGACATGCCAGAAGGTATTCTTGAAGGCTGATTTCTTCTTGCGCTGCACTTGTATAGATCTCCGAGAAGAGATCAAAAACGTCGCATTCGCTCTTTTGCATCATGCTCTCCCGCGGCCGCTGGCTGAGACGGGGATCGCTGCTTATCGGCTCGCTCATTCGAATAAACGGCGTCCCATGCGCAATGTTCCTTCAGAGTACTCGCTTTCTCGTGATTCTCGAAGGGGTTGTTTCAATGAATGAAAAATCGTGACTGCGGCATCACGAAAACCTGATCGAAGCGGCGGTCACGCGGCGTTGGAGGCGGGCGCAAGCGCGCTTGGCGCCGCGTGTGACCGGGCGTTTTCTGTGTCGCCGCCGCGTTCGGTTGCGTCAGCCGCCGCCGGGTTCGCCAAGGCGGCGAACAAGAATGACCAGGGCCGCGTCGCCCATGGTCGCGGCCCCGACATCGCCGACGCCCGGCGCTGCAACCATGGATAAGTTGTCTTCGACACCGGCGGCGCGATGGCCGCCCCGTGCTTCGGCATGGGCGTGCTCGATAGCGCCGCCACGCAGCGGCGCTTGAGCGAGGGGGAAAGGCGTTAGGCGAGCCAGGCCGGCAGCCGCGCCGGAACGCGGCCGGTGAGCGCTGCCTCGACGCAGTCGGCAAGGTTGCTGAAGCGCACGGCGCGGCCGGAAAGACCGGGACCGTAATGGGCGTATTTACCGGAATTGGTCATCAGCGCCCGGGTCTTGGTCGGAAAGACCGGTTCGGAAATCGAGCACCAGCAAAGATCCGGCAGCACCTGGATGCCGCTTTCTTCAAGGCGGGCAAGCAGACCTTCGTCGCGCGCGGCGGCAATCGCGTCTCGTCCGGCGGTGACGATGACGGCGACGTTGCTGTCGCGCTTGCGGCCGTCGAAGGCTGTGGCCAGTGCGCGGCATTCCTCAAGCGACGCATGCGGGCTGCCGATGGCGACGAGTTCGACCTCCTCCGGACCTTCGTTCAGGAGCGACCAGGCCGCGGCCATGTCGGCGCGGGTGATCGTCGTGCGGTCGGCATCCTTGGCCGCGGCGCCTTCCGCTTCCGGGGTCACGCCCTCCACATGCAGCATCGGGGATGCAGACGTGGTGCCGAAGGCGGCGCAAAGCGCCTTGAGGTCGTCACGCGACGGGCGTGCCGATGCAAGACCGCGCAACAGCGGAATGCGGTCGGGCGCTGCCTTGCCGGCGAGGTAGCCGATCAACGGCCAGAAGGCATCGTCGATATTCTCAGGCAGTTCCACGTCGATGACGCGCGTCGCCTTGCGCGGCGCGTCGAGATAGACGCCCGAGAGCGGTGCACGACCGGTGAGCGCAATGCAGAGATCGAGAAAGTCCGGGTGTTTGGCCGTGCGCGCGCCGAGCACCGTGTTGGCGAATATGACGGCGTTCGATTCCGCCCAGGCGATGGCTTCGCCGGATTTCGGCGCGCTGTCGAGCAGATAGGGCGAGCAGGTGAAGGTCGGGCGGCAGCCCATGCGCACATAGGCGTCGGCAAGCCTTGCTGCCGGATCGCCGAAGCTCTCCGGCACGCCCTGCGCCTGCCAGTTGGCGCGGTCGACCGAGATCGCGTTCATGGTTGTCGGCACGCGAACCTTGGCCCCCATGTCCGCCATCTTCTCGGCGAAGGTGAGGTTTGCCGGGCTCGCATAAATGCAGCCGTCGATATGGCCCTGGACCACGTCGATGAGCTTTTCCGCACCCTGCTGCGCCGCCATCGCCGCGATGATGCGCATCGCCTGTTGCACGGCGACGCCGTCACGACCGTCGAGCATGGCGCGATCGTCGTCGGTGAGATCAAGCGCCGTCATTGCTGGCGGAGCGACCGGAATTGCCAAGCCATCGGCTTCGATTGCCGTATCGCTGATACGCGCGGTCTTTGCCTCAGCCAGCGCCTTGAAGGCGTCGCGCGAAAGCCGCACCACCGGCAGGGATTTTCCGAACATTTCGGCCGCGATCAGCGCGCCGAGCGTCAGCACGTCCTCGGCTTCCGAGAAGACCAGGGCCGCCGGCGCACGGCCGGTCAGCGCCATGTCGAGCAGCACGCCTGAACCGGTGCAGGAGCCGCGGCTCGACGGCATCATCAGGATGCCGTCGGTCAGACAGAGGCCGTGCAGCGGATGGTGCACGTCGATCACCCGGCCCGTTGCCGGATCGACCCCGCCCCAGAAGCTCAGGGCCTCCTCAGTGGCGATGACGGGGCCATCGGCGGAGCCGGAAAGAATGCTGCGGGCGGAGATCGATTGGGTCATTTTACGACAAATCCATGGGCAAAGGGGTCGCGGTCATCGATGAAGATCGTGTTGATGCCGGTCATGCGGGCCCAACCGGCGATCGAGGGAATGATGGCTTCACGGTTGGCGACCTTGGTCGCCGCCTCGACACGGCCCTTGAACAGCGAACCGATGATCGATTCATGCACGAACTCGTCGCCGACCTTGAGCTTGCCCTTGGCGGCAAGCTGGGCCATGCGCGCCGACGTGCCGGTGCCGCAGGGCGAGCGGTCGATCGCCTTTTCGCCGTAGAACACGGCGTTGCGCGCATGCGCTTCTGCCTGCGTTGGCTTGCCGGTCCACTGGATGTGGCTGAGGCCCTGAATTTCCGGGTGCTCCGGATGCACGAACTCGTATTTGGCGTTGAGCGCCGTGCGGAGCTTCGGGCTCCAGCCGACAAGTTCTCCGGCCGTATGGTCGGCCATGTCGCGAAAGTTCTTCTGCGGTTCGACGATGGCGTAGAAGTTGCCGCCATAGGCGACGTCGACGACGATCTCGCCAAGACCCTCGACTTCAGCCGTCAGCCCCTCGGCGTAGAGGAAGCCCGGAACGTTGGTGAGGCGCACTTCTTCGACGAAGCGGCCTTCCTGGCGATAGGTGATGTCGACCTTGCCGGCCGGCGCGTCGATTGAAAGCTTGCCCGGTTCGCGCGGCGTGATCAGGCCGTTTTCGATCGCCATGGTGATGGTGCCGATCGTGCCATGGCCGCACATGGGCAGGCAGCCCGACGTTTCGATGAAGAGCACCGCCACGTCGCAGTCCGGCCGGGTCGGCGGATAGAGGATCGAGCCCGACATCATGTCGTGGCCGCGCGGCTCGAACATCAGGCCGGTGCGGATCCAGTCGAACTCGCGCAGGAAATGCGCCCGCTTCTCCAGCATGTTGGCGCCTTCGAGCCGCGGCCCGCCGCCGGAAACGAGGCGGACTGGATTGCCGCAGGTGTGGCCGTCGATGCAGGAGAAGGTGTGATTGGCCATGGTCTAAACTCTGTCAGAAACGTTGGGGCGAGAAGGAGCTGATATCGATCGCCGGCCGCCGGCCGGTGAGCAGGTCGGCAACGAGCCGGGCGGTGCCGGCCGATTGCGTGAGACCAAGATGGCCGTGGCCGAAAGCGTAGACGACGCGGCCCGTGGCGCGGGCGCGGCCGATCGCCGGCAGGCTGTCGGGCAGCGACGGGCGGAAACCCATCCATTGCACGCCGCCCCCGCTCTTGAAGCCGGGCAGGAAGGTCTGCGCCTTCTTCAGCATGGCCTCCGAGCGGCGGAAGTTCGGCGGCAACTTCAGCCCGCCGAGTTCGACGGCGCCGCCGACGCGGATGCCGGTCGAAAGCCGCGTCACGACGAAGCCGTGGCCGCCGAAGGTGACCTGGGTACGCAGGTCAAAGGCATCCTGCGGCAGGGTGGTGTTGTAGCCGCGCTCGGTTTCGAGCGGGATGTGCTCGCCAAGCGTGCGGGCGACCTGGTGCGAGAACGCGCCGGCCGAAAGGACGACCTGCTCCGTCCGCCGGGTCTTGCCGTCGGCCGTCAGTTCGACGCCGCCTTCGACAGGCTTTAGCGCCGTGACCTCGGCGCGCTCGATCACGCCGCCCTTGGCGCGGAAATGGTCTGCCAGCGCCAGCGTGTAGAGCTTGGGATCGGCGATCGAATACCAGCCGGGGGTAAAGGTGCCATGGGTGAAGCGCGATGCGAGACCGGGCTGGATCTCGGCCATCTCGGCCGCGCCCATGTGCCGGAATTCGATGCCGTGTTCGGCGCGCGCGGTCCAGCCGGGAAGCGAGGCCTTCAGCTCGGCGTCGCTTTCATAGACCTGCAAATTGCCTTCCTTGCGCAGCATCGGCAGCGTGCCGGTCTCTGCCAGGAACGGTTCGAGTTCCGCCTTGGAGAGATCCATCATCGCCGTCTGCGCGGTCGTCGAATGGGCGACACGGCTTGCCGAGCAGGCGCGCCAGAAGCGGAACATCCATGGCGCAATCTGCGCGGCATAGGCCGGCGGCACACTCAACGGGCCGAGCGGGTCGAGCAGCCACTTCGGCGCCTTTTTGAGGATGCCGGGCGAAGCGAGCGGCAGGATGTCGGTGAAGGCGAAGGCCCCGGCATTGCCCGCCGAGGCACCCGCTGCCGGACCTTCCCGGTCGAGCACGGTGACGGAAAGTCCCCGTGCCTGGGCGGCAATGGCCGCAGAAAGGCCGACAACGCCGGCGCCGATGACGATGACGTCAGGCTGAACTGCATTCTTCATGATCGGCTCAGTGCGTCGCTGCCAGGAACTTCTGGAGTTCCGGATCCTTCGGCGCGCCGAAGAGCGCCTCCGGTGCGGCGATTTCCGCCATCACGCCCTTGTGGAAGAAGGCGACGCGGTCGGAGACTTCGCGGGCAAACTTCATCTCGTGGGTGACGCAGATCATCGTCATGCCTTCGGAGGCCAGCATGCGCAGCGTGTCGAGCACTTCGCCGACGAGCTGCGGGTCGAGCGCCGAGGTCACTTCGTCGAACAGCATGTATTCCGGCGACATGGCGAGCGCGCGGGCGATCGCCATGCGCTGCTGCTGGCCGCCCGACATGCGGGTCGGATAGACGCCGAGCTTCTCGCCGAGGCCGACGTGGGTGAGCTGCTTGACGGCGATTTCCTCGGCTTTCTCCTTGGAAAGGCCGAGCACCTTGCGCGGCGCCAGCGTGACGTTTTCAAGCACGGTCAGGTGCGGGAAAGCATTGAATTGCTGGAAGACGATGCCGAGCTTGCTGCGCAGCTTGTTGAGGTTCGTTGATTTCGCGTGGACCTCGGTGCCGTCGACCAGGATGCGGCCGGAATCGATCGGCTCGAGACCGTTGATGCAGGTGAGCAGCGTCGATTTTCCGGAACCGGAGCCGCCAATGATGGTCAGCACCTCGCCCTTGTTGACGGTGAGGTCGATGCCTTTGAGAACCTCCAGCGAGCCGAAGGATTTGCGAACGTTCTGGATCTCAATCATTGGACCACCGTTTTTCAAGGTAACCGCCGAGCCGGGCGATTGGGAAGCTGATGAGGAAGTAGATGGCGCCGCAGATCAGAAGGATCAGCAGCGGTTCCTGCAGGCGGGTGACGAGAACCTGCGAGGCGCGCAAGAGTTCGATCAGGCCGAGCCAGAGCACGAGTGCGGAGTCCTTCATGACGCCGAGCGTCAGGCCGATCCAGGACGGAAGCGAAACGCGGGTCGCAAGCGGCGCCACGATGTAGCGCATGTCCTGCCACCAGGTCATGCCGAGCGAACGGGCCGCACGGCGCGTCGTCGGCGGTACCGACGAGATGCCGCCGCGAACGATCTCGGTGCAATAGGCGGCCGTATAGAGCGACAGCACCACGCAGGAGGTCGTGAACGGCGCCCAGCCGAGCTTGGCGATCGCCTGGAAGGCGTTGGCAAGCACCAGCTGGATCAGCAGCGGCACCGAGCGGAAGATGTCGAGCACGAAGGTGAGCGGGGCGGCCCAATAGGGGCCGACCTGGTTGCGCACGACGCCGAAGATGATGCCGAGCACGGTGCCGGCGGTAACCGAGACGGCGGTAACCGCGAGCGTCATCAGGGCGCCTTGCAGCAGGAAGCCGAGATCAGCGAGGGTGAGGGCGGTATTGAACATCTCTCACCTCTCCTTAATAGCGGAACATGCGCGCGGCGAGCAGGCGCGCGCCCAGCGTCACGGCCTTGGCGATCAGGTAGTAGATGACCGCCGCGATCGCGAAGAATTCGAAGGTGCGGAACGAACGGGCGTTCAGTTCCTGGGTGATGCCGGCAAGGTCGGTGTTCATGCCGACGGTAACGCCAAGCGACGTCATCAGGATTGCCCAGACCATCTGGTTCGTCACCGGTAGGAAAGCGATGCGCAGCATCTGCGGCATAACGATGTAGCGGAACGCCTGAACCGGAGTCATGCCGAGCGAGCGGCCGGCCCGTGTCTGGGTATCCGGAATGGCCTTGAGCGCGCCGCGGAAGTTTTCCGCGAGATAGCCGGCGTTGTTAAAGGCAATCCCGACGAGCAGCGCCGTGTAGGGGCTCAGGTGGATGTTGAAATTGCCGAGGCCGAAGTGCGCCATGTAGATCTGGAACAGCGCCGGCGTGTTGCGGGCGATCTCGATCCAGGCGATGGCGAAGCCACCGAGGATGCGATTGCCGGACAGGCGGCAGGCCGTGAGCGCCAGCGCCAGTGCCAGGCCGATGACCATCGAGAGCAGAGCCACCTGCAAGGTGACCAGCGCTCCATCGAGCATCTGCGGCAGGGCCTTCAGCGCCTGATTCCAATGAAAGGTATAGCTGAACATGTTTCGTCTCACCTCTTCGGAAACGAATAGCGGCGCGAAGCTAGACTTCGCGCCGCCAGATAAACGGCATATTAGCGGTAAACGCCCTTAGCCGTAAGGTCCGGAAGTTCGCCGCCGACCCACTTTTCGTAAAGTTCAGCGTAGCGGCCGGTGCGGACCTGCTGGTTGATGAAGAGGTTGAGGAAGTTGATGAAGCCGTATTCTTCGCGGTTGGTGAAGAGCGCAACGTAGTCGGTGTCGAACGGAGCCTTGCCGACGACGGAGATGCCGGCGAACTTGCCGCCCTTCACGTTGGCCTGGGCGACCGTCGAGGTCGAAACCGTGGCGTCGATCTGTCCCTGGCTGAGCGCGAGGAAGACGTCGGCCTGGGTCTGGTACGGACGGAACTCGCCGGCACCCCATTCCTTGACCTGCTTCTCGAGCGCGATCGCCTCGAACGTGCCGGCGGTCGCGCCGACGGTCTTGCCCTTCATGTCTTCGAAGGACTTGACGCCCGACTTGTCGTTGGCGGTCACGGCCATTTCGAAGGCGAAGTAGGGGATCGTCATGCCGACGGTCTTTGCACGCTCAAGCGTGTCCGAGGTCGAGGCAACGCCGACGTCGACACGGCCCGACATCAGAGCGGGAATACGCTCCGGGAACGGGGTCTCGACGATTTCGGCGGTGACGCCGAGGGCCTTTGCGAGATCGTTGCAGTAGTCGACGTCAAAACCGATCGGGTTGTTGTTCTCGTCGCGAGAACCCATCGGCGGGAAGTCGAGCACCACTGCGCAACGCAGCGTACCCGAGCCGATGACGTCATCCAGCTTGTCGGCATGGGCCTGGCTGGTCAGAGCAGCGGCCGCAACGAGGCCGAGCGCGAGCACCGAAGTCTTCATTTTCTCTCTCCCTGAAATGAGTGCCGTTTGACGGCTGAGGCACTATTCCGTTTTAGAGAGCACAAATCAATAGAAAAATACAATTAGTATACAAAAAGTATAAGTTCATAACGCAGAACGCACGCAGGCATCCCATTTGTTTCGCGAAATGGGATGCCTGCGAAGCGATCTGTCGTGTCTTGCGGCTGCGGGCGGCAAGCCACCCGCAGCGTCTGCCGGTGCCTTAGCCCTGGAAATCCTCGGGCAGCAGGCCTTCCGGCATGTTCTGGTAGGCGACCGGACGCAGGAAGCGGCGGATCGACATCGTGCCGACGCTGGTTGCGCCGAAGTTGGTCGATGCCGGATAGGGGCCGCCATGCACCATGGAATCCACCACCTCGACACCGGTCGGGAAGCCGTTGACGAGCACGCGGCCGGCCTTGCGCTCGAGGATCGGGCGCAGGCGGCGGGCGGTCTCGAGATCAGCCGCATCCATGTGGATGGTGGTGGTCAGCTGCCCCTCGAAACCGCGGGCAAGCTGTTCCATCTCTTCGGTCGAACCGACGCGGACGACGAGGCCGAGCGGGCCGAAGACCTCTTCGCCGAGCGCGTGGTCGGCAAGGAACTGGTCGCCCGTGGTCTCGAACAGGTTCGGCGAGACCGAGCGGCCGGAAGATTCGGTCGTCAGCAGCGGCTTTACGGTATTGCGGCTTTCAAAGCGCGCCTGGCCGTCGTGATAGGCCTTGGCGATGCCGTCCGTCAGCATCGTCTGCGGCGCGACCTTGCCGAGCGCCTCGACGGCGGCCGACGTGAAGCGGTCGGCATCGGCGCCTTCGACAACCACGGCGATACCGGGGTTGGTGCAGAACTGGCCGGCACCCATGGTCAGCGAGCCGGCCCAGCCCTGGCCAAGACCTTCGGCGCGTGCCTTCAGTGCTTCCGGCAGCAGGAACATCGGGTTGACCGAGCCGAGTTCGCCGAAGAACGGGATCGGTTCCGGACGGGCGGCGCAGAGATTGAAGAGCGCGCGGCCGCCGGCGAGCGAACCGGTAAAGCCGACGGCCTTGATCAGCGGATGCTGCACCAGCGCTTCGCCGACCTGGCGGTTGCCGCCCTGGATCAGCGAGAAGACGCCCGGGTGGACGCCGGTCTTGCGGATGGCGGCTTCGACGGCCTGCGCGACGATTTCACCGGTGCCCGGATGGGCCGAGTGGCCCTTGACGACCACGGGGCAGCCAGCGGCAAGGGCGGCAGCCGTGTCGCCGCCGGCGGTCGAGAAGGCCAGCGGGAAGTTCGAGGCGCCGAAGACAGCGACCGGGCCGATCGGGCGCTGGATGAGGCGGATTTCCGGGCGCGGCGCCGGCTGGCGCTCGGGCAGGGCCGCATCGAAACGGCGGTCGAGATATTCGCCCTTCTCGATGTGATCGGCGAAAAGGCGGAGCTGGCCGGTGGTGCGGCCGCGTTCGCCCTGGAGACGCGCTTCCGGCAGGCCGGTTTCCTGGGTACCGATCTCGGTGATGGCTTCGGCGCGTGCTTCGATCTCATCCGCGATGGCGCGCAGGAACGCAGCGCGCTCGGCGCGGGTCGAATAGCCGTAGCTCAGGAACGCTTCTTCGGCCGCTTCAGCGGCGCGGTTGACCAGCTCTACCGTGCCGGTGGCGAACTGATGGACCGGCCCGTGGGCGGGTGCGGATGCGAAGGTACCCGCGCCGTCGAGCCATTCGCCGGCGACAAGGTGTTTTCCTTTGGGGGTGAAGGCCATCTGCCGATCCTTTCGTTCGATCCCGGATTGCCTTTTCTGGCAGAGGGGATCATGGCTGAATTGCACTTGTCGGATCTTTGTATACTATATGTATGCAGAACATCAATCGCCTGACTGGCCCTTCCGGATCAGGCGCAGCATTTGAGAGGGAGAGAGATGAGCGAAACCAATACCCTGACGATCGCAGCACTTTTCGAGCGCGTCGAGGCGATCTTCCTGAAGGCGGGGCTCAACGCCATTCAGGCCGGTGCACTGGCCCGGGTGATCGTCGCCGGCGAGCGCGATGCCTGCAAGTCGCACGGCATCTACCGCATCGAAGGGGCGCTTCGCACCGTCAAGGCGGGCAAGGTGAAGCCAGATGCCGTTCCGGAGCTCGATACGCAGGAAGGCTCGGCCATCGTCAAGGTCAACGCCAAGGGCGGTTTCGCCAATCCGGCCTTCGAACTCGGCCTGCCGGCGCTGGCCGAACGTGCCCGCAGGCTCGGCATTGCCGCGCTCGTCATCAATGATTGCACCCATTTTTCGGCACTCTGGCCGGAAGTGGAAGGCCTGACCGGCGAGGGACTTGCCGGCCTCGTCATGTGCCCAAGCTATGCGACCGTTGCGCCGACCGGCGGCAACAAGCCGCTGCTCGGCACCAACCCCTTCGCTTTCGGCTGGCCGCGCGAGAACAAGCCGCCCTACGTCTTCGATTTCGCGACTTCGGTTGCTGCCCGCGGCGAGATCGAGCTGCACCGCCGTGCCGGCAAGCCTTTGCCAGAGGGCTGGGCGATCGATGCTGAGGGTAATCCGACCACCGACCCGGAAGCAGCGCTTGCCGGCGCCATGCTGCCCTTCGGCGGCCACAAGGGTTCGGCGATCGGCACCATGGTCGAGCTTCTCGCCGGCATCATGATCGGCGACCTGACGAGCCCGGAAGTGCTCGACTATCTCGGCACGACGACGCTCGCACCCTTCCACGGCGAACTGATCGTCGCCTTCTCGCCGGAAAAGTTTGCCGCCGGCCGTCCGGGCGATCCTTTCGCCCGCGCGGAAGTGCTGTTCGAAGCGATTGTCGGCCAGGGCGCTCGCCTGCCGTCGCAGCGCCGCTTCGTCGCGCGCGCCAAGTCGGAGGCCGAGGGCGTCGTGCTCAATACCGCCGAAATGGAGCAACTCGACCGCTTGCTGGCTCTCGGATTGGATGCCGTCGCGTAAGCGACGGCTGACCTTTCCGCGGTTTCTTCGCTGCGCCGCCATCGCCGTCGATAAAAGAAGGCCCTCTCAACCGGAGGGCCTTTTCTGCGAGAGGTGCCCCCACTCGCCCTCTTCATCTTCCCGCTTGTGCCGGGATCCAGTGACCCGATGTCCATCAGGTCTAAGGACTCTTTCACCTGCTGGAACCTGTGACAGGCACAGGAATGAGGGAAATCTTGGCTGGTTCTTGCGATGCAAACGCGGCTTGCGGTCTTGACCGGGTCGACACAAAAAAGGCCCTCCAACCGGAGGGCCTTTCTGGCTTTACGGGCCGATATTGATAATCAGGCCTTGTACTTCTGGACGGCGCCCGGGAGCTTGCTCCACTCGCCGTACCAGCTGTTGAACAGCTTGAACTGGGCTTCGACGTAGCCGCGCTGGCTGTCGGAGAGAACGTCGCTCTCGTTGAAGTGCAGCGTGTATTCCTTGTCGCCCTTCAGCACCATCATGTGCTTGAAGTAGAGAACGAGGTCCGGGCCTTCGTCGAAGGACGAGAGCACGGCGAGCGCCTGCTCCAGTTCCAGTGCGCGCAAACGGGCGTCGACGTCGCCTTCGGCGGCGGCACGCGACAGGTTGCACATGTGGATGACTTCCTTCGGCAGGACGCAGCCGATGCCGGTGATCGCACCCGTTGCGCCGCAGTTGACGAAGCCATGGAACACGGCTGTGTCGACGCCGATCATCAGCGAGACGCCATCGTCACGGCTGGTGATGTTTTCGGCCGCATAGCGCATGTCGGCAGCGCCGCCGAACTCCTTGAAGCCGACGAGGTTCGGATGTTCGGCGCGCAGCGCGAAGAACAGGTCGGCGCGGGTGGCGAAGCCGTAGTAGGGGCTGTTGTAGATGACAGCCGGCAGGCTTGGAGCAGCCGAGAGAATGGCCTTGAAGTGGTTCTTCTGGGCAGCAACGACCGAGCCACGCGACAGAACGCGCGGGATGACCATCAGGCCCTGCGCGCCGACCTTCTCGGCGTGCGCTGCATGTGCGACGGCCGAAGCGGTGTTGACGGCGCCGGTGCCGACGATGACCGGGATGCCGGCCTTGACCAGGCGTTCGACGCCTTCCATGCGCTGTTCGTCGGTCAGGAGCGGCCAGTCACCCATCGAGCCGCAGTAAACGACGGCGGACATGCCCTGAGCGATCAGCTCCTTGCCCTTGCGCACCAGCGCGTCGAAATCGGGGGTGCGGTCTTCCTTGCAGGGGGTCATCAGCGCCGGGATGACGCCGGTGAAAATCTGAGCCTTCATCTGAAACTCCTCTCGGGCTTTGTCTTCAGGGCAGCGGCGCACCTACGCCCCTGCCTTTGATCTAGACAATAGCCGTTTGTATTTTATTTGTCGACAAGAAAAATACAAAAGCCGCTACAGGGCGATGTCGAGCTTGTTGTTGCGGGCAAAAAGCTTCTGCACCTGCTCGACGATCTGCTCCGCATGCGCCTTCCCGAGCCGATCGGCAGCCTCGACGTCGCGCGCCGCGATCGCCGCGATCATGGCCGCGTGCTCGTCGACGAAACGCTGGGGGAACTGCTCGTCATAGGACTGGTAATAGAGACGCAGGATCCGCCGCCCTTCGTCGAGCAGTCGACGAAACAGGCTGGTGAAGTAGGGGTTGCGTCCGCTTTCCGCGATTGCCGCATGGAAGGCGGCGTTGGTGGCGATCATCGTCAGCGCGTCGCGCGTCTGCACGGCTGCCGCATAATCTTCGTGGAAGCCCCGAATGATCGCCAGGTCTTCCGGCCTATGGTTCTGCGCCGCAAGCCTTGTCGTGACGCGGTACATCAGCACCAGTGCGTCGAAGAACGGATTGAGATTGAGGAAGTCGATGTTCGCCACCATCGTCGAGCGGTTCGGCAGCGTGTCGATCAGTCCTTCGCCGGCAAGGCGCACCAGCGCTTCGCGGATCGGCGTGCGCGACATCTTCAGCCGCTCGGCAAGCTGCACTTCGTCGATCGGGCTGCCTGGCGGCAGCACCAGGTCGAGGATCTCGTCGCGCAAGAGGTCATAGACCATCTTCACGCCGGAGCCGCGCTTGCGCTCAGGGATGGGGCTGTTGTCGGTGTCGATATCGGTCATGTCAGATTCCTTTGTCGACAAAAGAAATACTTGTCTCTGCCGCAGGGATCAACCGTTTCCGTGATGGGTGCATGGTGGCGGGGATATCCAAATACGTGTGTTTGCCTTCAGCGGCACTTTGTTGAAGGCCCGGCGCGGTTGCAACGCGCGTTGTTATAAAAGCGCTGTCTGGAAACAGGATTGTGCAATCGGGCTGCCCGCACCTGGGGCAGACCCGGCGCTTTCTGCCGACCCATGCATTTCCCACATGGGAGCGCTGAGTTTTGAGCGCTGCAACTTACGGAAAGCCTGAGCTATAAGCTGTTCACCGAAGTGAAACGAGGCGCCACGGACTGGCAGCCAGGCTTCGAAAGCCCATTGAAAGGGGGATCAAATGAACATCGCACGCTCCATCAACAACTGGCGCAAGTACCGTCAGACGGTCACCGAACTGGGCCGCATGTCGAACCGCGAACTTCGCGACCTCGGCATCGAACGCGCCGACATTGACCGCGTTGCACGCACGGCCTTCGCCCGCTAAGGCGACCCACATAGACTGAAGAATTGCCAAGCGCCTGCATCTCCTGCGGGCGCTTTTGCTTTTTGGCGCCTTCATTGCGCCATTGTCGTCGCACACATCGCTGGCACTGCGATTTGATTAATCGATTACTCCATTAATCGCACCTCTCGCCGCTTCCCGCGGGCGCGTGTTCCTTCAAGAGATAAAGTGCCATGCCGTCGTTTTCCCTTGAGATTACCGATTTCTGGAGCGCATCCTTCGTGGGCGATGTTCTCGCAAGCGCGGATCGGTTCACCGTCACGGTCAATTCCGACCTCGACGAGGACAGCCCGGCTATGGTGCTGCACACCGCTGAAAACGGCGTAAGGGCCGTTCTGTCGCCGGGGCTCGCCGCCGCGCTGTCGCCGACGACGGGACAGGTGACGCCCGCAAGGTTGTGCGCGCCATCAGCCGGGCTGCGCTTGAAAGGGGCTACCAGCCGCAATATCGCTGCCAGCTCGACAACCATGCGTCGGTGGCGCTTGCCGGAGCCGCGGGCTTGACGCTTTTCGGCCAATGGGAAGCGCCCTCCGAAGAGAGCTGGGACGCGGCTCGACGAGTATGCCGGAGCGTCAAAACGATGCTGACAGAATCTGGCAGGGGTCGCGCGTAAAGTGGTCGCAGGATAAGAGATCGAGGGATTGCAGATGTCGGCGCAGGATATGTTTCAGATGGGTGCAGCAAACAGGTCGGGCGAGCGCAATTTCTGGATCGGCGCGGTTTCCGGCGATGACCTGCAGCATGCTGCGGAAGACGGATTCTCTCGCTTTGGCTACGGCTACGGCAATGTCCAGGCGATGACGCGCATGAAGGCGGGCGACGGCTTCATCGGTTATGCGCCGAACGCTGCCTTCAATGGCCGGGCGGGGCTCGCCTGTTTTGCCGCCATCGGCGTCGTCAAGGAGCGCCCGCCCTACTTCTTTGCCATGGGCGGTGTCGCGCCGCATCGCGGCGACATCGACTGGGCCGACAGCATGGAGGCCCCGGTTCGCCCCTGGCTCGACAGCCTGGAGTTTGCCGAAGGCAACCGCAACTGGGACCAGAAGCTGCGTGTTGGTCATCTCGCCATCAGCGAGCGGGATTTCCGCGTGATCGCGCGGGCCATGCATGCCGACCTCGGCATGGTTTTCCCGAGAGCGTCGGCCTATCGCCAGCAACTTGCCGGCTGACCGCCGTCGCCCTCAACCCGTCAACAGCACCGTCGCTTCTTCCCCCGTGTCGACAGGTTGCTCCACGGAGCCGGCCGGCACGCTGGCATACATGCCTGTGGTTCTGAATTCGGTCGGGCTCAGCCCGAACGAGCGGCGGAAGACCTTGGCGAAGTAGTTGGGATCCTCGAAGCCTGAGAGGATCGCCACTTCCTTGACCGGCAGGCTTGCCGTTTTCGTCAGCAGTTTGACCGCGCGCTGCAAACGCTTCTGCAGCACATATTCGGCCGGCGCCATGCCTTCGCTGGCGGCAAAGACGCGGGAGAAATGCGCCCGGCTCAGACCCGACACGCGCGCCAGTTCCTCTACCGGAAGCGGGTTCTGCAGGTTGTTCATGATGTGGTCGACGACGCGGTGCATCGTCCTGTGCTCATGACTGAACACCGGATGCGAGCCGAAGACGTCGTCGTAGAGCGCCATCGCCGCCTCGTAGGCAATCGCCGAAGCGCGGCCCGGCGTCTCGCCGCCGCGGATCAGGCGCAGGCTGCAGTCGGCCAGATGTTCGATCGTTTCCGGTTGCAGCTTCAGGACCGGGCCGGTGACGGCAAGCAGGGCGCGGTGGATGCGCAGCGCCTCGTCGCCGTTCATCGAGATCCAGAAAAACTCCCAGCGCCCGCCATCTTCCAGCCAGTAGCGATGATTGTGCGGCACCAGCAGCAGCAGCGTCTCGCCCCCGCGTACCCGATAGCTGCGGTTTTCGTAGCGCAGGTTTCCGGCGCCCGCGATCGTGTGCTGCAGCACAGTGAAGGGCGTGTTTCCGCGCTTTCTGCCGTCCCAGTCATAGGTCGCATTGTTGCGGATTTCATAGCCGGTGCTGGTCGGCATCGCATGCAGGCTCTGGCGTCCCCGCGGCAGCGAAACCGTGCGCATAATCGGGCCGTTGTCGATCAAATCTTGCAGCATAAAATTACCCATGAAAGCACAATACCGCTCTGGCGGGGTCGGCGATTATACACATAATGACCGCCAACAGCGCAACAGGCGGTGCTTTCGGCCCGTAGAAAATGAGGGGATGCATCGAAGTTGCGCGTAGAGACGGTGAGAAACCGTGAATTGATTTTACCCTTTGTCAGAAATGCATGCAGTTCATGAGGAGTGAGGGCATGGCAACGTTCAAGATCGCCATCATCGGCGCCGGCAGCATCGGCTTCACCAAGAAGCTGTTCACCGACATTCTCGCCGTGCCGGAATTGCGCAACATCGAGGTTGCGCTGACCGACCTCAGCGCCCGCAATCTGGAAATGATCAAGGCGATCCTCGACCGGATCGTCGAGGTCAACCGCCTGCCGACGAAGGTGACGGCAACCACCGACCGGTTGAGGGCGCTGGAAGGCGCCCGCTACATCATCAGCTGCGTGCGCGTCGGCGGTCTCGAAGCCTATGCCGACGACATCCGCATTCCGCTCAAATACGGGGTCGACCAGTGCGTCGGCGATACGATCTGCGCCGGCGGCATCCTCTACGGCCAGCGCAACATCCCCGTCATCCTCGATTTCTGCAAGGATATCCGGGCCGTCGCCGAGCCGGGCGCGAAGTTCCTGAATTATGCCAACCCGATGGCGATGAACACCTGGGCGGCGATCGAATACGGCAAGGTCGACACGGTCGGTCTTTGCCACGGTGTCCAGCACGGCGGCGAGCAGATCGCCGAAATCCTCGGCGCCGGCGAGGGCGAACTCGACTACGTCTGCTCCGGCATCAACCACCAGACCTGGTTCGTCGATGTCAGGCTCAAGGGGCGCAGGATCGGCAAGGAGGAACTGGTCGCGGCCTTCGAAGCGCATCCGGTGTTCTCCAAGCAGGAGAAGCTCCGGATCGACGTCTTGAAGCGTTTCGGCGTCTATTCGACCGAGAGCAACGGCCATCTCTCGGAATATCTTCCCTGGTATCGCAAGCGCCCGGAGGAAATTACCCGCTGGATCGACATGTCGGACTGGATCCACGGAGAGACCGGTGGTTACCTCCGCCATTCGACCGAGACGCGTAACTGGTTCGAAACCGAGTTTCCGCAGTTCCTCGAAGCGGCCGGAAATCTGCTCGATCACAACAAGCGCTCGAACGAGCATGCAAGCCATATTCTCGAGGCCCTGGAAACAGGCCGGGTCTATCGCGGCCATTTCAACGTCAAGAACAATGGCGTGATCACCAACCTGCCCGCCGACGCGATCATCGAATCCCCCGGCTTCGTCGATCGTTTCGGCATCAACATGGTCTCGGGCATCACCCTTCCTGAGGCCTGTGCTGCCACCTGCCTTTCCTCGATCAACGTCCAGCGCATGTCGGTCCATGCAGCCGTGACCGGCGATCTCGACCTTCTGAAGCTGGCGATGCTGCACGATCCGCTGGTCGGCGCGATCTGCACGCCGGACGAGGTCTGGCAGATGGTTGACGAGATGGTGGTCGCGCAAAGCCAGTGGCTGCCGCAATACGCCCACGCGATCGATGGTGCGAAGGAGCGGCTTGGCCGCGCCACCGTCAAGACTCGCGAGTGGAACGGCGCCGCGCGGCGTCAGATGCGCTCGCTCGACGAGTTGCGCGCCGAGCGCCAGGTCCGCGCCGCCGGCTGATGATTGCAGCGCTGCTTGCGTGAGGAGACGCAAGCAGCGCTGCCTGAACTGCAGACTTTACAAGGAGGAGGCCGCGTTCCGGCGCGGCGAAAGAGGGAGAATCTGAGCCAATGACCAGCCACAGACTGACGAAAATGGCGAGCCTGCTGCTTGTCGGCATCTCGACCTTTGCCTTGGAGGCGGCCGCCTCCGAGCCCACCGTCGTGCCGCAGCAGCCGGCATTCCCGGCCGAGGGCAAGATTACCTATGTGCCGCGCGACTCGATCGCCGAATTCAAGGCGCTGCCGGAATACAAGGAACCGGCCTGGGTTACCGAGAAATACGTCAAGACCGGCAAGCTGCCGCCGGTCGCCGAGCGGCTGCCGAAGGAGCCGATGGTCTTCAAGACCGGCAACATGCCCGACGGCGTCGGCGTCTATGGCGACACGCTGCGTCACGTGATCGGCGGTCGGCCGGAAGGCTGGAACTACTCGGCCGGCCAGAGCCAGGGCTGGGGCGGCATCGATATCGGCATGTCCGAATGCCTGACCCGCACGGCGCCGCTCTTCCAGGTGGAAGCCAAGGACGTCGAACCGCTGCCGAACCTCGCCAGGAGTTGGGACTGGTCTTCTGACGGCCACAAGCTGACGATGCATCTGGTCGAGGGTGCCAAGTGGTCGGATGGCGACCTCTTCGACGCCGACGACGTGATGTTCTATTGGGAAGACAATGTGCTCGACCCGAGCGTGACGCCGCTGAACGGCGCAACGCCCGAGACTTTCGGCGCCGGCACGACGCTGAAGAAGATCGACCAGTATACGGTCGAATGGACCTTCAAGGAGGCGTTCCCGCGCCAGCATCTCTATGCCATGGCCTACGGCACCTTCTGCCCCGGCCCGTCGCATATCCTCAAAGCCAAGCATCCGAAATATGCCGGCACCACCTATGACCAATACAAGAATGCCTTCCCGCCGGAGTATATGAACATCCCGGTCATGGGCGCCTGGGTGCCGGTCGCCTATCGCCCCGACGATATCATCGTATTGCGCCGCAACCCCTACTACTGGAAGGTCGACGAGGCGGGCAACCAGCTGCCCTATATCAACGAGCTGCACTACAAGCTCTCGACTTGGGCCGATCGCGACGTGCAGGCAATCGCCGGCTCCGCCGATCTTTCCAACCTGGAGCAGCCGGAAAACTTCGTCGAGTCGCTAAAGCGCGCAGCGCAGGACACGGCTCCCGCTCGCCTCGCCTTCGGCCCACGCCTTATCGGCTACAATCTGCACATGAACTTCTCGGCCAACGGCTGGGGTGAGCCGGACGAACGCGCCCAGGCCGTGCGTGAGCTCAACCGCAACGAGGATTTCCGCAAGGCCGTGACCATGGCCGTCGATCGCAAGAAGCTCGGCGAGGCGCTGGTGAAGGGCCCCTTCACGGCGATCTATCCGGGCGGACTTTCCTCCGGCACCAGCTTCTACGACCGGGAGTCGACCGTCTACTATCCCTTCGATCTTGATGGCGCGAAGGCTCTGCTTGAGAAAGCTGGCCTGAAGGACACCGACGGCAACGGCTTCGTCAACTTCCCGGCCGATAAAGCCGGCGGCAAGGACGTGGAGATCGTGCTTCTGATCGACAACAGTTACGCGACCGACCGCAACCTCGCCGAAGGCCTGATCGGCCAGATGGAAAAGCTCGGCCTCCGGGTGGTCCTGAACTCGCTTGACGGCAAGCAGCGGGACGCAACCAACTATGCCGGCAAGTTCGACTGGATGGTTCACCGCAACGCCGCCGAATATGCCTCCGTCGTGCAAAACACGCCGCAGTTGGCGGCCGCCGGTCCGCGCACCAGCTGGCACCACCGTGCACCGGAAGGCGGACAGCTTGACCTGATGCCCTTCGAACAGGAACTCGTCGACATCATCAACAAGTTCATCGCCACCAACGACAATGCCGAGCGCGCGGAGTTGATGAAGCAGTACCAGAAAGTCGCGACGACGAATCTCGATACGGTCGGCCTTACCGAATATCCAGGCGCGCTGATCATCAACAAGCGCTTCGCCAACGTGCCGACCGGAGCGCCGATCTTCATGTTCAACTGGGCCGAGGACACGATTATGCGCGAGCGCCTCTTCGTCCCCTCGGACAAACAGGGTGATTTCGAGCTCTTTGCCGAACAGCTTCCGGGCAAGCCCGGCGACAAGGGCTTGAGCAACTAACGCAACCGCTCCTCCGGCTACAGGCCGGAGGAGCGCTCGATCACCCCAACGACAGAAGGAAACGGCATGTTCAGGTTTCTGCTTGTCCGCCTCGCCTCTGCCATTCCCGTGCTGCTTGTCTTGAGCGTGGCGACCTTCGCCATCATCCAGGCGCCGCCCGGAGACTATAGCGATTACATTCGTTCGCAGCTGATCAACCAGGGTGGCGCGTCCTACGAGGAGGCCGAAGCACAGGCGCAGGCCTACCGCAAGGAGCATGGCCTCGATAAGCCGCTGCCGGTGCAATACGTCAACTGGATGACCGGCATCCTGACGCGCGGCGATTTCGGCCACAGCCTCTACTACAACAAGCCGGTTGCCGATGTCGTCGGCGAACGCCTGCCGCGCACGCTGGCATTGGCGCTCGTCTGCCATATCCTCGCGTCTATCATCGGCATATCCTTCGGTATCATCGCCGCGACACGGCAGTATTCGTGGATCGACAGCCTGCTTTCGACGGTGGCCTTCCTCGGCATGACGGTGCCGCGCTTCCTGATGGCGCTGATCATCGTCTACATCCTCGTCTTCCATTTCAATGTGAGCGAAATCAACAGCTTCCACTCGGCCCGTTATGGCGGTGCGCCCTGGTCCTGGGACAAATTCGTCGACCTCGTCAAACATGTCTGGCCGGTCGTGGCGATCGCCACTTTCGGCGGACTCGCCTACAATATGCGGGTGATGCGGGGCAATCTGCTCGACACGCTGAACGCGCAATATGTCGAAACCGCCCGGGCGAAGGGCCTGAGCGAAGGCGCGGTGGTCATGCGCCATGCGGTGCCGAATGCCCTGCATCCGCTGATCATGTATCAGGGTGTCGTGCTGCCCTACATGCTGACGGGCGAGATCGAGACGGCGATCATCTTCGCGCTGCCGACCGTCGGCCCGGCCATCGTCGGCTCCATGTGGGTGGGCGACGTCTATGTCACAGCCACCTTCATGCTGGTGCTGTCGGCAACCCTCATCCTCGGCAACATCATCGCCGACATGTTGCTGGCCGCGCTCGATCCGCGTGTGCGTCTCGGAGGAGCCCACGCATGACCGCCGAGATGCAAACAACCATTCCGCTCGCCGCCGAACCCCGGCAGGAACATCACAACGAAAGCTACCAGGCGCTCGTCTGGCGCCGGCTGAAGCGGTCCTGGACCGGCATGCTCGGCCTCGTCCTCGTCGGTCTGCTGATTTTCATGGCGGTCTTCGCCGACTTCCTGTCGCCGGTCGATCCGAAGGCCACGGGTGTCGCCTTCGCGCCGCCGCAGGCGATCAGCTTTAGCGACAAGGACGGCAATTTCGTCTTCTCGCCGCGCAGCTATCCGCTCAGCGAAGGTACGGAACTCGACCCGATCACCTTTCAGCCGATCATCGGCCCCGACTACGACAATCCGCAGATCCTTGGCTTCTTCGTCAAGGGCGCGCCCTACAGTCTCTTCGGCCTGATCCCGGCGGAACGGCATTTCTTCGGCGCGGTCGATGGTTCGCCGGTGCATCTACTCGGCACCGACAAGTTCGGCCGCGACGTGCTGTCGCGCATTCTCGTCGGATCGCGCATCTCGCTGATGATTGCGCTGGTCGTCGTCTCGATCGTCACTGCGGTCGGCACCACGGTCGGCATGGCGTCGGGCTATTTCGGCGGCCGCTTCGACGTCTGGACGCAGCGCTTCGTCGAGCTGGTGCTCGCCTTTCCGCAACTGCCGCTCTACCTGGCGCTGACCTCGCTGATCCCGGTGACGGCGCCGACCAACGTCTTCCTCGCCTTCGTCATCATCGTCATGTCGGCGCTCGGCTGGGCGCAGATGTCGCGCGAGGTGCGTGGCAAGACGCTGGCCCTTGCCCGTATCGACTATGTGCGCGCCGCGATCGCCGTCGGTGCCAGCGACCGGCGCATCATCTTCCAGCATATCCTGCCGAACGTGATGAGCCACGTGATCGTCGCGGTTACGCTGTCGATCCCGCAGGTGGTGCTCTTGGAATCCTTCCTTGGGTTCCTGGGCTTTGCGGTCAAGCCTCCGCTCATTTCCTGGGGGCTGATGCTGCAGGACACCTCCACCTATTCCGTCATCGGATCCTATCCATGGATCCTGTCGCCCGTCGCCTTCGTGCTGGTCACGGTCTTTGCCTTCAATGCCCTTGGCGACGGCCTGCGCGACGCTATCGATCCCTATTGAGGAGGACGCATCATGTCTGAAGCAATCGACGTCCTCACCGCTGCGCCTTCCGAGCGCAGGGACCTTGCCGAACGCGATGGCCGGCCGGTCATCGACGCGCGCAATGTCGCGGTTCGTTTCAAGGTCGAGCATGGCACGGTGGACGCGGTGAAGGACGTGTCCTTCCAGCTTTACCGCGGCGAGACCATCGCCATCGTCGGCGAGTCCGGCTCGGGCAAGTCGGTCACCGCGCGCAGCGTCATGGGGTTGCTCTCCAAGCGCGCGACGATCGCCGCCCAATCGCGCATCGAATATGACGGCAAGGACGTGTTGAAATTCTCGCCACGCGAACGCCGCGCCTTGCGCGGCAACCGACTGGCGATGATCTTCCAGGAGCCGATGAGCTCGCTGAACCCGGTCTATACGGTCGGTTCGCAGATCATCGAGGCGATTCGGGCGCATCGCCGGATGAGCCGTCGTGCAGCAACCGAGCGGGCGCTCGAACTGCTGCGCCACGTCAAGATCCCGGATCCGGAGCTTCGCATCAACCAGTATCCGCACCAGCTCTCCGGCGGCCAGCGCCAGCGGGTGATGATCGCCATGGCGCTCGCCAACGATCCCGATGTCCTGATCGCCGACGAGCCGACGACGGCGCTCGACGTCACCGTCCAGGCGCAGATCCTCAACCTCATACGCGACCTGCAGCGCGAGCTCGGCATGGCGGTGATCCTGATCACCCACGACCTGACGGTGGTGCGGCAGTTCTCGGACTATGTCTATGTCATGCAGCATGGCGAGGTGAAGGAGCACAACACGACGGCGGCGCTGTTTGCCAATCCGCTGCACCCCTATACCAGGCGGCTGTTGTCGTCGGAGCCTTCGGGTGCGGCCAAGCCCTTGCCGGACGACGCGCCGATCATGCTCGACGGGCGGGACGTGAAGGTCTCCTTCATGCTGAAGAAGGGCGGCCTGTTCCGGTCCGAGTTCTCCGAACTCGTTGCTGTCGACAAGCTCAGTCTCAATCTGCGCAAGCACGAGACGCTCGGGCTCGTCGGCGAATCCGGGTCGGGCAAGACGACCTTCGGACAGGCACTGATCCGCCTGCTCAATGCCGATGGCGGCGAGATCTTCTTCGACGGCATTCCGATCCACGACAAGGACCGCACCCAAATGCGGCCCTTGCGCTCGCGCATCCAGATCGTTTTCCAGGATCCCTTCGCCTCGCTCAACCCGCGCATGTCGATCGGCCAGATCATCGAGGAGGGCCTGGTCGTCAACGGCATCGGCGAGAACCGCAAGGAGCGGGTCGACCGGGTGGTGGATGCGCTTGTTGCCGCCGGCATGCCCGGCAACATCCTGTCGCGCTTCCCGCACGAGTTCTCCGGCGGTCAGCGCCAGCGCATCGCCATCGCCCGGGCGATCGCTCTCGAGCCGGAATTCATCCTGCTCGACGAGCCGACCTCGGCGCTCGATCTTTCTGTCCAGGCCCAGATCATCGAGCTGCTGCGCAAGCTGCAGGACGAGCGGGGCCTGAGCTATCTCTTCATCTCCCATGACCTCAAGGTTGTGCGCGCGCTCTGCCACCGGGTGGTGGTGATGCAACATGGCAAGATCGTCGAGGAGGGGCCGGTGAGCGAAATTCTGTCCAATCCCAAGACCGCCTACACCGAAAGGCTCGTGAGAGCCGCCTTCGATGTGGCAGCATGACCGCTAGAAAGCAGAGGCAATCCATGACCAGACAACCCAAGATCACCTTCATCGGCGCCGGCTCCACCGTCTTCATGAAGAACATCATCGGCGACGTGCTGCAGCGCCCGGCGCTGTCGGCCGCAACGATCGCGCTGATGGATGTGAACCCGGAGCGCCTCGGCGAAAGCGAGATCGTCGCCGGCAAGCTGGTGCGCACGCTCGGCGTCAAGGCCAAGATCGAGACCCATTCCAACCAGAGACAAGCGCTCGAAGGGGCCGATTTCGTCGTCGTCGCCTTCCAGATCGGCGGCTTTGAGCCCTGCACGGTCACCGATTTCGAAGTGCCGAAGAAATACGGCCTGCGCCAGACGATCGCCGACACGCTCGGCGTCGGCGGCATCATGCGCGGCCTTCGCACCGTTCCGCATCTCTGGAAGATCTGCGAGGACATGCTGCAGGTCTGCCCGAACGCGATCCTCTTGCAATACGTCAACCCGATGGCGATCAACACCTGGGCGATCTCGGAGAAGTTCCCGACGATCCGCCAGGTCGGCCTTTGCCATTCGGTCCAGGGCACGGCCTACGAACTTTCGCGCGATCTCGATATCCCAGTTTCGGAGATCCGCTACCGCGCCGCTGGCATCAACCACATGGCCTTCTTCCTCAAGTTCGAGCACAAACAGGCCGACGGCAGCTTCCGCGATCTCTATCCGGATCTCGTGCGCGGCTACCGCGAAGGCCGCTTCCCGAAGCCCAGCCACTGGAACCCGCGCTGCCCCAACAAGGTGCGCTACGAGATGCTGACGCGGCTCGGTTACTTCGTCACCGAAAGCTCCGAGCATTTCGCCGAATACACGCCCTATTTCATCAAGGACGGCCGGCCCGACCTGATCGAGAAATTCGGCATTCCGCTCGACGAGTATCCGAAGCGCTGCGTCGAGCAGATCGAGCGCTGGAAGGGGCAGGCGGCCGCCTTCAAGGAGGCAGAGACGATCGAGGTGGCCGAGAGCCACGAATACGCTTCCTCGATCATGAATTCGGTCTGGACCGGCGAGCCCTCTGTCATCTACGGCAACCTCAGGAACAACGGCTGTATCACCTCGCTGCCCGAGAACTGCGCCGCCGAAGTGCCCTGCCTGGTCGACGCCTCCGGCATCCAGCCGACCTTCATCGGCGACCTGCCGCCGCAGTTGACCGCGCTGATCCGCACCAACATCAACGTCCAGGAGCTGACGGTTGAGGCGCTGATGACGGAAAACCGCGAGCATCTCTACCATGCGGCGATGATGGATCCGCATACGGCGGCCGAACTCGACCTCGACCAGATCTGGTCGCTCGTCGACGACCTGCTCATCGCCCATCGCGACTGGATCCCGGAATGGGCACGCGTGTCGAAGAAGGTCCAAGCAGCCTGATTTTTTCTCCCGGTCAGGCCGCGTCGAGCCCCGGAACTTCATGCCCTCTTTCCCAATGTCCTAGCCGATTCAAGGGAAAGCAGCGTAGGTTCCGGGGCTTGTTCTTTTCAAGCTGTCTTGGCTGCCGCCAGCGGCAGGACGATGCGCATGCAGGCCCCGCCGGACGCCGAGCGCGCGACATCGACGTAGCCGCCATGCAGGTGCACGATCTTCTGCACGAGGTTGAGGCCAAGCCCCGCGCCCTTGCCGTCCTTGCGCAGGCGCTGGAACGGCTCGAAGATCCGGTCGGCTTCGCTGCGCGGAATGCCGTCGCCGTCGTCGCAGACATCGATCGCGCCCAGCGGATCCACCTTCACCGTGATGGTGCCACGCCTTCCGCCGTGATCGATGGCGTTCTGCACGAGATTGGTGAGCGCCCGCTCCAGCGACGCCTCGTCGCCGGAAATCATCACCGGTCGTTGATCCGCCTCGAAACTCATCTCGTATCCGGCACCGAAGCCGAGCGGCGCGAGCGCAACGATCACCCGCTCGGCCAATGCCGCAAGATCGACCGGCCTGAAGTCATCGTTTTCGGCGTCGAGCCGTTCGAGGTCGAGAAGCTGGCCTGCCAGGATGGAAAGGCGCGTCACGTCCTCGTTGAGGCGCGTCTTGTCCGGTCCCGGCGGCAGCGAGGCGATGCGGGCGCCAAGGATCGCGACCGGCGTGCGCAGTTCGTGGGCGGCCTGCGCCAGGAAGCGCTTGTGCCTCGTATAGCCGTCGTCGAGCCGCGTCAGCGCATCGTTGACCGCCGTCACCAGAGGCAGGAACTCGTTGGGAACGCCCGTCACCGGCATCTGGATGCCGCGCTGGTCATATTCGATGTGGGCGGCATGCGCGGCCGCGTGCGACAGGCCAGAAAGCATCCTTCTAACGACGATCGGTGTGACCACCACGGTCGCAAAGGCGAGCAGCAGCAACATCGGCACGAAGATGGTGAGGAAGGCGCCGGTGGTTGTGAGCAACAGACGGCCGAGGGTCAATTGTCCCTCCGTGCCGCTGAAGATCTGGACCATGCCGGCCGGCGACTCGAGCCATTTGACCACCGCCTCCGGGCGCGCGTTCTTGTCGGGGGAGCGCCGGAAGCGGGCGTCGTTCATGCGCTCGAGTCCGGCGACCGCAAAGGCGAATTCTTCCGGCACCGTGCCCTCCGCGAGGCTGTGCCCTTGCTTGTCGCGGACGATGAACCAGATCTTTCCGGCTTGCTGGCGCAGTCGCTGCAGTTCCGGCGTTTCCTGAAGTTCGAGCCCGCCATCGGCTTTGCGGGTGATCGCATCCTTCAAGACGTCGACATTGCCGTTCTCGTAGCCGTCGATGAGATAGCCGGTCACCCAGAGCAGGCCGACCGCAATGGCGATGACGATGAGGATCGCGACCGTTTCGAACAGCACGAGCCAGCCGACGAGCCTCCATTTGAAGGAATGGGAAGCGCGGACGCTCATTGGTCTTCCCGTAGCAGATAGCCGACGCCGCGGATGCCGTTGATGGTCACGCCGGCGTCTGCGTCTGCCAGCTTGCGGCGCACACGCGAGATATGGGTGTCGAGCGCATTGGACTGGATCTCGTCGTCGAGGCCGAAGACGGCCTCCATCAGGGCGGCGCGCAGCACCATGCGCCCCATGCGGCGGGTCAGCGTCTCAAGCACCAGAAGCTCGCGCCGCGGCATCTTCAGCGGTGTGCCGGCCACGCTTGCCTCGCAATGGGCGAGATCGAAGGAGAGACGCCCGACGGTGACGACATCGCATTGCACCGGAACCGGGCGACGGGCCAGCGCCCGCAGCCGCGCCAGCAGTTCCTCGAAGGCGAAGGGCTTGCCAATGTAGTCGTCGGCACCGCCATCAAGCCCGGCGACCCGGTCGGCGAGATCGTCGAGCGCCGTTAGCATCAGCACCGGCACGGTGTTGCCGCGCGCCCGTATCACGGGGATGAGCGAGAGCCCGTCGCCATCAGGCAGCTTGCGATCGAGCACGACCACGTCATAGACGGCATCATTCAGGATCAGCGCGGCTTCGGCGAGATCGCGCGCATGATCGGCGATCATCCGGTGATGGCTCAATGCGGCCTTCAGCGCCCCCGCCAGTTCCTTCTCATCTTCGACCAGCAAGACCCGCATGAATGCGCTTTACCCTGTGCAATGTGCCTACGCGCGCGACCTTAGTGCCGCTTCATAGAGGGAACCTGTCATCCCGCCGCAACGTAATCCCGATCTTCGCCGCCGCACAATCATTCGTTGCGAGCGCCCTGCATGACATGCAGTCTCAATCTTGATCCTTAGGCTTGCGCGCCAGTGACACCTGGAAAGACAGGTCTCGCGGGCAAAGCTAACCCGGATCACGGCGCATGACACTCAACAAACAGACGTCGATTACAATCAGGCAACGCAGGCAAAAGCCGGCTGGTTACCGCGTGGCCCGCTCGGTTGCGCTTGCGCGCGCCAGCCGGTTCCTGCGCCACGGTACCCTGGCGCTCGCTTTTGCTGCAGCCGGCTGCGCCGGCCCGGACGTGACGCCCACCAACAGGCGACTTGAACTGACGACGGGCGCCGTGCCGCTTGCGCAATCGACGCCGGATGTGAGCGACACCGGCATCATCCTTGCCTTCTCCGGCGGCGGCGCCCGCTCAGCGGCCTTCGGCTACGGCGTCCTGTCGGCGCTGGCCGAGGCGCCGTCTCCGGGCGGGCGAGGGCGTCGGCTAGCCGACGATGTCGCGGTTGTTGCCGGCGTCTCCGGTGGTGCTGTGCTCGCCTCTTATTTTGCCTTGAACGGCCGCGCGGGCCTTGAGGACTTCCGCAAACGGTTTCTCGGGCGCGATGTCGAGGCCTCGCTCAGGACGTCGTTTTCACCGCCCAATATTCTGCGCGGCTATCGCGGCGGCGTGAACGATCGCACCGGGTTCCCAGCCTGGCTCGATGCCAACCTGTTCGAGGGCGCGACGCTCGGCAGCCTCGAGCGCCGCCCTGGTCAGCCGCGCCTGGTGATCCACGCGACCGATCTCTACAACCGTGCACCGTTCATCTTCGACCGCGCCTCGTTCACCGCCATCTGCAGCAGCTACGACGACTATCCGCTCGCCTATGCGGTCGCGGCCTCGGCCGCTGTTCCGGTCGTTTTCGCGCCGCTGACCTTGAAGAATTTCCGAAGCGGTTGCGAGGCGCTACCCGAGGCGAAAACACCGAAGACAGGGCCTCGGGCGCCGGGCTCGCTGGTTGCGCGCGAATACGCCGGTTCCCTCAAGCGCTACGAAACGGCAAGCGACCTCAACTATCTGAAGCTCTACGATGGCGGTCTCGTCGATGGCGTCGGTACACAAAGCCTGCTGCATGTGATGGGTCGGCCGGCCCCGGACCCCATCCCGGTGGAGCGTGCCTTGCGTCTCAGGCATCTGGTGGTCATCGTCGTCGATGCCTCAACGCGGATCGGCGGGGACATCTCGAAAACCGTCGACAGCCCGAGGGCTCCCGATGCGATCGTCGCCGCCATCGACGCGATGATCAATATTCCCAATCTCCAGAGCTTCGACGCGCTGCGCGATCAGCTGCCGGCCTGGCGGCAGAAATTCGTGACGTGGCGGTGCGGCAGTGGCGGCGGCAAGCGTGGCTGCGGCGACCTCGATGTCGATATCGTCCGGCTGGCGCTGTCGGATGTCTCCGATCCGGCGCTGGCGGAGCGGATCCTCGGGCTGCACAATCGGCTGAGCCTCAAGGAAAAGGACGTCGATTTTCTTGCGGGTCTCGGCCGGCGCCTTTTGCGCGACCATCCCGGCTATCGGCGGTTCCTCGACCGTATCAACCACGGCGGGCCGAAGGTGGCCCGCGCGGGTTGAGAAGGCATAAGGTCAGATCAGAGAAACGAGAGGCGTGCCAGCGGGCTCAGTTCGCCCGGGCCTCCAGCCAGTCGTGCCACTGGTCCTCGCTGCCGTGGAAGACGTTGAGGTCGATCTTGCCATCGACGCCCTGCGAAAGGCCAGAACCGGAATACTGCCAGAACAGCCATTTGCGGTTCGGGTAGACGATCGACGGGTGCTGGGCGACGGCACGCAGCCAGAACGGATAGTTCTTGAACGCGCCCTGCAGGTTGTCGGCATAGAAGTCCGGCGCCGTGTAGATGATCGGACGCTGGCCGTAATGGGCCTCCAGCTTGTCCATGAACACCTGCATCTTTTCGCGCACGCGCTCGGGCGACAGGCGGCGCTTGCAGCTGGATTCGCCGTTATATTCGACGTCGATCACAGGCGGCAGCGCGCCCGGTTCACGCGGAACGTTACGGATGAACCAGTCGGCCTGTTCGCCGGCCGTGCGGCACCAGTAGAAGAAGTGATAGGCGCCGCGGCGGATGCCGGCCGCCTTGGCGGCGCGCCAGTTCTTCTTGAACATCGGGTCGAGGTGGTCGCCGCCATCGGTTGCCTTGATGAAGGCGAAGTTCGCCCCTTGCGTACGCAGCCGGGCCCAGTCGATGTCGGCCTGCCAGCGTGAGACGTCGACGCCATGCACGGCCATCTTGCGCGGATTCTTGGCACGACCGAAGTTGATCGGCTTGGCGTCGCGGAAGCGGTGACCGTAGATCCGCGAGCGGCCCTGCGGCATCGCCTGCGTCACCGGATTTTCCGGTGCGACGAAGGCAACCGGGCGCGCGTCCGGAACAGGCGCGGCGAGCGTTGTCGTCATCGTGGTGTTTGCCGCGGGCGCGAAGGCTTCCGGTTCCGGAACGGGGCCGGCCCAGGCGAGCATTTCCTGCGCCGGTGCCGATTGGACGTTCTGCGGCGGCGTCACCTGCCCGACCCGTGCACCGACATTGGCGGCGGGCACCGGTGCGGCCGACATAGCGACCGAACTCGTCGTTTCGCGCGAGGGCGGCGCGATGGTGTCCAGGCTGGAACTGGAGGAGCAGCCCGAAATGAGGCCGGCAAAAAGGATTGCGGTCGCAGCTGAAAGACGCATGGGCACCCGTACGCAAAACAAGGTCGACGGCGATCGCCGGCCGACAGGTGTGAAATAGCTAACGGAAGCTTACTCAAAAAGTTTGAATCCAATCTTACCAAGCGAACCCAATTTCACGAACTAGAGGTTGCATCGGGCCGGGCACTTTGACGCAGGCGTGGTGGCGCCTTCAGCCGGACGAATGTTCGATGCCAGTGCCTGTCCGTTGCCGGCGGCTAGTGCGGAATTCGAGGTTGCGGGCGATGGTTTCGTCGAGCGCGCCGGACGCGTCGGTGATCATCGTCGGCGCAAAATGCGAACGGAAACCTTCTCCAACCCTGAAGGCCGGCGTGTAGAGCGGGCCGAGCGGCTGCGTCGTCGTCACGTAGGTGAGATTTTCGTCGCTGCCCGAGCGCGTCGGCAGGCCGTGGCGATGGAGGACCGAAGGAAGCGCCAAGCGCAGGCTGTTGGCAAGCAGATGGATCATCTGCCGACCGGAAAGCGAATGGCGGTAGTTGCGGTAGAACCCCAGGCAATGGCGCAGGATCCTGGCACGGTTGCCGTCCAGACGCGACAGCTTGCGGGCAAAGAGCGCCACCTCCTCAAGACCGTCGAGCGGACGGGTCATCAGCGTGAACCCATCCATGTCACGCAGCTTGGCCGAGGGAAGGAAGCGTTCGTCGGCGACGCATTCGTCGAACAGCGGCGTGCCGAGCAGCGGGATCGTCAGGCTCAGGAACGCCGGCAACGGCATCGTGGTTTCGCCGGTGATGAAGGAGAGTTCCTCCTGCATCGCCTCGATCGTCTGCGACGACGGGTCGAACATCAGGCCATACTGGAAGGCGACGCCGGCATTGAGGCAGGTCTTGATCGCCTCCAGCTGCGGCACCACCAGGTTCTGCTTCTTCTGGTAGCGCTTCAGCTGCGCTTCGCTCAGCGTCTCGACGCCGCTGAACAGACCGAGACAGCCGGCCGCCCGCACCGCGTCGAGATTTTGCGGATCGCGGTAGAAATCGCCGGTGACAAGGGCGATCCAGCCCTGAAACAGGCCCTGTCGCCACAACGAGCGGATCACGTCGAGCTTGGCATGGAAGACGTCCTTGCTGTTGCCGTAGAAGTTGTTGTCGATGAACAGCACGTATTTCTTCGGCGGCGCGTTGCGCAGCTGCGCCTCGATATAGGCGGGATCGTAGCTGTGGTAGCGCCGGCCTTCGGCGGTCAACGCACAGAAGCTGCACTTGAAATTGCAGTAACGGCTCGTCTCGACGTAGCTGACCGGACCGCGCCAATTGGCAAGGTCGAAGCGCGGCAGGATCGTCTCGGAGACGGCCCATTCGCCAAACACCTCCCGGATGACCGCCTGCATCTCCTCGACGTCGCCGTCGCAGGCGTAATCGAAGGTCTCGGCGCTCGAGACCGGGAGATTGCGCACGACCGGCCCGCCAGCGACAACGACGCAGCCGGGCGACTTGGTGCGGGCATAGGCCGTCAGGTGCTGCATCCGGTCGAAGGCTGCGGTCACGCCGGTCAGCACCAGCATGTCGAGTTCTGCGAAGGCCGCCTCGTCGACGAGCGGTCCGTCGTGGAACTCGCTATAGGCGCGAAGGTCCACGCGGTCGCGGGCAAAGGCGCCCGCCAGGAACAGGTGACCGGTTCCCTGGGGAATGAAGTCGGGGCGGCCCCTGGGGTTCCGGGTTTCGTCGAAATGGGCAAGCACGATCAGGATGCGGGGAGGACTGGTACGGTTCATGCGCGGCTTCCCTGGGATCTGGCAAACTGGACATGCGGCGCCTGGTCGGTTTGACCAAGCGGAAGAACCTCGCACCAGGTGGCCCGGCGCAGAGAAAACATCGTCTCGAACGCCTGGCGCGATTCGGCATCCCGGGGTCCGGCGGCATGCTGCAGGGCGGCGAGCGCCACGGCCGGCATCTCCAGGCGGATCGCTTCCGCGAAGGCATACTGGGTGACGCGCTCGGCGCGGCGTTGCTGGCCGCGGCGCAGGTGCAGGGTCGCTTCGCCGAGTGCCGCCGCGGGCCGGCCGATCGGGTAGACCCGCGCGAAGCGCTCGAGTTTTCGAAGGACAAGCTGAGCTGCCAGCAGGTCACCGCCATCGGTGTCGCTTGCAACATCGAAGAGACGGGCAAGCGCCGGCAGCGTCCGCGTCTTCATCGCCGGGTTGAGCGTCTCGCACCAGGACAGCGCCCGCTCGAGCCAGCTTGCGGCCTCCGTCGCGTTGCCCCGTCGCCGCGCGGCCTCGCTCAGAAGCGATGCGCCTTCGATCGAATGGACGAGTTCCAGCCCGTCGCCCTTTTCGCGAAGGATCTGTTCGAGTTCGTCTAGGTCGGTCTCGATCGCATTCCACCGGCCAAGCGCTGCATGGCCCCGGAGACGGCCGAGCAAACCGCAACCGAGCACCTGCATGTCCCCGCGCCGGCGTCCTTCCTCGCAGATCCGTTGCACGAGGATCTCCCAGGGCGCGATGCCCTCGAAGGCCGAGGTCAAAAGCCACGGGCCGGAAATCGTCTCAAGCCCGACCGCTACCTCGCACCAGCGCCTCAGATCGCCGACCTTAGCCGCATTGTTGAGGCCGGCCTCGAAGGCCCGCTTGCCCGCGTGCCAATGACCGATGCCGATCTGGTACATGCCCGACAGAAGGTCGACCCGAACGCGCGTTCCCAACTGGTCGACGCGTTCGGACAATGCCGCCGCTAGCCGGCTGTAGTGTTCGGCCTGGCTGTGCAGCGGGATCACGCCGCAGATAGCGCCGAGGCTCGCATAATTGGCGGCGGTCGTCGGCGAGACGTATTTGTTTCTCTCGGCAAGGTTCGTCGCTCGCAGCGTCGCATGGATCAGCCGCAGCTTCTCGCTGGTGAAGTAGTAGATCCGTGTCAGGTCCTCATGCGCCTTCGCCGCAAGCAGGAAGGGATCGGACGGCGATCGCGAGATTTCTCGTTTCAGGATCCAGTCCGCGTCGCGATGAGTGGTGCGCCGCCACACCTGTTCGGCGAGATCGAGCACGAGATGCAGCGCGAGGCCGGCGGAGGTGCGCGGCAGCGGCAGGCCGGAAAGCCGCAGGCCTTCCTCATAGGCATGGCGGGCCGCTTCGGCGCGGCCAAGGTTGAGGCTGGCTTCGCCGAGCAGGAAACAGGCGGCCGCCCGTCTGGCCGGTAGAATGGTGATCGAAAGATCGCGCGCCGTCTTGAAGAAGCGTTCGATCAGGTCGACGACGGCGGCGTTGTCGAACTGGCGCAGCCGCAGTTCGGCAACGCGGTCCAGATAGTTGAAGGCCCGCGCGGCGTCGCCGGCGCGCTCCCAGTGGCTGAGCACGCGCGGCAGGTTTTCGGCATTGTCCGGCTGCCCGCCTTCTTCCATCGCCTTGGCGATGGCGCGATGAGCTTCATGGCGCTGTTCCGACAGCAGGCTCTCGTAGATCGCCTGGCGGATGACGGCATGGCTGAACATGAACCGGCCCGGGCGGTCGTCGGCGGGCTTGATCAGGTGCGCCGCCTGCAGCCGCTCGATACTCGCCTCGATATCCAGTGCCGTCTTCCTGATCGGCGGCAGCGCGCCAAGCTCGGCGAGCGAGAAGGTTGCGCCCATGGCGCTTGCGATCTTCAGCAGCACCTGCAGCTCCGCCGGAAGCTGGTCGGTCCGGGCAATCACGGTCACCTTGGCGGTGTTGAGCAGGGTCGCATCGTTCGAGCGGGGCTCGGAGAGCAGCGAGACGGCTGCGGCGGGCTCGGCCGCCTTGGGCAGCCGACGCTCGCCGATCATCCGGCAGATCTCGCAGACCAGCAGCGGGTTTCCGGCCGATTGCGCATAGACCGCCTCGCCGAAGCCGTCGGCGGGCGAGTTGCTGCCGATCGATGCGCGAACGAGCGCGATCGTGCCCTCGAAATCGAGCGGCAAAAGATCGAGCGTCTGGGCGCCGTTATGGTGCAGGCCGGTCCACCGGGTCAGGTCTTCCTGCGTGCGGGTCGTCCGGGTCGACACGACGACCGGTACCGGTGCCGCCCCTGAAACCAGCCGCCCCAGCAACTGACCGGACGCCTCGTCGAGCCAGTGCACATCTTCAAGCACGACGAAGCCCTGCCCTCCGGCGAGGCTGTCGGTCATGAGCTCGCTCAGCAGTTCGCGCAGCCGGTGGGAGCGCCCGTCACCGGACATGGCCCGGGTTTCCGGCGTGTCCGGCAAGGTGAGGTTGATGGCATCGTTGAGCAGCGGCGCGAGCGAGGCGAGTTCCGGTCTTTCCGCAAAGAAGAGCCCCACCTGGTCCGTGGCCTCGGCGCCGCGCAGATCGCCGATGCCGAGCAGGTCGCGGATAACCCCGCGCCAGGCAAAATAGGGCACGTCGCTTTCGATGTCGTCGGCATTGCCGACGAGCACGCGATTGCCGCGGTCGCGACAGCGCTCCACGAAGGCGCGCAGCAGCGCCGACTTCCCGACGCCGGAATCGCCTTTGACGATCATGATGCCGGACTGCCCCCTGGGCGCGCTGTCGAGATAGGCGGAAAGGGCCGTCATTTCGGCTGCGCGGTTGAGGAGTGCCGGCGACTTGGTGTCGATCGTCGCGACAGTCTCGGCGATCGGCGCGAAGGCGGACACGCCGCCGCGCACACCCGGTATGGCCAACGACCACGGTCCGGAGAAAGCGATCTGGCTGGCAGTCTCCTTGGCCGTCGCCTGGTCGACCAGGATGCGCCCGGCGGCGACGCTTGCCAGGCGCGCGGCCATGTTCACGGCGGCGCCGACCACCGTGTAGTCCGCGCGGTGGCTGGCGCCAAGCGCGCCGCAGAAGCTCTCGCCGGTGGAGATGCCGGCCGAAAGGCCGATGTCGGGATCGTCGAGTTCGCCTGAAAGACGCAGTGCCGCAACAATCGCGCGACGCGCGTTGTCGGCATGTTTGGGGCCGGGCAGGCCGAAGACCGCGAAGATCTCGAGACTGTTTGCATGGAGGGCCGTATGGAGGATTTCGCCGCCGGTGCGGCCGACGACGGCGATCGACCGTGCAACGAGCTGGTTCAGCCGGTCGAGATCTTTCTCGAGGTCCGGGCCGACGATATGCACAAACAGGGCCGTCACGGTTCTCAGGTCCGCCAGCCATTCCGAAAGCGGCGACAGAAGCCGGCCGCGCAGCGAAAGCGGCAGATAGGTTTCCAGCCGCTTGCTGGCGGCGCCCGAAAGGGCGCGGGGCGGCCTGGTCGCGGTCGAATAGGGATCGATGCGTTCGAGGCGGGCGGTGCCCTCCCGGCCGGGCGCGCCGGTTGCCCGCTTACCGATCAGCTGCCACACGGCGTCGGAGACGAGAATTTCGCCGGCATCGCTCAAAAGACCGCAATGGTCCGCCTGCGCCAGGCAGTCGCCGCCGACGATCAGCCAGCGCTGGTCGACACGGGGAACGAGGTGCAGCAGGGTGATGGTGCCGACGCCGACGGCGATGCGCAGTTGCAGCGCGTCCTCCGGCCCGCCGGGGCCGCCGATCTCTTCACGGATGCGGCCGGCGCAATAGCAGCTGCGCCAGGCGGCCTGCTCCAGCTCGCTGTCGGAGGCAGCCTGCCAGCCGGCAAGCAGGCTGTCGCCGGCAAAGCTCAGCACCGTGCCGCCATGTTCCTCGATATGCCGGACGAGTGGTCCCATGTAGCCGTTGAGCAGCCGGCTTACCCGTTCGGCGCCGGCGGCGCGGTCGCTTTCGGACCATTTGGCGGTCAGCCGGGTAAAACCGGAAATGTCGGCGAACAGCAATGTGCCGGGAAAGTCCTCGCGCGTCGGGCCAGCCGAATCCGTCGCCGCCGGGGCAGACCATCGAACCAGGGCTCCCGACAGGTAACGTTGGAATTCATTCTTGCCGGCGCCACCTACCACGCAAAATTCTCCCCAAGATTTTAGAGTAACATGCCTCCTTTCGCACTTAAAGTCCGCCCGTGTTGACCTACGGGGTTCCAGTAACGGCAAGTAAATATCTGTTCCACGCCGCTTGCGAACGGAGTAATGTTTGCCCGATTGTTCGAGGGGGTCTCGCAACAGGAGGGGATGATGGGGGTCGACTGGGGTGGTCCGGTCGCCGCCGTGACACGCCGCAATGTCTTGCGGCTGTTCTCGGCAGGCGTGATGGCGAATGTGCTTTCCGGGTGCCGACACGACTGGCCACCGGCTGCGGCCTGCGAGCTGCCCTATCCGATCGTCGACGTTCACTGCCATTTCTTCAACGCGGCTGATGTACCGGTCGAAGGGCTCGTGCGCTATGTGGCGCTGCGGGAAAAGTTGCCGGAAGCGAGGCTCTCCGCCGATCCGCTGCAGTCGAAGCGCCTGGAAAACGCCCTGGTGGTCTTTCTCGTGACGGCCCTTGGCGATGTCGCGCCAAAGGCCAAGGTCGAGGACGCCATTCTCAAGAGGCGGATGCCGCGCCCTTCCGACGCCGAGTTCGAGCGGCAGAAGGACGAGCAGTTGCGCACCGCCGTCAAGCAACTGGTCGCGCTAGCGGGCGAGCAGCGCGCGTCGTTGACCGCACAAAGCGGCGCCGAAACGCCGGATTATCAGGGCCTGCTGGAACAGATCGGCGGCGCCCCCGGCCTGCCGCAGGGCCTGCAACGGCGCTCCGGCAGCGTGGAGGAGACGGATGTCGATGCGCTGGCGTCGGCCGCCAAGGCCCACGACCAGATCGGCAACTACCTTTCCTTCGTGCGCCTCATGCAGGACTACCGGGAAAACCTCGCGGAAACCTATGCCCGGATCTTCGCGTCGAAATGCCGGTTCTCGATGATCACGCCGAGCATCCTCGATTTCGAGAAATCGATCGGCGGCAGGGCATCGCCGCAGCACGACCAGATCGACGTGATGGACGAGATCCAGCAGCTGGTGATCAAGCGGCACGGCATCCACATGCACAGCTTCGTCGGCTTCGATCCGCATCGGGAGGCGCAGAAGCGCGGCTCGTCGCTGGAAAACGTCCGCTATGCGATCATGGAAAAGGGCTTCATCGGTGTGAAGATCTACCCGCCCATGGGCTTCAAGGCCTGGGGCAATGCGGATCCGGCGATCGATGCGGCGCTGAAGCGGCTCTACGACTGGTGCCGCGACAACAGCGTGCCGATCATGGCGCATGCGGAAAACAGCATCGGCGCCGGTTGCGGCTATGGCAATATGGCGAGCCCCGCCTACTGGGAGAAGCTGCTCGATACCAACCGTTACAATGACTTGCGCATCAACCTCGCGCATTTCGGCGCATTCGATGAAGTCATTCGCCCGGGCGCGCCGACGGGCGTCATGGTGTCCTGTGCCCAGGACAAGTTCTCCGGCCCGCCGACCTGGGAGGACATCATCGGCAGGACGATCGACCACGGGCGCCGGCCGAACCTGTTTGCCGACCTGAGTTACCTCAGCGAACTCGTCACCGACAACACGCCCGGGCTGCACGAAAAGATCCGCGCGCTGCTCGACAAATGGCTGAAGGACTACGATCCCGGTGCGCGCCATCTGATGTTCGGCACCGACTGGTCGATGATGGCGCTGGAGAAGGACTACAACGCCTATGTCCCGCGGATCGCCCAGCAACTGAAAGAGGCCAATGTCAGCGAGGAGGACCAACAGAACATCTTCTGGAAGAACGCCTCCCGTTACCTAGGCCTCGACCGGCCGGGGCCGACCCGCCAGCGGCTCGCCACCTATTGCCGCAAGCGCGGCCTGGATGCCTCCTGGCTGTCGCAGCTGGAGATCGCCTGACCGCGGAGATCGACGCCCGCGGTCTGGCACGTGCTCATCGCCACGGTGCGGTTCTGGTAATCCATTCGCGGGTCCGGCCTTCCGGGTCGGCATTGCGGGTGATGTCCGTCACGACGGCGGCGATGTCGGCGCCGTGCTCGAAGACGCCGGCAATCCGCTCGACGTTGAGACCGCCGATAGCGACCAGCGGCAGGGAGCCGACGCGCTTCCGCCAGGCGGCAAGACGCGGCAGTCCCTGCGGCGCCCACTTCATCGCCTTGAGGATGGTCGGGTAGACCGGCCCGAGTGCGATGTAGTCCGGGTCGGCTGCCAGCGCCGTCTCCAGTTCCGCCTCGTCATGGGTGCTGAGGCCGAGCTTCAGGCCGGCGGCGCGGATCGCGGCAAGGTCGGCCTCCGCCAGGTCCTCCTGACCGAGATGGACGAAGTCGCAGCCTTCGGCGATCGCCAGCTGCCAGTAGTCGTTGACGATGAGCTGGCAGTCCTGCTCGTCGCAAACAGCCTTGGCCGCGCGGATCTCGCGGCGGAGCTCCGGTTCCGGACGATCCTTGACGCGTAGCTGCACCAGCTTGACGCCGAGCGGCACCAGCCGCTCGATCCAGTCCGCGCTGTCGACGATGAGGTAGAAGGGATCGAGTTTCACGCAAACACCGCCTTTCCGATGACGGGGGTGGAAGGAACGGCAAAATCGCGCGGTTCGAGCATGCCCGCCTCGAAGGCCTGCCGCCCGGCATTGATCGCGCCCGCAAACGCCGAGGCCATCAGCGCGGGCCTGGCGGCACCGGCGACGGCCGTGTTGAGCAGGACGGCGTCGAAGCCGAGTTCCATCACCGTCGTTGCGTGCGAGGGCCGGCCGATGCCGGCATCGACGATCAGCGGCACATCGGGGAAATTGGCCCGCATGGCCCGGAGCGCCTGGATGTTCTGTGGCCCCATGGCGCTGCCGATCGGCGCGCACCAGGGCATCAGCACCTTGCAGCCGGCTTCCAAGAGCCGCTCGGCAACCACAAGGTCATCCGTGGTGTAGGGAAAGACCTCGAACCCTTCGGCCGAGAGGATGCGCGCTGCCTCGACCAGCCCGAAGACATCGGGCTGCAGCGTGTCGTGGTGGCCGATCACTTCGAGCTTCAGCCAGTTGGTTGCGAAGACCTCGCGGGCCATCTTGGCCGTCAGCACCGCCTCGGACACCGAATGGCAGCCGGCGGTGTTCGGCAGCACGTGCACGCCGAGCGCCCGGATCAGTTCGAAGAAGGCGCCGCCCTGGCGGCCTCCGGCGGTTTCGCGCCGAAGCGAGACCGTGACGATCTCGGTGCCCGAGGATCGCACCGCATCTTCGAGCACGGCGGGGGAGGGATAGCGGGCGGTGCCGAGAAGCAGTCTCGAGCGCAGGTCCTGTCCATAAAGCGTCAGCATGTCTCAGCCTCCTTTCATCGGCGAGAGAATTTCGATGCGGTCCCGGTCGCAAAGCGCATGACCCGAACGGTCGGCCCGGTGCACCAGTTCGCCGTTGACGGCAGTGGCGAGCCAATCGCCTTCGAAGTCGAGCGCAGCCAGAAGCTCGGCGAGGGTGGCGACGGCGAGGTCGTGATCCTCGCCATTGACGGTCAGTCTCATGCGGCATCTCCCTTCAGGTCCTGCACAAGGGCAAGGTCGGCTGCTTCGGCCGCCAGGGCCGGCGAAAGCAGGAAGCCATGGCGGTAAAGTCCGTTGATCGTGATGGTCTGCCCGGCGCGCAGGGCACGCGGCAGGTTGTCGGCGAAGGCGGGGCGGACACCGGCGCCGGTCTCGACGAGGCGCGCTTCGCCGAAGGCCGGATGCAGCGCATAGGCGGCGTTCAGCAGTTCCATGAGCGAACGAGCGGTGATCGGTCCGCCATCATCCGTCTCGATCATCGTCGCCCCGCACATGAAGAGGCCGCCGCGCGGCACGATATAGAGCGGGATGCGCGGATGAATGAGCCTGACGGGCCGCGACAGCTCCACGTCGCTTGTCTCAAGATAGAGCATTTCGCCGCGCACGCCGCGCAGGCCGGGCGTGTCACCGGTGCCTGCCGCACCCGTGCAGTCGGCGACGAGATCGTGCTGTCCGTTGTCGCTCGCCTCGGTGACGAAGGCGATGCCGCGATCGACAAGCTTCTGCCGCAGCCGGGCGAGCGCCCGGCGCGGGTCGAGATGCGCCTCGCCCGGAAAGAACAAAGCCTCCCGGAAGCGCCCGGCAAGTGCCGGTTCCAGCCGTTCGATCGCGGCAGCATCGAGCCATTCGTAGCCGGAGGTGCGCGAGGCGAAGCGCCTGAGTTCGCCGGCGTCCCGTGGCGGGGCGACGACCAGCGTACCGTTGCGGGAAACTTCGCCTGGCAGGACGTCGTCCCACCAGTCGATGGCGCCGATGCCCTTCGTCAGCACCGCCTCTTCGGCGCTTTCGCGCTCGCACCAGGGCGCCAGCATGCCGCCGGCAAACCAGGATGCCGCACCGGCAAAGCCTGGCTTACGCTCGACGACCGTCACCGCGACACCGCGGGCGCTGAGTTCATGGGCCAGACAGAGCCCTGCGACGCCGGCACCTTTCAGGAGGACCCGCATCGCTCAGCGCTCCCGTGCGGCGCGGACGGGCCGTCGTAGGCAACGAAGCGGGATGGTGTTGGCGGTGTGCATGCCGAGGCTCCAAAGGTGGAGACCCAGTTCAGGAGCGGGGGAGGGGAAGGACGCCTTGCCGATTGATCCGTCACGTGAGCGCGACGTTTGCGGCAGCGAGTCTGCACCGTCCCTACGCCAGTATGAACTGGATCAGGTTCAACGGGTCACTGCGCCGCGCAACCGCATAGCAGAATCTCAGCCCCTTGGCGGGACACCCCTGGTGAATGCTCCAAGCTGACCGCTCGGGGCCGTTTTTGTCAAGAGCCAGCATTCGTGCTGACTGTGATCTGACTGCCGAAAAAATTATCTATAATTTTGCTGCGAGAAAGCGGAGGTGTCGGTGGCGTGATGGAAGGAAGGGTGTTGGCCGACCGGAGTGGAGCTTGGAGTGCCGGGAAAGTCCGGAGTCGTAACGGTTTCGTTGGTGGACGTGCGAGATTTCCGGGCTGACGCGAGAGTGATTGATTGTCGGTTCTTGCCCTCTGTCGACGGCGTCCGGACCCTCATGTGATCCGAAGATACAACCTGAAGAATATAAGATGTAAGAATTTCTCCGCTTGGGTGCTTGCGAATTCCCGCGTCCGTCAAAATTATAGATAATATTGGATTCTATCTATTTTACGATCGCGACGACCTGGAGGACAAGCTGAAATGCTGGACGAAAACCGACCGACTGGTGCTGATTTGATCCCGGGCGACGCGGCCCAATCCCGCTGGGCCCGGCCGGAAGCGGAGAAAATCTATAATCTGCCGTTCAACGATCTGCTCTACCGCGCCCACACCGTCCACCGTGCGCAGTTCGATCCCAACGCCGTTCAGATGAGCCGGCTGCTCTCTATCAAGACCGGCGGCTGCGCTGAGGATTGCGGCTACTGCAGCCAGTCCGCTCACTACCCGACCGGGCTCAAGGCATCGAAGCTGATGGAGGTCGAGCGTGTGCTTGCCGAGGCGCGCAAGGCGCGCGACGGCGGCGCGACCCGCTATTGCATGGGGGCCGCGTGGCGCAGTCCGAAGGACCGCGACATGGATGCCATCGTCGCCATGGTCGGCGGGGTGCGGGCGCTCGGCATGGAAACCTGTATGACGCTCGGCATGCTGACGCCGGCCCAGTCTGCGCGGCTCGCCGAGGCCGGGCTCGACTACTACAACCACAATGTCGATACGTCCGAACTCTTCTATAGCGAGATCATCACCACCCGCAGCTTTGCCGACCGGCTGGAGACGCTCGCCAATGTCCGCGACGCCGGCATCAAGGTCTGCGCCGGCGGCATCCTCGGCATGGGCGAAACCGCTGACGACCGGATCTCGATGCTGGTAACGCTCGCCAACCTGCCGGTGCCGCCCGAAAGCGTGCCGATCAACATGCTGATCCCGATCCCGGGTTCGAAGCTGGCCGATGCGGCACCCGTCGATCCGATCGATTTCGTCCGCACCATCGCGCTTGCCCGCATCCTGATGCCGCAATCGAATGTCCGGCTTTCGGCCGGGCGCACCGACATGAGCGACGAGACGCAGGCGCTCTGTTTCTTCGCCGGCGCCAATTCTATTTTCGTCGGCGAAACCCTGCTGACCGCCGACAATCCCGGCGAGGACCATGATGCAGCACTCTTCCGGCGGCTGGGGTTGAAGCCGATGGCTCCACCGGCAAGGCAGGACGCGGCGGAATGACCGCGGGTCTGTTTGCGCGCCATGAGAAGACGCTGGAGGGCCTCGAACGCAAGGGCCGCCGGCGCGCTCTTGCCCCCGCTGGCGGAGTGGATTTCACCTCGAACGACTACCTGGCGCTCGCCGCCTCGCCGCGGCTGAAGGCAGCGATAACGGCCGCCATCGCGCGCGGCGTGCCTGTCGGCTCCGGCGGCTCAAGGCTGTTGCGCGGCAATCACGAAGAACACGAGGCGCTGGAGACGGAAGCGGCCGCCTTCTTCGGCGCCGAACGGATGCTCTTCTTCGGCAGCGGCTATGCCGCCAATGCTGCCATGTTTTCGACGCTGCCGCAGCGTGACGATCTCATCGTCCACGATGCCCTGATCCATGCGAGCGCTCACGAAGGCATCGCCGCAAGCAAGGCCGATGCGGTGGCAGCAGTGCACAACGATGTCGGCGCCTTTGCCGATGCCATCGAAAAATGGCGCCGCGCCGGCGGCACAGGGCGCCCGTGGATTGCCGTCGAAAGCCTCTATTCGATGGATGGCGATCGCGCGCCGCTTGCCGACCTCCTCGCGCTTGCCGCGCAGCATGACGGCTTTCTCGTCGTCGACGAGGCGCACGCGACCGGCGTCTTCGGACGGGAAGGTCGCGGTCTGGCGGCGGAACTGGAGGGTCGTGAGAATGTCGTCGTGCTGCACACCTGCGGCAAGGCGCTCGGTGTTTCCGGCGCGCTGGTCGGGGCGGGCGCCCTCCTTTGCGACTATCTCGTCAACCGCGCCCGCAACTTCATCTATTCGACCGCGCCTTCGCCGCTCGTCGCGGCCGCGGTGCGTGAAGCGCTCGCAGCCCTCGTCGACGAGCCGGAACGCCGCGCCGCATTCGACGGCCTGAGGTCTTTCGCCAACCGGGCGCTTGTCGAGACGCTCGGCATCGAAGGCAGCGGCTCGCAAATCCTGCCCATCCCGATCGGCGACAACGGCCGAGCGCTCCGCATCGCCGCCCGCATGCGCGCCGAGGGTTACGATATCAGGGCAATCCGCCCGCCGACGGTGCCGGAAGGCACCGCGCGTCTTCGGATCGCCATCACGCTCAACGTCGACCAGCCTGCAGTCGTGCGGATGCTGCAGCAGTTGAAGATCGCGATCGCCAAGGAGCGGCCATGAAGACCCGTATCGTGGTCACCGGTACCGATACCGGCATCGGCAAGACCATCTTTTCCGCAGCCCTCACCGACGCGCTCGAAGGCTGCTACTGGAAGCCTGTGCAGTCAGGTCTCGACGAAGAAACCGACAGCGAAACCGTCGCCCTGCTTGGCCGGTTGTCGGCCGACCGCATCCTGCCTGAGGCCTACAGGCTCGCGACGCCGGCCTCGCCGCACCTGTCGGCGCGGATCGACGGCGTCACCATCGCTCCGGAACATCTGTCCCCGCCCGCGGTGGACCGATCGCTGGTGATCGAGGGCGCAGGCGGGCTTCTGGTGCCGCTGACGGAGCGCATGGTCTTTGCGTCTGTCTTGGCGCGCTGGCAGATCCCGGTGGTTCTCTGCGCGCGCACCGGGCTCGGCACGATCAACCACACCCTGTTGTCGCTCGAAGCGCTGCGTCGCCGCGCCATTCCCGTTCTTGGCGTCGCCTTCATCGGCGACGCGCAGGAGGACAGCGAAGCGGTCATATCCGAACTTGGCGCCGTGCGGCGTCTCGGCCGGCTGCCGCGACTCGATCCGCTGACGCCCGACCGCCTGCGCCGCGCCTTCGCTGAAAATTTCAACATCGCCGATTTCCTGGAGGTGCCGGCATGAGAAACTCCGCCGTCTGGTATCCCTTCACCCAGCATGCGCTGGAATCGGCGATGCGCCGCATCGTCGGCACCGAGGGTGCCTATCTCGTCGACGAGGACGGCGCGTCGATCCTCGACGCGATTTCGTCCTGGTGGGTCATCACTCACGGCCACCGTCACCCCACCATCATGGAGGCGATCCGCAGGGCCACGGAGACGTACGACCAGATCATCTTCGCCGAATACACCCACGCGCCGGCCGAGGAACTCGCGCGCGGGCTGATCGAGATCGCGCCGCCCGGGCTCTCCCATGTGTTTTATTCCGACAGTGGTTCGACCGCAGTCGAGGTCGCGCTGAAAATGGCGCTCGGTTTCTTCCACAACAGCGGCCAGCCGCGGAGCCGCATCTGTGTGCTGGAGCATGGCTATCACGGCGACACGATCGGCACGATGTCGGCCGGCGAAAGAGGCGTCTTCAATGCCGCCTACGCGCCGCTGCTTTTCGCCGTCGATCGCCTGCCTTTTCCGGAGCCGGGCCGGGAGCAGGCAACGCTCGACGCCTTCGAACGGGCTTGCGCCTCCGGCGAGGTTGCCGCCCTGTTGATCGAGCCCCTGCTGCTTGGCGCCGGTGGCATGAAGACCTATCCGGCTTCCGTGCTGTCCGAGCTGAAACGCATTGCCGAACGGCATGGCAGCCTGCTGATCGCCGACGAGGTGATGACCGGTTGGGGGCGGACGGGCAGCCTGTTTGCCTGCGAGCAGGCCGGGATCACGCCGGATATTCTCTGCACCTCGAAGGGGCTGACCGGAGGCGCGCTTCCTCTGGCCGCGACGCTTTGCAGCTCGGAGATCTTTACGGCGCATCTTTCGGCCGACCGGCGCAAGACCTTCTTCCATTCGAGTTCCTACACGGCCAACCCGATCGCCTGTGCCGCGGCACTCGCCAATCTCGCCGTCTGGAGACAGGAGCCTATAGAGGCGCGCATCGAAACCTTGGGCGCACACCAGCATCGGCATCTGGCGCGCTTCGCCGATGATCCGCGCTTCGCCGACGTCCGCCAGCTCGGCACCATTACGGCCCTCGATCTCGTGGTGCCGTCCGGCGGCTATCTCGCCGAGGTCGGCCCGCGGCTCCGGGCGTTTTTCCGTAAGCGCGGTTTGCTGATCCGTCCGCTCGGCAACGTCATCTATCTGATGCCGCCCTATTGCGTCACCGATGCCGATCTTGGGCGGGCCTATGACGCGATCGACGAGGCGGCGTCGCTCTTCGGGGCAGGGCAGCTATGAGGCCCGCTCGCTCCTCCCGGATTGTCGGCTTCGGCCATGCGGTGCCCGAACGGCGTGTCGCCAATAGCGAGATCGAGATGACGCTGGGGCTTGAGCCCGGCTGGATCGAGCGCCGCACCGGCATTCGCGAGCGGCGCTGGGCCGCGCCCGACGACACGCTTTCGGGGCTCGCGGCAAAGGCGGGCGCAATGGCGCTCGAGGATGCCCGCACCCCGCACGGCGATATCGCCCTGGTCCTGCTTGCGACCTCGACGCCGGATCACCTGCTGCCGCCGTCCGCTCCCCTGCTTGCCCACCATCTTCGCCTTTCGAATGCCGGCGCGATCGACCTTGCCGGCGCCTGTTCGGGCTTCCTCTACGCCCTGACGCTTGCCGACGGCTTCGTGCGGACGCAGGGAAAGTCGGTGCTGGTGGTGGCCGCCAACATCTTGAGCCGCCGGATCAACCCGGCCGAGCGGGCGAGCGCCGTGCTGTTTGCCGATGCCGCCGGTGCCGTCGTCGTCGCCCCCAACGATGATCGGAAAACCGGTCTGCTCGGCGTAGACCTCGCCGCCGATGGCAGCCGCTACGACCTGATCTCGATTGCCGCGGGCGGCAGCAACAGGCCGTTTTCTGCCGACACCAGGCCGCAGGATCTGCTGATGACGATGCGCGACGGGCGCGAAATGTTCGCGCAGGCGGTGGAGATGATGACGGCCTGTGCCGTCAACGCCATGGACGCCGTCGGCTGCAGCGCGACGGACATCAGTCGCTTCGTGCCGCACCAGGCCAATGCGCGCATCTTCGACGCCGTGTGCGACCGGCTCGGCATTGCGCCGTCGAAAACGGTGCGCACGATCTCGGACTACGGCAACTCGTCGGCCGCGACCATCCCGCTGTCGCTATCCCTGTCGCACCGGCAAAAGCCCTTCATCGCCGGCGAAAAGCTGTTGCTGACGGCGGCCGGCGCGGGGCTTGCTGGAGGGGCGGCGGTGCTCGCGATCTGATGAGGCGCCGAGGGCAGCAACACCCCGTATCGCGAGGCGCCGTGATCTCAGCGCGTTGAGGGCGCAGCGCACGAGCCGCGTTTCATCAGCTTTGGCTGCAGCTTGTATTCTTCCTGCAGCGCATGGCTGCCGAGCACGCCTTCAAGCGCGAGCCGTGCGATCTCGTCGATCGGCTGGCGAATGGTGGTGAGCCGCGGCAGCACCAGCGAGGCCAGCGGAATGTCGTCGAAGCCAACGATCGAAAGGTCGTTCGGAACCCGAAGCCCCATGTCGTCGGCAGCGCGCAACAGGCCGATCGCCTGCTGGTCGCTGGCGGTGGCGATCGCCGTCGGGCGGGTTGCTTCGGACTGCGTCAGCAGCTGCTTACCAAGTTCTTCGCCCGAGCGGTAATCGAAGTGGCCTTCGACGATCTGCGGCTGAACGTAGTCGCCGGGGTGGCTCTTTCGGAATTCGTCGAGCCGTTGAACGAAGCCGCCGCGGCGCTCGCCGGAGACCTCGGTCGTGCCGGGACCGCTGATGTAGCCGAGCCGACGATGGCCGAGCGAAAGCAGATGGTCCGCGGCCAGATAACCGCCCTGACGGTTGTCGACGGAGACGAGCGCATGGCCGCTCAAGGGTCGGTCGACGGTCACTGTTCGCGTGCGCGACGCCAGCCCGTCGGCAAGGCTGTTGCTGACCGGCACGAGGATCAACCCGGCCGGCAATCGTCCGAGCAGGGTTTCGATCTGCTGCTTCTCTGCGTCCGGGTCGTCATGGGTGTTGGCAAGCAGCACCGAGTAGCCCTCGGCGGACGCCAGCATCTCCACCTGTTTGGCAAGCTCGGCAAAGAAGGGGTTGGTGATGTCGGGCACGACGAGGCCGATGATGTCGGTCTTGGCGAGCCTGAGGCTGCGGCCGAGAATGTTCGGCCGGTAGCCGATCGCGTCGATTGTCGCTTCGACCTTTGCCCTGATGTCCTCGCTCACCGTCTTGTTCTTGGCAAGCACACGCGAAACCGTGCCGACAGAGACGCCGGCGCGCTGTGCAACATCCTTGATCGTCGGGTTCAAACGTTGCCTCCCACTTACGCATGTGCGACCGGCGACAAGCGAAAATCGCGCGCCAGATCAAAGTCTTGCACCAGCGACCGCAGGTTCGCCCGACGGCGCTGGTCTTCCTCTTAAATCAGAGAATGCCGCGAACGGGTAGCAGCTTCCAGCACAATTTTCTTTTTGATGAAACGTTTCATATTGACAGCTATGCCGCCTTTCTATCTTCTAAAGCTCGAAGCGGACCACGTATACTCATGCGATGAAACGTTTCATTGATGGTTGGAGGACCATCTTTTCACCGGAGGAGAACCCATGAAATTTTCCCTGTACGCATCTATCGTCGCACTTACCGTTGCCACCGCATTGCCGACGCTTGCCATGGCGGCCGATAAACCCGTCGTCGGCCTCGTCATGAAGTCGCTGGCCAACGACTTCTTCAAGAACATGCTGGAAGGCGCCGAGGCGCATGCCAAGAAGCGTGGCGACTACGAACTCAAAGCCATCGGCATGCAGAACGAGACCGATTTCGAGAGCCAGTTGAACGGTGTCGAGAACTTCATCACGCAAGGCGTGGACGCGATCGTGATTGCGCCGGCCGACTCCCGCGCCATGGTCGCGCCGCTGAAGAAGGCGATGGATGCGGGCATTGTCGTCATCAATTTCGACGTTTCGCTCGACGAGCAGGCAAAGAAGGACGCCGGCGTCGATCTGGCCTTCGTTGGCCCTGACAACCGCGGTGGCGCCAAGATGGTCGGTGATGCGCTCGCCAAGGATCTCGGCGCCGGCGGCAAGGTCGTGATCCTCGAGGGCAATCCGGGCGCGGACAATGCGGCACAGCGCAAGCTCGGCTTCGAGGATGCGATCGCGGCCGGCAAGCTCGATCTTCTCGATTCCCGCACGGCGCATTGGGAAACGGAAGAGGCCAATTCCGTCTTCTCGACCATGCTGACGGCGCATCCCGATATCCAGGGTGTGCTCGCCGCCAACGATTCCATGGCGATCGGTGTTGTCAAGGCGCTGGACGCGGCAGGCCGCAACGACATCAAGGTCGTCGGCTTCGACAATGTGCCGGCGGTCGCGCCCATGCTGAAGGACGGCAAGCTTTTGGCAACGGTCGACCAGTTCGGTTCGCAGATGGCGGCGAACGCCATCGACAAGGCGCTCGAAGTCGTGGCCGGCGGTCCCAAGCTCGAAGGCTGGGTGAAGACCGACATCGAGCTCGTGACCAAGGACAACGTGAAATAACCCTGAGACCGCGCGTGCGCACCGGGCAGCGCCCGGTGCGCTTCGGCAAGGACAGCATCCGCCGCAAGCCAATGGTTCGCGTGCGCGATTGCTGCGTTTCAAAAGGGCTAGGTCATGATGAACACGCAAACCGTGAAGGCGGAAGCGGCCGGCGTTTGGATGCCGCCGGTTCTGGAACTGCACGATGTTAAAAAGGCCTTCGGTGGCACCAAGGCACTGAACGGCGTCAGCCTCTCCATTCAGCCGGGCGAGGTGCACGGTCTCATCGGCGAGAACGGTGCCGGCAAATCGACTTTGATCAAGGTTCTCTGCGGTATCGTCCGTCCGGACGAGGGCGCAATCAATCTCGCGGGCCGGCCTTACGCGCCGGCAACACCCCGCGAAGCCAAGGCCAACGGCCTCCAGGTGGTGCACCAGGAATTCAACCTTCTGCCCCATCTGTCGGTGGCGGAAAACATCTTCATCGAGCATCTGCCGCGCAACGCCTTCGGCGTCGTCAGACGGCAGGAGATGCATGCCGGCGCACGAGCCGCACTCGACGCCATTGGCCTCAGCGACATAGACGTGCGTTGGCCGGTCTCGCGCCTCGGCATCGCCCACCGACAGTTGGTCGAGGTGGCGCGCGCGCTGATGACGGAAAGCCGTATCCTCATACTCGACGAACCGACGGCGACGCTGACGTCGCGCGAAACCGAGCGGCTGTTCAATATCGTCAGCGACCTTCGCAGTCGCGGCGTCTCGATCGTCTTCGTCTCGCATCATCTCGACGAGGTCTTCCGCATCTGCGACCGGGTGACGGTGTTGCGCAACGGTGAGACAGTGTTCTCGCGGTCGATCGCCGAGACCAATCAGGACGAACTGGTGCGCGCCATGGTGGGCCGCAAGCTGCAGCAGCAGATGGCGAGCGAAGTGGTCTCGTTTGCTCGGCCGGCACAAGCGTTGTCGCTTAACCGGTTTCGGCCGCTGCAATCGCCGCACGCCGAGGGCATTTCACTTGAACTGCACAGGGGCGAAATCCTGGGGATCGCCGGGCTTGTCGGCTCCGGTCGCACCGAGCTACTGCGGGCGATCGCGGCCGCTCAACTGCCGCTCTCCGGCGAGCTCTTCCTTGAGGGGAACCGCGCCGCCTTCCGCTCGCCGCGCGAGGCGATCAATGCCGGTATCGGCTTCGTGACCGAGGACCGAAAGGAGGAAGGTCTGATCCTCAACATGCCGATTTCGGCCAATGTCACGCTCGCGTCCCTCTCGGACGTCTCGCGTGCTGGCATTCTCGACAGGGGGGCGGAAATCGAAGTGACGGAACGGCTCGGCGCCGAGCTCAAGCTGAAATATGGCGGCCCCGGCAAGAATGCTGCGACGCTCTCGGGCGGCAACCAGCAGAAGGTGGTGCTCGCCAAATGGCTGGCACGCAACCCGAAGGTCCTGTTGCTCGACGAGCCGACACGCGGCGTCGACGTCGGCGCCAAGGCGGAGATTTATGCCCTGATCCGCCAGTTCGCCGAACGCGGCTTGGCGTTGTTGATCGTCTCGTCCGAGCTGCCGGAACTGATGACCCTCTCGGACCGCATCCTCGTGATGTCGCAGCACCGTGTCGTCGGCGAGCTGTCGCGGCCGGAATTCTCCGAAGAACGTATCCTGCAATTTGCCTACCAGGGCGAGCAGCAACAGGTGAGGCAGTAAGATGCAAGCACTCGAAAAGACACAATCCGGCGAAACCATCGACACGCGCCGGCTTTCGGGCTGGTCGCCGAAGGTGCTCCTGCGCGACGCCGGCATCGGCTTGGCGCTCCTGCTTCTGCTCGTCTTCTTCTCGGTCTCGACCGAGCATTTCCTGACGGCCAACAACGTCTCCAACATCCTGACGCAGATCACCATCAACCTGATCCTCGCCGTCGGCATGACATTCGTCATCCTGATCGGCGGCATTGATCTCTCCGTCGGCTCGATGCTCGCCTTCTGCGCCGTCGTCGGCGGCACGGTGCTGACGATCCCCGATCTCTCGGTGTTTCAGGCGGTCGCGCTGGCAACGCTCGCCGCTGTCGGCACCGGCGTCGTCTGTGGTTTCCTCAATGGCTGGATCAGCGCCTTCTGGGGGCTGCCTTCCTTCATCGTCACGCTCGGCATGCTCAATATCGCCCGCGGTGCAGCACTTCAGGTGACGGATGCGCGCACGATCTATTCGTTTCCGCCGAGCTTCAACGCCTTCGGCTCGCAGATGATCTTCGGCATCCCCGTCGTCTTCCTGATCGCGCTGCTGCTCGTCGCGATCGCCTGGTTCGTGCTGTCGAAGACGGTGTTCGGCCGGCTGCTCTATGGCATCGGCAACAACGAAGAGGCGGTGCGTCTCGCCGGCCATTCGCTGATGTTCTACAAGGTGGCGGCCTTCACGATTGCCGGCGCGCTCGTCGGCATTGCGGCCATGGTCTACATGGCCCGCCTCAACATCGCGAGCCCGATCATCGGCATCGGCTTCGAGCTGAACGCGATCGCCGCCGTCATCATCGGCGGCACCAGCCTCAACGGCGGCCGTGGTACTGTGATCGGCACGCTGCTAGGCGCCTGCATCACCGGGGTGCTTGCCAACGGCCTCATCCTGTTCGGGCTCAGCGACTTCATGCGCCAGATGATAACAGGCGTCGTCATCATCCTTGCTGTCATCATCGACAAGTATCGCGAGCGGCTGACCGGCATCTAGGACCTGGGGCCACCGTGCGGGCGGATCGTTGCCCGCCACGACGGACGAGACACGGTGAAGGACAGGGTGGTCGGGTCGATGGACCCGCCCGCGGGGATTTCTGCGGCTTAGCTTTCACCGCAGAAGCAAATGGGAAGGTTAGGCTGATGCTCAAGAACATCGATCCGGCACTGAACGCCGACGTGCTGCACGCGCTGCGCTCAATGGGACATGGAGACCGGATCGCGATCGTTGATGCGAATTTTCCCGCCGACACCATCGCCCGCCACACCCGGCTCGGTCTGCCGTTGCACATTGCGAATGTCTCGGCCGCGCGTGCGGTGCGCGCCATCCTATCCGTCATGCCGCTCGACACGCCGCTGCAGCCTTCGGCGGCGCGGTTGACGCCGGACGGGGCGGCGGGCGAGCTGCCGGAGGTGCAGCGCGAGGTGCAGGCCGAGGTCGCGCGCGCGGATGGTCCTCTTTCGAAGATGTATGCGATCGAGCGTTTCGCCTTCCACGAGGAAGCCAAGCGCGCCTATTGCGTCATCGTCACGGGCGAGGCGCGCCGCTTCGGCAGCTTCCTCTTCACCAAGGGCGTAGTGTCGCCAGCCAGCCACTGGGACGAGACCGTCGCCGGGTGAGAGCCACCTTGGGATAGTCGGCGGTGGCGAGCACCACCGATCAAAGGGTCGCAAGTTCCCGATTGGAAAGCACGCCATCATTGGCGCGCCTTATCTCGACCTTCCGTTCGAGCTCCGCGACGATGTCTTCGCTGAACTCGATCGAGGTCAGCTCGGCGATCTCCGGCAGGGCGCCGGGCGTGAAGACATTGACCTCAACCAGCTTGTCGCCGACGACGTCGAGGCCGACCAGGAACATGCCGTCGCGCACCAGCTTGGGGCGCATCTCCTCGGCGACGGCGAGCATCGCCGGGGTGACGACGGCGGCGACAGGCCGGCCGTTGACATGCATGTTGGAGCGCAGCTCGCCTTCCGCCGGAACGCGCCGCACGGCGGCGTAGGTGTCGCCGCGCTTGAGCGGCCGGCCGTTCATCAGGAACAGGCGGACATCGCCTTCCGTCGCCGCCGGCAGGTACTCCTGCGCGATCACATAGCCCATCTCGCTGACGGCCTCGAAGATCTGGTTGAGGTTCGTTTCATGGCTGGAACCGACCTTGAAGACGTTCTTGCCGCCGGAGCCCTGCAACGGCTTCAGGATGACGCCCTCGGGATGGGCGTCGAGGAAGGACCGGACCTCCTCCATGTGCTTCGTGATCAGCGTGGTCGGACGGACGACCTCGGGAAAACCCTGCAGATAGAGCTTGTTTTGTGCTGCGGCCAATCCGTCCGGATCGTTGACGACGATCGCGCCGCGCTCGGCGGCGAGCCGCCCGAAGATGATGCCGGCCTGGGCCGCCCAGGGCCGTGTGGCGGCGTCCTCCGAAGGGTCGTTGCGCAGAAAGAGGATCTGTATATCCGTAATGTCCAGGACCTCGCGCCGCGTCGCATCACCCCGCAGTGCCGCAATGAAGGTTTCAGCCTTGCGCGGCTTTGCCGTTCCGAGAGAAAGCGCATGGACGGTCAGTCGGCCGTCGGGTGTCAGAACGAAATCGCCGGGCGTAAGGTAGACGATCTCATGGCCGCGGGCGAGGGCGGCGAGTGCCAGCGACGTCGTCGCATAGAACGTCTCTTCGCCCTCGATGGAGTTGACGAGAAAGGCAATGCGCATTCGGTTTCCTACTCTGCGATCAAGTCGAGCGGGGACAGTCCCCCTTGGGCTCGCTGAAGTCGGTCGCGCGCTTTGACCTCATCGAGAAAGATAGGGCGGAGCGCTGCGGCACCAAGGAGGCCGCGCAGGCTGAGCTCCTGGATCGCGCTGAAATGCGAGGCGGCGATCTTGCCCATCCAAAACGGTTCGAGACTGCCGCCGCGGGCCAGATGATCGAGAAGCTGCAACAGGCCGCGCAGGTAGATCGCGTCCTTGACCAGCCCGCCGCCGCGATAGATGCGCAGCGTGATGTTGAAGGCTTCGGCGGCGGTAAAGCCATGTCCGTCGACGAGCAGCCGGTAGGTCTGCGGAAAGGGTGCGCCGTCGAGCATGGCGACGCAGCCGACGACCCGTGCTGCCAGCACGCGCAACCGGTCGATCGTCATGCCGGCGCTCAGATATTCGGCAAAAACAGCGAGCCCCTCCTGCATGCCTTCGTAACCGGCCAGTCCGGAGCGGAGGATACGCAGTCCCTGGGCAGAACCGTTGAAATAGGTCAGCAGATGCACGCCGATCTCGTGGTTGAGCAGCGCCTCGACGCGATCGGCGTCGAGCGCGGAACTCCTGGCAATCAAAAGCTGGCCGCGCGAAACGAGCAGGCCGGCCGGCAGGTCGTCGCGGATGTCGATGGAGGCGGAAAAATCGGCCGACTGGCGCCGATAGGCCGTTATCATCGCCTGGGCGCGCTCCCTTATGTACTCGCAATCGCGCCTGTCGGCGCGAGATGACGGGGCGTCGGGATCGGGCGCCGTGCGTGCCAGGATTTCGGAGGCGGCGTCATGAAGCGTGGCTTCCACCGGGCCGTACAGGGCGCGGCCGAACTCGACGAAGGTGCGGGTTTCCCGCGCCGAGATCATCGACAGCTGCAGGTCGACCTCCTGCTGCTTTTCCCGGTAGAGGGCATAGAGCAGCGGATCTTCCAGGTGTTCGAAATTGAGCGAGAAGAGCTTCCGTTTGGCCGTCTCGATCTGCAGCGTCAGCGGGCGGTAGTAGAGGCGCGGGCTCTTGGAGAAGCCGCCTGAGGCGAACTCCGCCCAGGCGGCTTCCGCGTTGATGGGGGTCACTGCCAGCAGGAAGTCGAAGCTCGACGCGATCTCGTCGATGCCGCGGTCGGCGCGCACGACGGCATCGACGAAGGCCTTTCGGCCGAAAGCGCGGTGCGTCGGCAGTCGAAAATCGTCCGATTTTGCGCGGGCGAAAGCGGCAACGGCTCTCAGCCCAGCGTCGAAGACGCTCGCGACCAGCCGCTCGCGCAGTTGCGGATAGATGCGGCGCGTTCCCGGCTCGCAGTAGATCGGCGCGAAGCGCACCGTCAGATGCGGATAGTCGGGCACAAGCGCCTTTCGGCCTGTCGTCGTCGGGCGCTCGACGAGCGTCACATGCGGCGTGCGGAACTTGCCTTCGATCGTCGCCGCCGTCTCGATCAAGGCCTTGGCGGCGACCTGTTCGGCGGCGCGCGCGCCGGCGACCACCTCGATCAAGAAGGGCGGAAGGAAGGGTGCGTCCTTGGCGGGCGGATCGTCGCTTTCCAGCTCGCCGAATTCGAGCACGATGAACAGGCCGAGACGCTGTTCGATCACCCGCCCGACACGTTCGATGATTGCGGCGGCGATATCAATATCGGGCGCCAGCAGATAGGCGGCGTTCGCCTGGGCGATGTCGCGCGCCACCGGCTGCTGGTGCCCGGCGGCGATGTGCACGCAAAGGAAGGGAACGAGGCGGTCGATGTGCAGCCGCCCACCCTCGCCGAAGTCCCGCCGGACGGCGCGGCCCTCCGTCAGCCGGCCGATGGCTTCGTCGAGCCAGACCGGAGCCGAACTTGTGGGTGCCGCTTTCTCCTCCGTCATCGCTGCCTCGCCAGCGTTTCGGTCAGGATCGGGACGAGCGAGCAGATCAGCGTCCGCAGTGAACGAAGCGCCTCGATATCCGGCTTGCCGGTCCACTCGTCCATGAAGGTCTTCTTGAGTTCGATCGCGATCGCACAGCCGGTCTCGGGAAAATGCTCGTGGATGAAGCGCGTCTGCTCTCCGCGCCCCTGGAAGGCGACGTTCTCGCGCACATCCACGGGTCGGCCGTCGATACGCGCGCCCCTGAGCACCGACATCAGCGTATCGATAACACCGGCCCACCTGGCTCGATCCATCGAGGCGGTGCCGATGTTGATTTCCGGGGCTTGGTCGGCGGCCGTGGGCGCGGCCTCCGGTCCCTGTCGCCGGTGGTTGTAGCTGTGCATGTCGAGCACGATGAAGCGACCGTGGCGGCGCTCGATCGCCGCCAGCATGGCATGCAGCATGGCATAGTATTCGTCGTGGACGGCGAGGGACGCCTCGATCATCTCCACGGGCGGATGTTCCCGCCAGACGGAAAGGCCCCAGGCTTGCGCCGGTTGAAGATAGACCGCGCCCGTGCGGGCCCGGTTGAGATCGACTTCGAAGCGGGACCTGTGAACGACGATGCGGTTGGCAAGATCGCGGATGACGAATTCCGTGTACGGATCCTCCTCGCGCAGCCGTTCCTCGTCCGTCAGGGCGGTGAGCGCGCGGGCGTCGCCGCGCATTGCATGCCCGTTGTGGATCGCGGTGCCGACGATCGGCCCGTCGCCGCGTTGCACGGTCCACCAGGTGGTTTCGCTGGCTGAGCGGAACTGTTCCGTCGGCTCGCTTGGCATCTTCGCTCCGGCACTCCCTCGCTCTGGTCGCTACGGGGATGCAACTCCCCGGTGGCCCGAAGGGTTCCGGAGCCGAGGAAAATTCCCGGGGGCCGTCGAGACGCAAGATCACTCTGCTCCGACAGCCGTCTTCACCCTTTTTGCTGGCCGATCTCGCCGAGAATCCACTGTCGGAAGGCGCTGATTTTCGGGGAGTTTCGCCGGTTTTCCGGATAGACCAGCCAATAGGCCTGGCTTTCGTCGCACAGCAGATCGAAGGGTTGGATCAGGCGCCCGTCGGCAAGTTCCGCGGCAAAGAAGGCCGGCGTCAGGATCGCCACGCCCTGTCCGGCGGTCGCCGCATTCCCCTCATAGACCTGGGCGCCCATGCTGGCGCCGGGCCGGCTCGCAAGCCCTTCCACTGGCACGTTGGCGGCGGCAAACCACCGCGCCCACCAGGGATCGCCGGGGTCGAGAAGCGGCAGCTGCAGCAGGTCGGCCGGTTCCTTCACGCCGCCGATGCTGGCCGCAAGGCCCGGGCTCAGCATCGGTGAAAAGTCGGCGTCGATCAGACGGTGGGCCGCGAGTCCCGGCCACGCGCCGCGGCCCGAGCGGATGCCGATATCGACCTCCTCGCGGCTGAAGTCGACGAGATGCGGCTCGGTCTGAAGGCGCACGGCAAGCGAGGGGTGGGCGATCTGAAACGAGCCGAGGCGCCGCGCCAGCCAGTTGGAGGCAAAGGTCGCGATCGTGCTGATGACCAGCGTTCCCTGGGCGCCGCCGCGCGCGTTCACATAGGCTTCGCTGAGCTGCTCGAAAACCTGCGTCACCACGGGGGCGAGCCGCTGGCCGACCTCGGTGAGCGCGATCTGGCGCGGGCGGCGCAGGAACAGCGGCGCGCCGAGCCGATCTTCGAGCACCTTGATCTGATAGCTCACTGCGGCTTGCGTCATGCCGAGTTCGCTTGCGGCGTTGGTGAAGCTTCCATGGCGCGCGACCGCCTCGAAGACGCGTATCGCCGTCAATGGTGGGAGCGGAAGTGTCTTATGCATTAAATGGCCTTATGCATGGTGACCGATATTCGATTGGAAGTTGATGCCGCCACAACCATTTTCAAGGTCCGTCCATTAGACGGATTGATGAAGAGGATGACGGCTATGACAACCATTCAAGTACGTAGTTTTTCGTCGACAAACGATTTTTCCGTCGGTTCCTGGCTGGCGTTCCTGTTCGCGAGGAAGAGCCGGACGACCGATGTCGTCGACGTCAGGGATCTGTCGGATCACCTGAAGCGGGATATGGGCTTTCTCGACGGCAACCGCCCCGAGGGGCACGACCTCCCGACCACGTGATTTCGCCCGCCCGTATGATTTCGCCCTACCGGATGATTTCGAAAGACCCGGGCGGACCTCCCACCGCCCGGGTCTTTTCATGCCCGCGACGCGTCGTTGTCGTCGGGGAGCAGTTTTCCACGACCCGCCTGCTCTTTGGGTCAGAATTCCTTTAATCTACTAGTTAAGTGGATAATCTCGGTAATGTCCGGTCGACGCAGCTTTGCGGCGGCCGCCTGAGATGAGGTCCATGATGAGCATGCTGCGGCAATATGAGCGTTTGAGTGCGATCCGCGAGGTCCTGCAGGGCCGGCTGGAACTGCACGAGGCACGCGATTGTTTTGGTTTCGAGGATATCGAGGATGGCACGGTCCACGAACTCAAGGACCGTATCGCCGAACTCTCCGAGGAGATTTCGACCTTGAAAAGCCGCTGCGATCGCTATCAAAGCTTCGGCCGTCGGTGATCAAACCCGCCAACAATGACCCCAAGTGACGGCGGAACGCCGTCGATGAATGGAACATCCCCATGACATTGCATGTGAATTCCCGCGTCGCAGATTATGCGATCAACCCGCTTTTCCTCGAGCGCTGGTCTCCGCGCGCCTATTCGGGTGCCGAGATCTCCGAGTCCGAACTGCTTCAGATTCTCGAGGCTGCCCGCTGGGCGCCGTCCGCCTACAATGCCCAGCCTTGGCATTTCGTCTATGCGCGCCGCGGCGGCGAAGGCTGGGAGAGCCTGCTCGGCCTCCTCAACGAATTCAACCGGAGCTGGGCGGCGGAGGCCTCGGCGCTGATCTTCGTGCTGTCGAAGACCTCTCTGCTGCCGCCGGGCGCCAGCGAGGAAGTGCCGTCCTACACCCATTCCTTCGACGCCGGTGCCGCTTGGGGTGCGCTGGCGCTGCAGGCCGCCCATTCCGGCTGGCAGGCGCACGGCATGGCCGGTCTCGACTATGAGCGAGCGCGCGCCGAGCTTGGCGTGCCGGAGAACTTCCGGATCGAAGCGGCCGTCGCGATCGGGCGCCTCGGCGACAAGGCGCTGCTGCCGCAAGCGCTGCAGCAGCGCGAGCAGCCTAGCCCGCGCAAGGCGCTGTCGGAGATCGTATCGGAAGGCCGGTTCGTCGCTGGCTGATCCGTGAAACCAGGTACCGCGGGGAGGTGGGGCTTGCCGGCCCGACCTCTCAGGGGTCGTCGCTCTCATCCCGGCTGGTCTCGTTCAGCGCCTGCACGGTGACAGCTGCCACGAGGCCGGTCAGGACGATGCCGGAAAAGCCGATCACCAGTGCCAGTACCCGCGCGCTCAGATGCTTGGGCGTGATGTCGCCATAGCCGATGGTCAGGCCCGTGACGAAGGTGAAGTAAAGCGCCTCGTCGAGCCGCCAGTCTTCGATACGCCAGATGATGATGCCGGCCCCTACCATCACGATCAGGATCGCCGAGAAGATCGGCCAAAGCAGCTGAAGCTGCTGGTAGAGATTGAAGAAAAATCGGCGTCGCATTCTTTTCGTCTGCCGCCGGCGTTGAGACTCTGCCACCGCATTCCTCCCTCTCGCGGGTAGGCCCGATGCGACCACGCCCTCGTGACGCTCCACCCCTGGCCCGTTTCCCGTCGGCGAAATCCCCTCTCGACGCGAGCTGCCGTGATCAGGATAGACCTGAGTCGGGACGGCTTCCAGCGCCCGTTTTGCCAGTCGGCAGGTAAGGTACGATGCGGACAATTGCATTTCTTGCAACCGCTTTGGCCGAGTGTTATCGATTTAGAATAATCTCATGAATCTCCTGCCGCAGGAGGATCCCGTTGGCATCGCATGAGCATTCACTTGCCGGCGACGGCCGCGGCCTCTCCGCGGGCCTGCGGCTCGACGTGATCGCAGGTCTGACGGCCGCTGCCCTGGTCCTGCCCTAGGCGATGGCCTATGCCACGGTCGCGGGCCTGCCGGTCAGCGTCGGTCTCTACACCGCCTTCGTGCCGATGATCATCTATGCGCTTCTCGGCACCTCCCGCGTCCTGAGCGTTTCATCGACCACCACCCTTGCGATCCTCGCCGGCACGCAGCTCGGCCTTGCCGTCCCCGACGGCGATCCCGCCAAGCTCCTGACGGCAACCGCGACGCTGACCGCCCTGACCGGCGCGCTTCTCTTCCTCGCATCGCTGCTGCGCTTCGGCTTCGTCGCCAACTTCATCTCGTCGCCGGTGCTGATCGGGTTCAAGGCCGGCATCGGCCTCGTCATCGTGCTCGATCAGGTGCCGAAGCTGCTCGGCATCCACATTACCAAGGAAGGCTTCTTCCGCGATATCCTCAGCATCGCCGGCCACCTGTCCGAGACCTCGATGCTCACGCTCGCGATCGCCGCCGCGGCGCTGGTGGCGCTGCTGGCGATGGAACGGCTCTGGCCGCATTCGCCGGCGCCGCTTCTGGCCGTGGCCGCTGCCATCGCGCTTTCCTGGTTTGCCGGGCTGCAGGCGCTCGGCGTCTCCACCGTCGGCTTCATCCCGCAATCGCTGCCGTCGCTGACGCTTCCGAGCCTCGGTCTTGTCCAGGAACTGTTGCCGGGCGCGCTCGGCATCGCGTTGATGAGCTTCACCGAAACCATTGCCGCCGGCCGCGCCTTTGCCGCGCCGTCTGATCCGCCGATCCGGGCGAACCGGGAATTGCTGGCAACGGGTGCTGCCAATTTCGCGGGCGCTTTCTTCGGCGCCATGAGCGCCGGCGGCGGTACGTCGCAGACCGCCGTGGTGCGGGCTGTCGGCGGCCACAGCCAGATGGCGTCGCTGGTCACCGCGGCGGCCGCGGCGGCGACCATGCTGGTGCTGGCGCCGCTGCTCGGTCTGCTGCCGCAGGCCGTCCTTGCGGCCATCGTCATCGTCTACTCGGTCGGGCTCATCAAACCGGCGGATTTCCTCTCCGTCCGCAAGGTCCGGCTGATGGAGTTTCACTGGGCGCTGGCCGCCTTCCTCGGCGTGCTCTTCTTCGGCACGCTGCAGGGCATCATCGTCGCGATCGTGCTGTCCTTCATCGGGCTCGCGCGCCAGGCGGCCTCGGCAAAGGTCTATGTCGTCGGGCGCAAGCGCGGAACCGATCGGCTGCGGCCGCTCTCGCCCGAGCACCCCGATGATGAGACCTTCGAGGGGTTGCTGATCATCCGCCCGGAGGGCCGGCTCTTCTTCGCCAATGCCCAGCAGGTGGCGGACCAGGCGCAGATGCTGGTCGCGCAGCAGAAGCCAAGGGTGCTCGTGCTCGACATGAGCCGGGTGATCGACATCGAATATTCGGCGCTTCAGATGATGATGGAGGGCGAGCGGCGCATCAGCGGGCAGGGCGTTACCGTCTGGCTGTCCGAACTGAACCCGGATGTGCTCGCCTATGTGCGCGCATCCGGCTTTGCCGACCAACTCGGCCCCGACCGCCTGTTCGTCAACACCCGCACGGCGCTGCAGCATCATCTGGCCGGCACCGCGCCGGCCTAAGCAATTCCAGGAAAAGTGCGCAGCGGTTTTCCGTCCGGAATTGCGGGGCAGGAAAGCCAATTCCAGGAAAAGTGCGCAGCGGTTTTCCGTCCGGAATTGCGGAGCAGGAAAACCAATCCCAGGAAAGTGCGCAGCGGTTTTCCGTCCGGAATTGCGCGATAGGAAGGCGAGTTCCAGGAAAAGTGCGCAGCGGTCTTCCGTGCGAATTTGCGCTCTATTCCGCCATCATCTCGCCCGTTCCGCCGAAGGCCGGCGGGAAGTCGCGATATTTCGGCAGGCCGTCCTTCATCGGCAGCACCGTATCCTGATAGTTGACGTGCAGCATCGGTTTGAAGGCCAGCGACGGGATTGCCGCGGCAAAGACGTCGGTGACACCCCAGAGCGGATGCTCGGTCATGAGATGGCCGCCGCAGGCCTTGCACCATTTGCGTACGCTCGTTGCCGTCTTCTGGTAGCCGACGAGATTGTCCGCACCCTTGACGATCTTGACCTTTTCCGGTGGCCAGAGCGTGAAGGCGTTGACCGGACCTGCCGACCAGCTGCGGCAGGAACTGCAATGGCAATAGCCCATGGCGGCCGGATCGCCGCTCACTTCGATCTCGACTGCGCCGCAGAAGCACTTTCCGTTGAGGCTGCCGTTTCCTGCCATGACTTTCTCCTTTCGGCTCTTGTCACCCGGAAATCTGGCTCTAGCGGATCACCGGCGTGAACCCTGACTGAGGGTCTCACTCTGAGCCCTGAGGTCAACGCCTCCTTTCGAGCTAGTTGCATTGCCGGCGGTTTTGGAAATAAAAGATGAGTACAATACTCATATTTGTTGTGTGTGCTGCGAGGACACGCTAATGAACGCCGGCGCTGCCTCGTGCGCGCCGCGCCATGTCTCTCATCTTCGCTCTGCCGACGGCTCCGGATCGGCCCTGAAAATTGTCATGCCAGAGAAATCAGCTTCGCATTTGATGCTCGACGACGCGATTGTGGCCTACTACGACGAGCTCTGCGCGATGACGCGGCGACGTGGTCACCAGGCGGCCACCGCAAACGAGGTCGTGCACGAGCTTTATGTCCGGCTGGTCGATCGGCGCACGCCGCTTGAGGGCAAGTCTTCGCTGAGGGCGTTCCTGCGCCGCGCCTGCGCCAATCTCGGCATCGACCGGCTGCGGCGCGACCGTTTCGAGCTCAAGCTCTTCTCCGGTAGCGAAGAAGACGCCCTGGCGGTCGCCAGCGATATCGCCGCACCCGACGCCAACATCGATCTTCCCCGGCGGCTGACGATCCTGAAGAGAGCGATCATGGAGATGTCGCTGCAGCGGCGGCGCGTCTTTCTCGCAAGCCGCATCGGCAACCTCACCTCGGACGAAATCGCCATGCGCACGGGGATCAGCCGCAACATGGTCTACCGCCATCTGCGCAAGGCCTATCTGCATTGCCTCGACCGGCTGGAGGAGGTGTTGTGATGGCGCGTGACAGGCGGGTGCGCGAGCAGGCGGTGGACTGGCTGGTCCGCCTGACGGGCGATCCCGGCGATGAAGCGTTGCGGCTCGCCTTCGAACGCTGGCGCGCGGAGGATCCTGCCCATGCCGAGATTTTTGCCCGCGCCCAAAGGGCGATCGGCGACGCATCGCTCTTGATCCGGCGCGAACCGGAATTTGCCCAAAAGGCTGTGACAGCGACCGGGACGCGGCGAAAAACCGTAACCGCGCTCGCGGCCGTCGTAACCATCGGCGCCTGCCTCTTTCTTGCGCTCGACGGCCCCATGTGGGTGCGGGCGGACGTCATCGCGGGCAAGGGCGAACGGCCGATCCTTGCGCTTGAGGATGGCTCGACCTTGCAGCTCAACGCCCAGTCGGCCGTCGCCTATCAGTTCAATTCCGCCGAGCGGCGGATCGTACTGCTGCGTGGCGAGGCCTTCGTCCAGGTCGCAGCCGACAGCAGCCGACCCTTTGTCGTCGAGGCTGGAGGCGGCACGACGACCGCACTGGGCACTGCATTCGACGTCAATCTTACCGACGACGGCACCAGCGTCACCGTGATCGAACACGCGGTATCGGTCGCGACCGACGCGGCGATGCTGCCGCGCCGCATGGCGGTCAACGAGCAGGTCCGCTACGACCATGACGGCCGGCTCGGCGATATCACCCCGATCGATCCGTTCGTGGCGGCAGCATGGCGACAGGGGCGCCTGGTCTTCGAGGAACGCACGATCGCCTCGGTCGTCGAGGAAATCGGGCGCTACGTTCCCGGCAAGATCCTGATCGCCGATGCCGGCGTCGGCGCCAGGCAGGTCTCCGGCAGCTTCGATCTCTCCGATCCTGTCGGCGCATTGCAAGGTCTTGCCGAAGCCTTCGACGTCAAGGTCACCCGGATTGGACCCTACGTCACGATCCTTCGCTAAAAAAAATCGAGGACAGGTATCCCTGAACCGGCACCTCGTTCGTCCAGAAACCAGACCCCGGCCGTTTCGGCCATCTCTCTGTCTGGAACCATCATGCCATATTCGAATACGACCGGCCGCCGCCGCCAATCCGGAATTTTCAGCCTGCTGATGGCAGGCACCGTTTTTGCCCTCACCACGACTGTCGCGCTCGCGCAAGATGCGTTGCGGTACCCGGTCGACGTGCCCGCGGGCAAACTGACGACCGCCGTCAACCGCCTGGCCGCGCAGCTCAAGCTGCAGGTGGTGTTCGACAGCTCGGTCGCCTCAGGTGTCACCACGCCAGGCCTTTCCGGCGAGATGACGGCCGAAGAGGCGCTGGCGCGGCTGCTAAGCGGAACGGGTATCCGCTATCGCTTCGTCGGCGGCTCGACGGTGAAGCTGATGGGTGCCGTGGAAGCCGCGCCGCCGGCAGACGGCGAAGGCACGAAGCTCGCACCCATCGTCGCCCGCGGCGACGCCAAGGACGGTGACCGTGCGCCGAACATCGCGGTTCTTGACGCCGAGGATATCGAAAAGGCCCAGGCATCGAGCCTTCCGGAATTGCTGCAGAAGACGCCCGGCGTGTCGATGGGCGGTGGCGTGCGCCTCGAAGGACAGACGCTCGCCATTCGCGGTTTTGCCCGGCAGTCGGACGTTCGCATCATCCTCGACGGCGCGCCGAAGAACTTCGAGAAATACGATCAAGGCACCGTCTTCATCGAGCCCGAACTGCTCAAGCGCGTGGAGATCGAAAAGGGCGCGACGTCGGTGCGCTACGGCAATGGCGGCTTCGGCGGCACGGTGCTGATGGAGACCAAGGACGCGGCCGACATGCTCCGGCCGGGCGAAGAATGGGGCGTCTGGGCCAAGTCCGGTTTCCAGAGCGCCAACAAGCAGTTTCTCGAAACCGGCGCGCTCTACGGAAAGTCGGATTTCGGCGGCCCGATCACCTATGACGGCCTTCTGGCGGGCACGTGGCGCAAGAGCGACGACATGCGCGTCGGCGGCGGAGAGGTCTACAACTATTCCAACTCGAAGCTGACCTCCCTGCTTGCCAATGTCGGTGCCGTATATGACGGTCATGAGATCAGGGGCACGGTCGCCTACGGCCAGAACGACAACTGGGGACCCGTGGCCGCCATCCGCGGCCAGTCGGCGCCGTCGGACTACAACATCACCCGCTATGGCTACAAGGAAGCGATGCGCCGGCTGCTCACCTGGCGCGAAATCGAGGATTTCACCTCGACGCTCACCTACACCTACACCGGCGACAGCGACCTGGTGAACTACCGCATGATGGGAAGCTTCTCGTCGACCGGCCAGCATGCCAGGCGGCCCGACATTCCGGGGCTCAATCCCAGCGCATCCGTCGGCGGCTACGAAAACGACGCCACCTACACCGACATCAAGTTCGAAGCGGAGAACACCTCCAATTTCTCGCTCGGCGGCCTGTCGCACAGCCTGAACTATGGCATTCAGTACCTCGATCATGACCGTGATATCTGGATGTACGACATCGCCAATCGCACCCAGGCCCAGTACAACTACGGCTACTACGCCCCGTGGTTCATGCCGGAGGGCACGCAAAGGACCTTTGCCGCCCTCGTACGCGACCGGATCGAACTGACCGACACGTTCACCGTGACGCCCGGCTTGCGCTATGACCATGTGCGTTCGAAGGGCGTGCCGAACGCGGCGCCGCGATTCAACAATCCGCTGGCCGGCCACGACTATTCCGCAGTCTCCCACCAGGGCGTGACGCCGGCGATCAGCCTGGCATGGGAAGCGACGCCGTCGGTGCGGTTCTTCGCCGACTGGGCCTATGCGATGCGCGTGCCCAACATCGACGAACTCTATTCGACCCAGAGCGCTCTCACCAAGGCGTCCGGCACCAGCCGCGGCCTGGAGGTCGAGCGCAACAGTACCTTCAACATCGGCGTCGACTTCAGCTTCAACGACGTGCTGACGACCGACGACATGCTGTCGACGCGCATCTCGGTCTACAATAACCACGTCTCAAACCCGGTAACGCGCCGGTTCGGCACGGCCAACCTCGCCGACGTTACCGGCAACGTGCCGTTCTACTGGAACACGCCGTCCTACGATATCCGCGGTATCGAGTGGCAGGCGCATTACGAGACCGAGCGCCTGTTCGGCGATCTCGGCGTGTCCTGGATGACCGGCGAGCGGACCGGAGCGGTCAACAACGTCTGGGGGCCGGACACCTATATCAACGATCTGGCGCCCCTGACCGTGATCGCGACGGCCGGGATCAAGGTGCCGGACCGGGATCTCGCCTTCGGCTGGACGGGCAGCTTCGTCGACGACCAGAACCGCACACCCTATAACCAGGGGGGACAGACCTATGCGCGGCCCCCGAGCGCCGGCTATGCGGTGCACGGCCTCTTCCTCGACTGGACGCCGACATCGGGCTTCATGCAAGGCGGCGAAGTGCATCTCGCCGTCGACAACATCTTCGACAAATATTACGAGCCCTATCTCAGCGACGGGATCTCGGCGATGCCCGGCCGCAACTTCAAGATCGCGATCAGCCGCAAGTTCTGACCGTCACGGAGGCTCGACCGGTTCGCATGCGGGCCGGTCAAATTTCTTCGTACGTCCCTCCACGCAGCAGTGGCGCTTGATTGCGGGGCTCCGCCCGGCTCTGTGTGTAAAGTTGCGCGCAATCGCGTATGAGCTTGCCAATCCTTGCTTGACAGGCGTCGATTGCCCGTATCTTAATCATGCTCTCAGATTGAGCATGATCAATCCATTCACATGACCTCGATGGTCGACGGGCAGTTTGGCCCCATGATGCCCCCATCTTCGATGGGCACGGCGTCGTGGGGTTTTTGGTTTTTGGCGGGTACATGAGCGGCGCGGTAAAGATCGGCATCCTCTATTCGACCACCGGACCCTACGGGACGATGGGCCGCGACTGTCGCGACGGCGCGGAACTGGCAATCGAGGAGATCGCGGCAAGCCATCCGGGCCGGATCGAACCGGTTTTCATCGATCCGGAAGCCAATATCGACCGCTATCTCGAAGGCGCCAGATCGCTGCTGCGCGATCACGGATGCCGCCACATCATCGGCACCATCACCTCGCTCGCCCGCAAGGAGGTCATTCCGCTCGTCGAAAAGCACGACGGCCTGCTCTGGTACATGTGCCCCTATGAGGGTTTCGAAGCCAACGACAATGTCATCTACACGGGCGGCTGCCCGAACCAGCATTTGCTGCCCTTGCTCGACTATCTGCTGCCGCGCTTCGGCAACCGGCCCTATCTGATCGGCGCCAACTATGTCTGGGGCTGGGAAATGAACCGCCTGGCGCGAGAACTGGTGGAGGAGGCCGGCGGTGCCATCCTCGGCGAGCGCTATCTGCCGCTCGAGGAAACCGCGGTCGAACGCATCGTCGCCGAAATCGAGCAGCGTCGGCCGAGCTTTATCCTCAACAACCTCGTGGGGCCTTCCAGCTACGCCTTCCATGCGGCGATCCGGGCGCTGGCCGAACGCAACCCCGCCTTCCGCCCGGAAAATTGCCCGGTCGTCAGCTGCGACCTGCAGGAATGCGAGTTGACGGATATCGGCCTCGGGGTTGCGACCGGCCAGCTGTGCGCCGCTTCCTACTTCGACACGGTGGTCTCGCCCGATAATGCGGCCTTCAAGCTGCGCGTCGCCAGTCGCTTCGGACCCGGGCGGCGCATTTCCAGCCTGTTTGCCAGCGCCTATGCTTCCGTCAAGCTCTGCGCCGAGGCGATCATCGAGGCGGGCGCCGACGACCCCGCGACGATCACGCAGCTCGTTTCGGCCGCGCCGCATCAGAGCGTGCTTGGCCCGCTCAGGATCGATCCGCAGACCCACCATGCGGCGTTGCCGTTCCATCTCGGCCGCATCAGCGACGACGGCGGCTTCGACATCGTCACGTCGCTGCCGTCGATTGCCGCCGACCCCTATCTGACCGGCCAGCGCAAGCGCAAGGCGCCCCAATTGCGGATCGTCTCATGAGGGAAACACCGAACTTCACCGGCTGGCGTGCGGCGATCCTGCACCGCGAAGACCAGACGACGGAGCGGCTCGTGCGACAGCTCAAGCTCTTCGGCTTCGACGTCACCGTGCAATGGCAGCCGCTTGATGCGCGCGACCTGCCCCACATCATCCTCGTCGACGCCGACCAGGGTTGGAGCGGGCTGTTGCCCTGGAAGGACGAACAGGCGCCGCGGCCGTTGATCGCCCTGCTCGGCTCGGAAGCGCCGGGCCGGGTCGCCTGGGCGATGGGGCAGGGGGCTGCGGCCATCATCGCCAAACCCGTCGCCTCGTCGGCGGTCTATCCGGCACTGGTCATGGCCGTCGGCATCCACCAGGAACGCCGGGCCGTTGCCGACAAGGTCGCCCATCTTGAAGAACGCGTGCGCATGCGCCCGCTCGTTCATGCCGCCGTACAGAAGATCGGCCAGGCCTGCCATGTCGACGAGGAGCGCGCCTACGGCATCCTGCGCAATTGCGCGATGAAGAAGCGCCTGTCGATGGAGCAGGTCGCCGGTTCCATCCTCGGCGGTGCCGAGCCGCTGCCGGAGGCCGGTTGATGCAGGTTCTGAAATCCATGCTCAGGCAGCCGGCAGCGCTGTTCGGTCTCGTCGTCGTGGCGCTTGTCGTCCTGCTCGCTTTGGCCGCGCCGCTGATTGCGCCCTATAGCCCGGACGAGCAGATGTTCGACGGGCTGACGCTCGAGGGCGCGCCGCTGCCGCCGAGCGCGCAGTTCCTGCTCGGTACCGACACGCTCGGCCGCGATCTCTTTTCGCGCCTGCTCTACGGCGCCCGAACCTCGCTCGTCATCGGCCTCGTTGCCAACGGCGTCGCCGTCTCGATCGGTCTCATGATCGGCATTCTTTCGGGCTACATGCGGGGTCTGGTCGGCAATGCGCTGATGCGCTTTACCGATCTGATGATGGCGTTCCCGGCGCTGCTGCTGGCGATCGTTCTTGCGGCCCTGCTTCGCCCGAGCCTCTGGATCGTTGCCATGGTGATCGCGCTGGTCAATTGGGTCCAGGTCGCCCGCATCGTCTATACTGAGACCCGCGGCCTCGTCGAACGCGACTTCATCCTCGCCGAGCGCTCGCTCGGTGCCGGACACGGCCGCATTCTCTTTCACCACATCCTGCCGCATCTGGTGCCGACGGCGATCGTTTGGGGCACGCTCGGGATCGCGACGACGGTGCTGCTCGAAGCGACGCTCTCCTTCCTCGGTATCGGCGTGCAGCCGCCGACGCCCTCCTGGGGCAACATCATCTTCGAAAGCCAGAGCTACTTTCAGGCTGCCCCCTGGCTGGTCTTCATCCCCGGCGCCGTCATCCTCTTGACCGCGCTCTCCTTCAACCTGGTTGGTGATGCCCTTCGCGATATCCTCGACCCGACACAGCGCGGGAGGGGTTGAGATGGCATTTCTCCTGCTGCGCCGTCTCGTCCAGACCGCGCTCATCCTGCTCGGCGTTGCCGCGATCACCTTCCTGCTGCTCTACGCGCTTCCGGCCGATCCGGCCCGCATGATCGCCGGGCGCAGCGCGACGGCGCAGACGGTCGCCAATATCCGCCGCGAACTCGGGCTCGACCAGCCGCTGCTCGTGCAGTTCTGGAGCTATCTGCAGGGGCTGGTGCAGGGCGACCTCGGCCGCTCCTATGCGCAGAAGACCGATGTCGGCACGCTGATAGCGGCGCGCCTGCCGGCAACGCTGATCCTGATGGCGGCCGGCATCTTCGTCGAAGTCCTGCTCGGGGTGTTTCTCGGTGTCGTCGCGGCCATCCGGCGCGGCGGTTTCGTCGATCGGCTGGTGATGATGGCGTCCTTCGTCGGTGTCTCGGCGCCGCAATTCGTCGCTGCGCTGCTGCTGCTCTATGTCTTCGCGGTCACGCTCGCCTGGTTCCCGATGAGCGGCTTCGGCAGTTTCGCCCATGTGGTCCTGCCGGCCCTGACGCTCGGCATTCTCGGCGCTGGCTGGTATGCACGCATGGTGCGCTCGGCGATGATCGATGTCTTGAACCAGGACTATGTGCGCACCGCACGCGCCAAGGGTCTATCGTCGTTCCGCATCATCTTTCGCCATGCGCTGCCGAACGCGCTTCTGCCCGTCATCGCCATGATCGGCATCGATATCGGCCAGTTCATGAGCGGGGTCGTCGTCGTCGAGGCCGTCTATGGCTGGCCGGGCATCGGACAGCTCGCCTGGCAGGCGATCCAGCAGGTCGACATTCCGATCATCATGGGGGTGACGCTCGTCTCCGCGCTGGCGATCGTACTCGGCAATCTCCTTGCCGACCTCGTCGCCCCACTCATCGATCCGCGCATCCGCGCCCGCTAATCCGAAACCAACCAAAAAGGGGAACAACAATGTTCAAAAGCTGGCTTCGTACTTCAACCGTCGCTGCGGCACTGCTCGCAGCACCGCTCTCGGCCCTCGCACAGGACGCGCCGAAACAGGGTGGCGACATCGTCATCACCTACAAGGACGATATCGCCACGCTCGATCCCGCCATAGGCTACGACTGGGTCAACTGGTCGATGATCAAGAGCCTGTTCTCGCGCCTGATGGACTATAAGCCGGGCACCACAGAGCTGGTGCCGTCGCTCGCCGAAACCTTCGAGGTCGCGCCGGATGGCCTGACCTATACGTTCAAGCTGCGCAAGGGCGTGAAATTCACCAACGGACGCGAGATCGTCGCCTCGGACGTGAAATATTCGATCGAACGCGCGGTCGATCCCAAGACCCAAGGTCCGGGCGCCGGCTTCTTCGGCGCGATCAAGGGCTTCGACGACCTGTCGGGCGGCAAGGCGGCAACGCTGGAAGGCATCGAAGCGCCGGATGATCAGACCGTTGTCTTCCACCTGTCGCGTCCGGACGCGACCTTCCTGCACGTGCTCGCCGTCAACTTCGCCTCGGTCGTGCCGAAGGAAGCGGTCGAAGCCGCCGCCGGCGACTTCGGCAAGAAGCCGGTCGGTTCCGGCACCTTCATCCTCAAGGATTGGACCGTCGGCCAGAGCCTGACCTTCGAGCGCAACCCCGACTATTTCGTCAAGGACATGCCGCGCATCGACAAGTTCACGGTCGAGGTTGGCCAGGAGCCGCTGGTGGCATTGCTGCGCCTGCAGAAGGGCGAGGTCGACATTGCCGGCGACGGCATTCCGCCGGCCAAATTCCTCGAAATCAAGAACTCGCCGGAGGGCGCGGAGATCATCGTCGACGGGCAGCAGCTGCATACCGGCTATGTCACGCTCAACACCAAGGTGAAGCCCTTCGACGACGTCAAGGTTCGCCAGGCCGTCAACATGGCGATCAACAAGGAACGCATCACCCGCATCCTCAATGGTCGCGCGACGCCCGCCAACCAGCCGCTGCCGCCGCTGATGCCGGGCTACGACAAGGCGTTCACCGGCTATGGCTATGACGTCGAGAAGGCGAAGGCGCTGCTCGCCGAGGCCGGACATGGCGATGGTTTCGAGACGGTGCTCTATTCGACCAACACCGATCCGCAGCCGCGCATCGCCCAGGCGATCCAGCAGGATCTGGCCGCCATCGGCATCAAGGCGGAAGTTCGGGCGCTCGCCCAGGCCAACGTCATCGCCGCTGGCGGCACGGAAGGCGAGGCGCCGATGATCTGGTCGGGTGGCATGGCCTGGATCGCCGACTTCCCGGATCCGTCCAACTTCTATGGCCCGATCCTCGGCTGCTCCGGTGCGGTCCAGGGCGGCTGGAACTGGTCGTGGTACTGCAACGAGGCGCTCGACAAGCGTGCGGTCGCAGCCGACTCCATGTCCGATCCGGCAAAGGCTGCCGAACGCCAGGCGGAGTGGGGGAAGATCTTCACCGACATCATGGCCGATGCGCCCTGGGTTCCCGTCACCAACGAGCGCCGCGTCGTCGCCAAGTCGCCGCGCATGGGCGGCGAGGGCGAGATCTACGTCGATCCGACCCGGGTCATCAACTACGACGCCATCTTCGTGAAGCAATAAGCGGCGGGCTCCCCGGGACACGTTTTCGGGGAGCCTTTCTTACGTTTGGGAGAGAGTCCATGTGCGTTGCCTGCACACACACCGTCCATCGCGCCAAGCACCACTTCGGCTGGAACCGCGACTTCAAGCCGACGCTGATCGCCAAGCCCGGTGAGACCATCCATTTCGAATGCCTCGATTCCTCCGGCGGCCAGCTTGGCGCCGGCTCGACGCTGGAGACTTTGGCCTCGCTCGATTTCGACAGGATCAACCCGGTGACGGGTCCTGTTTATGTCGAGGGCGCAAAACCCGGCGACGCACTGAAAGTGACGATCCGCCGCTTCGTTCCCTCGGGTGTAGGCTGGACGGCCAATATTCCGGGCTTCGGCCTGCTCGCCGATCAGTTCACCGATCCGGCGTTGCACATGTGGTCCTATGATGCCAACACCATGGCGCCGGCGCTCTATGGGCCGGGCGGGCGCGTGCCGCTGAAGCCGTTTGCCGGCACGATCGGCGTGGCACCGGCAGAACCCGGCCTGCATTCCGTCGTGCCGCCGCGCCGGGTCGGCGGCAATCTCGACATTCGCGATCTGACATCGGGCGTCACGCTCTATCTGCCCGTCGAGGTCGAGGGCGCGCTGTTCTCGATCGGCGACACGCACGCGGCGCAGGGCGATGGCGAGGTCTGCGGCACGGCGATCGAAAGCCAGATGGAGGTGGAAGCCACGATCGAGCTCGTCAAGGACGCGCGTCTCGCAAGCCCCCGCTTCACAACGCCGGGTCCGGTGACCCGTCATCTGGATGCCGCCGGCTATGAGGTGACAACCGGCATCGGCCCGGATCTGATGACCGGCGCGCGCGAAAGCCTGATGCGCATGATCGACCTGCTTGGCGCCGAACACGGCTTGAGCCCGGTCGATGCCTATCTGCTCTGCTCGGTCTGCGGCGATCTCAGGATCAGCGAAATCGTCGACCAGCCGAACTGGGTCGTTTCCTTCTACTTCCCGAGGATCGTCTTTTCGTGACAACGGCAGTACCCGTGCTCGGCATCGATGGCCTTTGCGTCGATGCACTGACGCCGCAAGGACCGCGAAGGGTCCTTGATGCGGTCAGCTTCAACCTCATGAGCGGCGAGACGCTGTGCATTGCCGGCGAGAGCGGCTCGGGCAAATCCGTGACGTCGCTCGCCGTCATGGGGCTGCTACCGAAAGCCTCGCTCAGGATCGCCTCCGGCAGCATCAAGCTCGAAGGGCGCGAACTCTCGAAGCTCTCCAACAGCGCAATGCGCAGCGTGCGCGGCGGCGATGTCGCCATGGTCTTTCAGGAGCCGATGACATCGCTCAATCCGGTGATGTCGATCGGCGAGCAACTGACCGAGGCCATCCGCGAACATCAGGGATCCGAGGGAGGAACGGCGAGCGCCGTCGCCCTGCGCATGCTGGATGCGGTGCACATCACCGAGCCGGCGCGGCGCATGACGCAATTTCCGCACGAGCTTTCGGGCGGCATGCGGCAGCGGGTGATGATCGCAATGGCGCTCTCGTGCCGACCCAAGGTGCTGATCGCCGACGAGCCGACGACGGCGCTCGACGTCACCGTGCAGGCGCAGATCCTGACGCTGATGAAGGAGCTGAAGCGCGAATTCGGTGCCTCGATCGTACTCATCACGCATGACATGGGCGTGGTCGCGCAGATGGCCGACCGCGTGGTCATCATGCAGCAGGGCCGCATCGTCGAGCAGGGCGACGTGCTGCCGATCTTCCGCTCGCCGCGCGAGCGCTACACGCAGGAGCTATTGGCGGCCGTGCCGCGGCTCGGGGCGCATGCCGGCACCGACGGCCCACCGCGTATCGCCGCCGCGGCTGCGGCAGCGGTCCCGCGCACCGCAAGCCCGGTCCTCTCGGTGCGCGACCTTGCCGTCTTTTACGGCAAGAAACCGGGCGGCCTTCTGGGCGGAAAGAAACAGGCGGCCGCCGTCAGCGACGTTTCCTTCGACATCTTCCCCGGCGAAACGTTGGGGCTCGTCGGCGAAAGCGGATCGGGCAAGTCGACCACCGGCAAGGCAGTGCTCGGCCTCATTCCATTCGATGGCGATGTGGCGATCGACGGCCAGCAGATCGGCGCGCTGTCGCAGCGCCAGATGCGGCCGGTGCGCCGGTCCGCGCAGATGATCTTTCAGGATCCCTATGCCTCGCTCGATCCGCGCATGGCGGTGGGTGCGGCGATCGCCGAGCCGCTGCTCATCCATGGCATCGGCAATCGCAGCGAACGCACGGATCGCGTTGCCGATCTGTTGCGCCGTGTCGGCCTTGGGCCCGACGCCGCCAGCCGCTATCCGCACGAGTTTTCCGGTGGACAGCGCCAGCGCATCTGCATTGCCCGCGCGCTTGCGGTCAATCCGAAGCTGATCGTCGCGGATGAAAGCGTGGCCGCGCTCGACGTTTCTGTTCGGGCCCGCGTGCTCGACCTGATGCTCGAACTGCAGGAGACGATGGGCCTTGCCTATCTCTTCGTCTCGCACGACATGGCCGTGATCGAGCGGATGTCGCACCATGTCGCCGTCATGCGCGGCGGCCGCATCGTCGAGATGGGAACGCGCCGCGCCGTGTTCGAGGATCCGCAGGACGCCTATACCCGGGCGCTGATGGCCGCGGTGCCGCTGCCGGACCCGCCGATGCGCAAAAGCGCCTAGAGCGATATCAGAAGAAGGTGGGTGCGGTTTTCGCCCGCATCCCGCTGCTGCTCGAAACAATCCGGCTCGCTCATTGCGCGAGGGCCTGCGGCAACACGATGCGGGCCGAGAGCCCAGCGCTCGGTCGATTGCGCAGTTCGAGTTCGGCGCCGGTGCGGTCAAGCGCCCGCTCGACGATGCTGAGGCCGAGCCCGCTGCCGGCGGCCGCCTTGAACCGGCCGCGGAAGAAGCGCTCGGTCACGCGCGGCATTTCCTCTTCGGGGATTCCGGGGCCCTCGTCGTCGATCGCGATCACCAGATACTGGTCCCGACGCTCGGCGTGGCAGCGGACCGTTGCGCCCGGTGGCGAATGGTTGACGGCATTTTCGAGCAGGTTGCGCGCAGCGAGCCGAAAGAGGTCAGGATCCATGTTGATGCGCAGACCGGACATCGCCGCGTCGATGACGACATCGGCGCGATGGGGCTGACCGGCAAGTTCGGTCCTGAGACTTGCCAGCATCTCGCCGACATCGAAGCCGGCTGCCGGCCTGGCGCTCTCGGTGGCTTCGACCGAGGCGATGTCGAGCAATTGCCGCACCAGCTTGCCGGTGCGGTCCACCCCGGCGACGATCTGTCCGAGCGCCTTTTCGCGGATTTCTCCGTCGTCGCTGGCGAGCGCCACCTGCGCCTGCGTCTTCAGGCCGGCGAGCGGCGTGCGCAGTTCGTGGGCGGCAAAGGCGATGAAATTCTGCTCGCGCTCGCGGGCGCCGGCGACACGGGCAAAAAGGCCGTTCAGCGACTTCAAGACTGGGCTGATCTCGCGCGTCGTGCCGGTGTCCTCGATCGCGTGCAGGTCGGAGGCTTCACGCGCGGCAAGGTCGCCGGCAAGCTTGCGCAGCGGCGCGAGGCCACGCCCGACACAGAGCCAGATCAAGACGGCCAGAAGCGGAATGATCAGCAGCGCCGGCAGCAGCAGCCCCTTGACCAGGTCGTTGACCAGCCGGTCGCGGATGCGCAGGTTGTCGCCAACGAGCACGCGCACGCCGAGGCTCGCATTCTCCACCGCAAAGACGCGCCAGGTCTCACCGTTGATGACCGTTTCGGAGAAGCCCATCGCATGGGGCGCAAGCGTCGTGTCGGGCGCGCTGTCCGATTTGCCGATCAGTGTTCCGTCCAGCGACCAGATCTGGCAGGAAAGCTGGCGGTCGTAATGCGGGTGCTCGAGCAGCGGGATCCGGATCGCGCTCTGCGCCGGGCGGCTGACGGGGGTATCGCCTTCCTCCTTCATCATGTCGGGGCTGACGATCAGCGAATTCACCATGCGCGCCGCCTCCATCAGCCGCGCGTCGAGCACGCGCTCCACTTCGGCGCGGGTGCTGAGGAAGATCCAGACGGTGGCCGACAGCCACAGAAGGCCCGTCGTGATCAGGAGGATGGCGAAAAGCCGGGCGCGCAGCGATTGCATCAGCCGGCTCCGCCCAGCCGGTAGCCGATGCCGCGGATGGTTTCGATCAGTCCCGGGCCGAGCTTGTTGCGCAGATGGTGGATGTGCACCTCGACGGCATTGCTTTCGATTTCCTCCTGCCAGCCGTAGAGTTTGTCCTCCAGCTTGGTCTTGGAGAAAATCACCCCCGGGTGCGCCATCAGCGTATGCAGGATGGAGTATTCGCGCCGCGACAGCTGCACCGGCTTGCCCGCCTGTTCCACCGATTGCTTGGCCGGATCGAGCCTGAGCGTCGACCATTCCAGCGCGGCGGTTGCCCGGCCGCTCGAGCGTCGCGCCAGCGCCCGAAGCCGGGCGGCGACCTCGTCGAGGTCGAAGGGTTTGCCGAGATAGTCGTCGGCACCGGTATCGAGGCCGGCGACGCGGTCGCGCACGGTGTCGCGTGCGGTCAACAGCAGCACCGGAATGTCGCTCTGCCTGGCGCGCAGGTCCCGCAGGATGTCGAGGCCGGAGCCGTCGGGCAGCATCAGGTCGAGCACGACCGCGTCGAAGCCGTTGGCGGCAAGCGCCGTCGCGGCCGCGTCGCAGGTGCCGACGGCATCGGTGGTGAAGCCCGCAAGCGCCAGGCCGACCTTCAGGCCGTCTCTAAGGATATCGTCGTCTTCGACGATCAGGACTCGCATCGCTTCTCCTAACATTTCTGAGAGCGTGATCCTTTAACCGCTCCCTTAAGGCAGCCTTAAGGTAGGACTTCCCTCTGAGGCGGCATTGCAACAATCGAATCGTTGAATGCCCGATATGACCGAAGCACACGAGCCTTCTTCTTCCACGGCCGATCACAAGACCGGCATCACCCTGACCCGCCGCAGCCTCGTCGTCGGCGTGGCCTCGCTGTTTGTCACCGGCTGCGCGACCGCCCGCCCGACGCCGGCGGTGGTGCCGGCAGCCGTAACGCCCGTCCGCCCGGCAGCCGGGCGCACGGTGCCGCCGATGTACTATGCAATGCCCGACGAGCAGTTTCCGATCCCCGAGGTGAAGATCGCCGAGGTCGATCCGAAGTTCTGGCGGCAGGAGGTGGACTATCCGACCAGCGAGCGGCCCGGTACGCTGATCGTCGATACGCCGGCGAAGTACCTCTATCACGTACTGCCGGGCGGCCGGGCGATGCGCTACGGCATCGGCGTCGGGCGCGAGGGCTTTGCCTGGTCGGGCCGGGCCATCGTCGCCTACAAGCGCAAATGGCCGCGCTGGACGCCGCCCGACGAGATGGTGGCGCGTCAGCCGAAGCTCGAACCCTACAGCATCGCCAATGGCGGCATGCCTCCGGGCATCAAGAACCCGCTCGGCGCCCGGGCGCTCTATATCCACAAGGACGGCAAGGACACGCTCTACCGCATCCATGGCAGCCCCGAGGCGTTTTCGATCGGCAAGGCGGTCTCTTCCGGCTGTATTCGTCTACTCAACCAGGATGTCGTCTACCTTCACGATCAAGTCCGCGACGGCAGCACCATTGTCGTCATTCCGGATCCGACCAAGGGCGACATGGCGATCGGTTAGGCGAGCGCAGGCGGCGAGCGCGGGAATTCTGCAACACTTCGAAGATGAGTCCCGCCTCGCGCAAGCGATCCACGCCAAAGAAAGATTTTCACCACATTTCGGTCACGGTTCGGCCCAACAGCCTTGGGCCTCCCCTCGGATCCTCCCAACCGAAATCTCCAACCCTGGAATGAATTAAAGTGTCGATGAATTTGTCCCGCCGGTCGCTGCTCGCGGTGGTCGCCAGCTCTGTTTTGAGCGCCTGCACGCAGATCCCGAAACCCGAACCGAAACCGAAGCTGATAGAGCCGATCGCCGGTGACGGCGGCTCGCCGGAGAAGGCGGCGGATGCGGCGGGCGTGCCGACGAAGACCTTCGACTATGCGAAGGTCTACGCCCCGGTGAAGGACGAAGGCTACGACGTTCCGGGCATCCAGTACACCGAGATCAAGTCACAGTTTCTGCGCCAGGAAGTGGCCTACGCCACCAACGAACCGCCCCATTCGATCGTCGTCGATACCAACACGATGTTCCTCTACTACGTGCTGCCGGGCGGCCGTGCGATCCGCTACGGCGTCGGTCTCGGCGCTGCCGGCCGCGCCTGGAAGGGACGCGCCGTGGTGCAGTGGAAGCGCAAATGGCCGCGCTGGACCGTGCCGGACGACATGGTCGCGCGCCAGCCCCATCTCAAGAAGTACGGCATCGATGCCGGCGGCATGGATCCGGGCCTCAACAACCCGCTCGGCGCCCGCGCCATGTATATTTTCCAGGACGGCCAGGACACGCTCTACCGCATCCACGGCTCGCCGCAGTGGCGTTCGATCGGCAAGAATGCGTCGGCCGGCTGCGTGCGCATGCTGCAGCAGGATGCGATCGACCTCTATGATCGCGTCAGAGGCAAGACGCCGCTGCTCGTCCTGTAACGGGCGACACTCCGGCGGAATTTCATCGCCCTTGCCGGACGGATTGCCTCAGAGCGGCTGCGGAAGCGGCAGCCCGTCCGGTCCCATCAGCATATAGTCCGGCGACCGCCGCACCGGCTGGGAGTCCGGCAACGGTTGCCCATCCGGCAGGGGCTGCGCGTCCTGCATCGGCTGCGATTGCACCATGCCACCGCCCGAGAGGTCGGTGACGACGATCGGCGTGCCGTTCGGCACGCGGTTGTAGAGATCGACGACGTCCTGGTTGATCATGCGCACGCAGCCCGACGACACCGACTTGCCGATCGTCCACCATTCCGGCGAACCGTGAATGCGGTAGAGCGTGTCTTCGCCGTTCTGGAAGATGTACATGGCGCGGGCGCCGAGCGGGTTCTTGAGGCCGGGATCCATGCCGCCCGCCTCGATGCTGAATTGTTGCAGCTCGGGCTGGCGCGCCACCATCTCGTTCGGCGGCTTCCAGCGCGGCCATTCGCGCTTGTACTGGATGACGCCGCGGCCGGCCCAGGCGAAACCGGCACGCCCGAGGCCGACGCCGTAGCGCATGGCCTGGCCGCCTTCATAGACGCGGTAGAGAAAGTGGCTGCCGACGTCGACGACGAGCGTTCCCGGCTTTTCTCCGGTCGGGTCGGCGACCATCTGGCGATAGAAGCGCGGATCGATCTTCTCGTAGGGAATGGCCGGCAGCGGGTAGGTCTCGTTCGGCTTCTCGCCGTACATGTCGGCCAGGAACGTATTGGTCTCGGGGACCGGTTCCGGCGCGTAGGAGCGCGTCACCGTGGGCCGCGGCGAGGCGCAGCCGGCGAGACCAGCGGCCGCCAACCCGGCGGAAAGCTGCAGGAAGGCGCGGCGGCGGATCTCTCTTTCGGGCATGGAATCCTCGATCGTCCTCTATTCGCTACCGGCGATGCAACCGACCCTTTAAGTCAATTGTGCGTCGCCAGCCGACGGAACGATCACAGGCCGGCGTAAGGGTCCGCCAGCGCCGCTTCGGGTCGGCTGATAGGATACTTAGTTCCCGAGATCTTCGCGGCCAGCTTTTCAGCGCCGTTTTTCTCAAGAAGTGCCCGGAAGCTCGGATGCATGCCGCCATCAACATAGGCGTTGATGGGCGCCGACGTCTGATTGGCCATCATGCCAGCGAGCTTCGCGTCCTCCGATTGCAGCCGCGCCACCAGTCCGGCATCGGGCGTGGAGATCGCCGCCGGGCAGGCGGCAAGCGGGTCGGACGGTTCGCCATCGGCAAAATCGGTGTTGAAGACGTAGCGGCGGCCACATGCCGCAACCTTCGGCTGGCGCTTCGTCGCCTCGAAGATGTCGTAGCCCTGCTTGATGTTCTTCCAGAAATCGAAGTTCGGGTCGCCGCGGTGCTTGGCCATGTTCTCCGCCGTCATGCGGAAGGGATAGGCCTGCACCTGGAACGTGCCCTGGCCGCCGGCGAGCGCGCGCTGCACCACGGCATAGATTTCGCCGACGCCCTGGTCGGTCATGGCGTAGCAGCCGGACGACGAACAGGCGCCGTGCACCATCAGCGCCTCACCGGTGTAGCCGAGCGCCGATTCCAGCCGGTTCGGGTAGCCGAGGTTAAACGACAGGAAATATTGCGATTTCGGGTTCAGCATGCCGGCCGAGACGTGGTAGAAACCTTCCGGCGCCTGGCGATCGCCCGACTTCGTCTTCGGGCCGAGCTTTCCGGACCAGCGGCACATGGGGTAGCTCTTCAACAGGGCGTACTGTCCCTGCTTGTTCTGCTTCCAGACCTCGAGTTCGCTTTCCTGCTTGAAGATGCGGATCAGCACCGGGCTTTCCGGCTTGCTGCCGTTCTTTGCCATCGCGGCGATCAGCTTTGCCGGGATCGGCGGCGGCTCGCGCACGTCGTCGGCGTCGAGCGCCATGCAGCCGGACAGCGCCAGAGCCATCGCGCCGATCGCCAGGGCATGCCGCATCCGTCGCAACTGCGCGAATATCCTGCCGGCCTGGAGTGTCTCGGAAGAAGGGCTCTTGATCGTCTCGCGCCGCATGCGGGCTCCTGGAAATGCTTCCGCCACCAAGCGTCCTTCGTGTGGCGTGGGTGCCGACCCGAAGCGTTCGACGCTGTTCGGTTCAGCCTCAAGTTCAGCGATTAAGCGGTGACAGCCCTGGCTGCAAGCCTTTGTCCCTGGCACTCGCGATCAACAATTCTTGAACGCGCGCCGCCATAGCTGACCGCCGATTGGGTCGATGTTGAGACAAGATGGTGAATTTTTTCTCAACGCGGGCGCCGGAAAAGTCCCGATGCGTCAGTCCCGCGGCTCACTGCCGGGCGCATAGACGGTCTTCTGCTTGAAGGCAAAGACGTTGCCGCAGCGGCAGCGCACCATGTGCTTGGCGGGGTCGGGAGAGGTGCGTTCAGTCGAGAAGCCCTTGGGCATCACGTCGATGGTAAAGCCGCGATTGCTGCCCTTGCCTTTGTCGTTTTCCGACGCTTCGGCGAAGCCGGCGGCTCCGCATTTGGCGCATTCCAGCTTTCTCGAATACCGATCCCGCGATGCCATGTTCAATCACACTCGATAGCGCTGCCGCATCCAGAAGGGGGGGCGGCGGCGCTTGGTTGCCCGAAACACCGAACTATAGGAGGCCGTCCGTCGTTTCAAGTTTGCCGGTGACGGGTTTTGGCGGCAACGCCTAACGATAGCCGGTTGCGTCGGCCGGCTTGTTCGCCTCCATCACCTCGCGCATGTAGCGCCAGCAATCGGGCCGCGAGCCGTCGAGATCGGAAAACCCGTAGACCTGCGCCAGCCCGCCGCTCGACAGCGACTGGCCGTTCCAGCGGGCCTTGTCCGGATCCGCCGCGAGCGCCGCAATGGCGCGACCGACGAAGCGCGGCGTTTCCGAAATGACGAAATGCGGCTGGTTTTTCGTGGCGTCGTGCCAGTTGTCTTCCCCGACCTCGAAATGTTCGAGCATCATCTCCGAGCGCATCCACCCGGGCGTGATCGAAACCGCGGTGGCGCCGTGCGGCGAAAGGTCCTTGGCGTGGGCCCAGGCCATGCGGTTGGCCGAAACCTTGGCGAGATCGTAGAAAGGCGACAGCCGGTAGTTCTCGGCATTGTATTCGGCGGTGCCGTCGGTCACCTCGACCAAGAGGCCGCCGGGTTTCTCGATCATCAGCGGCAGGGCGTAGTGGGCGGTGATCAGGTGGGTATCGACACCGAGATGCAGAAGCTTCAGCCCGTTTTCGAGATTGTGCTCCCAGACCGGCTTGTTCCACTCGAACAGCAACTCGCCGCCCCAGACGTCGTTGACGAGGATGTCGAGCCGTCCCTGTTCATTGCGGATGCGCTCGACGAGCGCCTTGACCTGCTCCGGTTGCAAATGGTCGACCTGGACGGGAATGCCCTTGCCGCCTAGGCTGGTGACGATCTCGGCGGTGTCCTCGATCGTTTCGGGGCGCCTGTAGTCGGACTGCTGTTGCCGCGTCGTACGACCGGTCACGTAAACGGTGGCGCCGGCGGCGCCAAGTTCGGTCGCGATGCCGCGCCCGCCGCCGCGCGTCGCGCCAGCGACGAGTGCGACTTTGCCTTCTAGCGTCATGATTTTTCTCCTTCATGGACGATTGCCAACTGGCGTTTCCCGGCTCGTATGATATATAAATGATTGTTCGGTTATAAATGAGAGTCAAGATGCCTCGCCCAAAAACCATGCCCGACGAAGAGGTGCTGGCCGCCGCCTTCACATTGATGCGGGCCGATGGTCCCGATGGCCTGACCTTCGCGGCGCTGGCCGCGCGCACGGGCCTTTCCGGCGCAACGCTGGTGCAGCGCTTTGAAAACAAGGCAAAGCTGATCCAGCGGGCGCTCAGCCAGGCCTGGGACGGGCTGGACGGGCAGACGGCGGAGCTGATGGCGAGCGTACCGCGGACGCCGGAGGGCGCCATCGCGCTGCTGGTGGGTCTCTCGGGCGATTACGGCGGTATCGACAGCTATGCCGACGACCTCAGGATTCTGCGGGAAGACCTGCGCGATCCGTTGCTCCGTGCCCGCGGCGCAAAGTGGCGCGACGTGCTCTCGGGCGTGCTCGACGAATGCCTCGCCGGCCTTCCCGCTGCGAGCCCGGGGCTCGGTCTGCTGATGGCGTCGCAATGGCAGGGATCCTTGCTCTGGTGGAGCTTCGACCCGCAGGTGCCGGTCACGGCCTTTGTCGAGCAGAGCCTGACGCGCTTCGTCGAAGCTTTTGCGAGACGGCCGGCAGGCTGACAACTGCGGCAGTGGCGTGCTCACCGGTCTGTCAAATCGCCGTGAGATGGCCGTGCGGTGGATGACGGCGGCGCAAGCTGGTCTTAGATGCTGATCCATGATCAGATTTGTCGCAGTCCTCGTTGCCCGCATCGCCACTTTGGCACTCGTCGTCTCGACGCTTGTCGCCTTGCCGGTCGCGGCTCAGACGCCACCGCCGATTTCGGCCTTGCTGGACGAACTGGCCTCACGGTCAGAGCTTGATCCCCTGAAGACCGTGATCGTCGCCCGCGACGGCAAGATCGTCGCCGAGCGTGGTTACGGTCGCAACCGCGTGACGGACTCGACCAACATCAAGTCGGCCTCGAAATCGATTATCTCGGCGCTGGTCGGCATCGCCATCGACAAGGGGCTGCTCGACGGGACGGATCAGAAGGTCGCGCCGATCCTGAAGGCGGACCTGCCGGCCTCCCCGGATCCGCGCATCAACGACATCACCGTCGGTCACTTGCTTTCGATGCAGGCGGGGCTTGGCCGTCTCTCGGGGCCGAACTACGGTCGATGGGTCGCCAGCCGCAATTGGGTGCGCACCGCGCTCGCCCAGACCTTCGACGACGATCCGGGCGGCGAGATGCTCTATTCCACCGCCTCCACCCATCTGCTTTCGGCGATCCTGACGAAGGTCAGCGGCAAGTCGACCCTGACGTTGGCGCGCGAGTGGCTGGGGCCGCTCGAAGGCTTCCGCATCGGGGCCTGGGATCGCGATCCGCAAGGCATCTACCTCGGCGGCAACCAGATGGCGATGAGCCCGCGCTCGCTGCTGGCCTTCGGCGAACTCTATCGCAATGGTGGCCGCACGGCGTCAGGTCAGCAACTGGTCTCGGCAGGGTGGATCGCGGCCTCCTGGCAGCATCGCACCAATTCGCGCTTCTCCGGCGACGAATACGGTTATGGCTGGTTCGAGCGCCAGATCGCCGGCGAGGAGGTGCATTTCGCCTGGGGCTATGGCGGCCAGATGCTCTACATCATCCCGAGCCTCGATCTGACCGTGGTGATGACCTCGGCCGAAAGCGGACCGTCGGCCCGCAACGGCTATCGCGACGCGCTGCATCTGGTGCTCGGCGAGATCATCACGAAGGTGAAAGCCGAACCGGAAACGGACGGGTGACGAGGCGTCGGCCGCGCTGGCTCGACGCTGATCTGCGTCAGGCCAGCAACGGTTCCACGATGCCGAGCAGGCATTCGATCGCAGCTTCATCTCTTCGCGCGTCCTCGGACGCTTCGAATTCCGCGAGTTCGATGCCGGCGATCTGTTCCTTCGGGATCGCCGCGAAGATGGCGCGCAGGGTCCGCGGATAAAGGCCGTCGCCGATGGCATAGGCGGCCGGCACATGGTTCGGCTCGAGCACGTCCCAATCGACATGGATCCAGACCGGCGCATCGCCGATAGACGAAAGAATGGCCTCCGGCGTCGCTTCCGCGGGCGATACGATGCGCACGCCCGCCTGCTGCAACAGATCCATCTCCGCGGGATCGATGTCGCGCGCGCCGACGATGACAACCTGTTTCGGGTCCAGCCCGCTGCCGTGGCCGCTTTTCCAAAGCCCGCAGGCGGCGGCCAGCACCATGCCGCCGAGATAGCCGCTTTCGGTTGTCTGCGGCGTGTTGAAATCGCCATGGGCGTCGATCCAGAGCAACACCGCGTCGGCGCGTTCCCGCGCGACGACAGGCAGTGTCGCAAGGCTGGCGGAGCAGGTATTGGCGATGAGAAGCGATTTGTCGCCACGTTGCAGTGTTGCGGCAATCGCCGTCTGCAGGCCGGCCAGGGTCTCCCCGGCCTCGGGCAGGCTTGCCGACCAATCGTCTTCCTTCGCCGGCGACGGAATGCCGATAGTGATCGGCTGCAGCCCGGTGCGCTTGCCCAGAGCTTCTGCCGTCAGGGCCGCCCCGGGGATGGCGCCAGGCGTTCTGTCGGCGATGCGTCCCTGGGAGACGACGAGTTCGTAGGGCACGGGCATTCTCCTTGCATTTTCTTCGGGCGTTTACGCCGGCCTTTTCGCGCGCCGCGAGGCCGCCTGTTCGGGCGTTTTTGGGCGAATGTGTCGGGATTGGCCTGAAAGGAAGCCTCGAAGAATCGATATATCTGTTTGGATATATCGAGTTCGCGCCGCGGTCGCAATTTCATTGGGGCGAGCGTTGATGCGATTGCTGCGCACGGGGCGCCGCGATCGCCAAAGTTGCCCGGCGGTTTGGCGCGGCGCGGTATGCTGCCGAAATTTCAGAGATGAGGGGGCGCTTGCCGCAATTTGTGTCGCGGCAAGCGATTTCACTTGGATCGCCGACCGCGGCGGTTAGCCGCCAAAGCCTTCGATGACGATCTTGCCCTTGGCGGCCCCGGTCTCGATACGGCGATGCGCTTCGCGCAGGTTTTCCGCATTGATCGGCGAGAGCACCTCGGCAAGCGTCGTCTTCAGCCGTCCGGCGTCGATCTCGTCGGCGACGAAGCTGAGCAGACGATGCTGCTCGATCATGTCGGGCGTCTGGTGCATCGGGCGGGCGAACATGAACTCCCAATGCAGGCTCGCCGCCTTGGTCTTCATGCCGGCCATCGGCATCGGCACGTCGGTGTTGTCGATCGAGACGATGCCGCCTTGCGGCCGGATCAGCTCGACGGCGTCGTCCCAGTGGCGCATGTCGTTGAAGATGGCGATGTGATCGACATGGGTAAAGCCGAGCGCCCGGACCTGCGCGACCAGCGGTTCACGATGGCTGACCACGTGGTCGGCGCCGAGTTCCTTGACCCAGGCGATGGTTTCCGGCCGCGATGCGGTGGCGATGACGGTGAGGCCGGCGCGCTTTGCCAGCTGGATGCCGATCGAGCCGACGCCGCCGGCGCCGCCGACGATGAGGATCGACTGTCCTCGGTCGGCGCCGTCCCGGTCGATGCCGAGCCGGTCGAAGAAGGCCTCGTAGGCGGTGATCGTCGTCAATGGCAGGGCGGCCGCTTCCGCAAAGGACAGGTTCCTCGGCTTGCGCCCGACGATGCGCTCATCGACGAGGTGATACTGCTGGTTGGATCCCGACCGTGTCAGGTCGCCAGCGTAATAGACGGCGTCGCCCGGCCGGAACAGCGTCACGTCAGGACCGACGGCTTCGACGATGCCGCTTGCGTCCCAGCCGAGCACGCGCGGCGTTTCCTCGACCTTGTCCTTAGGGGCGCGCATCTTCACGTCGACGGGATTGACCGCGACGGCGTGAACCGCGACCAGGATATCGTGCCCCTTGGGTTCCGGCTTCGAGAGCTCGACATCGACGAAACTCTCCGGGTCGGAAACCGGGAGATAGCGGGTGAGGGCGACAGCTTTCATGAGTTGCTCCTTTGTGGGCTGAAGAGGTGTGATTGCCGCGGTCATGCCACGCGCTCGAGTGTCGGATAGCTAGAGTAGCCTTCGGCGCTACCGCCGAAAAGCGTGGCCCCGTCGAAGGTTGCAAGCGGCAGCCCGTCTTTCAGCCGGCGCGGCAGGTCCGGATTGGCGATGAACGGGCGGCCGAAGGCGACGATGTCGGCAAGACCGGCGGCAAGGATCGCCTCGGCCTTGTTACGATCATAGCGGCCGGCGACGATGATGCGGCCGGAATAGGCGGCGCGCAGTTCGCGGCGGAAGTCGTCGGGGATAACGGGCGCATCATCCCAATCGGCTTCCACCAGATGGATATAGGCAAGGCCGACGCGGTCGATTTCACGCGCGGCTTTCAGGATCGTCGGGATGATCTCGTCGTCCTCCATGTTGCGCTGGGTGATATAGGGCGAAAGCCGGATGCCGACGCGGGAGGCGCCGATCTCGCCTGCAACCGCCTCGGCGACCTCGACCAGGAAGCGGATGCGGTTCTCGGCCGGGCCGCCATAGCGGTCGTCGCGTCGGTTGGACGAGCGGCGCAGGAACTGGTCGATCAGGTAGCCGTTGGCGCCATGGATCTCGACGCCGTCAAAACCGGCTTCGATGGCGTTTGCTGCCGCCTGGCGGAAATCCTCGATGATGCCGGCGATCTCGCTCAGCGCCAAGGCGCGCGGCACGGGGCTGTCGACCATCGCGCCGATGCCGGTTTCCGGATCGGCCACCCACACCTTTGCGTCCGGTGAAATCGCGGACGGTGCGACCGGGCTGGCGCCGTCGTGGAAACTCTCATGGCTCATGCGGCCGACATGCCAGAGCTGCAGCACGATGCGGCCTCCGGCCCGGTGCACGGCGTCGGTGACGAGCCGCCAGCCGGCGATCTGCTCGGAAGAGTGGATGCCGGGCGTAAACGAGTAGCCCTGGCCCTGCGCCGAGATCTGGGTGGCCTCGGTGACGATGAGCCCGGCCGAGGCGCGCTGGGCATAGTACTCGGCCATCAGGGCGTTGGGCACGTTGCCCGGCTGGCTGCTGCGCGCCCGCGTCATCGGCGCAAGCGCAATACGGTTGGGCAGGGTCAGCGATCCGAGCGAGATCGGAGAAAAGAGCGACGGCATGGTGAGATCCTTGGTGAGGGGCGGTCGCCGAGCGACCGGGCAAAGTGTGGGGAGGCGCGTCAGTTGATCAGCGCGCCGCCTTCGATGTCGATCACCGAGCCGGTGACGAAGGGGTTGTCGATGGCGAAGAGATAGCCGCTGGCGATATCTTCGGGTTGCCCGGCGCGGCCGGCAGGGAGGGTCGCTGCAGCGCGATCGAACATCGCGTCGCGCGCCTCGCCGGCCATGCCGGCATAGGCTTCCGTCCGCGTCAGGCCGGGGCTGACGACATTCACCCGCAGCGGCGCCAATTCCTTGGCCATGACCTTGGCGGTCGCTTCGAGCGCCGCGTTCATCGCCGTCTTGACGAAGGTGCCGGGGACCGTTCGGCGGGCGAGGAAACCCGAGGTGAAGGTGATCGTACCGCCGGCGCGCATGTATCGGGCAGCCTCCCGGGCGAGCACGACCGATCCCCAGAACTTGACGTCGAAGGCAGCCTTGGCGGCATTGAGATCGACATCGCTCATCTTGCCGCCGGGCGCGGCGGAGCCGGCGGTCATGATCAGGTGGTCGATCGGCCCGAGCCTGCGGAAATAGGCAGCCACTGCTGCGGTATCGGCAAGATCGAGACCGGTGGCGCGGCTGGCGATCTCCACCCGGCCCGGGCGTTTCGCAAGTGCCTTGGCGACGGCCGCGCCGATGCCGCTGGTGCCGCCGATGACGACGGAGACGGTGGTGTCAGTGAAGGTCATGGTCATTCTCCGGGGGAAGGGTGGGAACGGGTTCGGAAAAGACGGCTTCAAGCAGCGGTCCGCCGGGTGCGCGCAGGAACAGCCGGCGCTCGCCGATATCGGCAAGGTCCATGGTCGAATAGGGAATGGCGAGCCGGTCGAGCCTGGTGCGAAAGGCGGCGTAGCCTTCGAGCCGGAAGCCGACATGGTCTATCGCCTCGGCCGCCCGCTCAAAGCCCATGCCGCGGCTACCGATGATGTGCACGATCGGCTTGCCTTTGGCATAGAGCCAGCAGCCGGGTATGTGGCGGATCTCGGCCGGACGTTCGCCGACGGTGAGATGGAAGACCGTTTCGAAGAACGCGCGCGTCCCGTCGATATCGGCAGTGCGAATGGTGACATGGTCGAGCTGCATCACGCGTCTCCTTTCGCTTCGGAATTTAGCGCTTGCGGTGCATCCGGATAATTGGCTTAGTTCCAAAATTATATTTCGGAGAAATCGAAAGATGTTGCTCGACAATCTGGCACTGTTCCTTCTGATCGTCGAAAAGGGCGGGCTTTCCGCCGCCGGCCGCGAGAAGGGGTTGTCGCCAGCCTCGGTGTCCGAGCGGTTGGCTGCACTGGAAGCGCACTATGGCGCGGCACTTCTGAAACGGACGACGCGGGCGATCAGCCTGACGGAGGAGGGGCGCCTGCTGGTGGACGGAGCCCGCCGGTTGCTGGCGGAGGCGGACGAACTGGAAAGCGGCATCCGTTCGGGCACGCGCACGATCTCCGGACCGATCCGGCTGAGTGCGCCTGAGGATATGGGGCGGCGCTATATCGTGCCGATCCTCGACCGTTTTCTCGCCGAGCACCCCGACGTGACGGTCGATCTCAATCTCACCGACGGTTACCTCGACCTGGTCGGCCAGGGCATGGATTTTGCAATCCGCCACGGCGTGCTTGCCGACAGCACGCTGCGGTCTCGGCCGCTCGGGGAGAACCGGCGCGTGGTGTGCGCGGCGCCGGCCTATCTCGACGCCATGGGGAGACCGGAGCACCCCGACGATCTCTCCCGCCACGACTGCATCATCATGCGCTTCGGCGCCAATCTCGATCGCGAATGGACCTTTCAGGTTGACGGCAAGCCGCACAGGGTGATGGTGCGCGGCCGGCGCGTCGCCAATGACGGCGGGCTGGTGGCGCAGTGGTGCCGCGACGGCCATGGCATCGCGTTCAAGTCCGTCTGGGACATCGCCGAGGACCTGGCGTCCGGTGCCCTCATCGAACTGCTGTCCGAGTTTGCGATGGGCGAAACCGGGCTTCAGATCGTCTATCCGCCGCTGAGCGTGCAGCCGCGCCGGGTGCGGCTGTTGATCGAGCGGATTGCTTCGGAACTGAGCGCCGTCGAGCATACGGCAAAACGTGCCTAGACCGGCCGGTTGCTGGATCGCCGAGCGTTTCGGCTATTCGGCCTTCTTCCTCTGCGTGGCCGGGGTTTCGCCGGTTGCGGTGCAGGCGATGGCGATCCTGTTGCGGCAGCCGAAGACGCGGCCGCTGCTGGCTTGATGTCCTCAGCGCTGGATCACACTAGGTAGAGGATCGGCTGCCCGTCGCGAACGAGGGCGACGCCCTCATTGCCATGGAGCACGCCCCGGTGCCTGCTGCGGCACAACCACAAGGAGTCCCTAGCCGCCATCGCGTCCAGCAGCGGTGAGAGCAGGACGTGCGGGGCGGGAACCCGCTCCAAGAATTTCGGGGCGCCGAATTCGCAGTCAATCTTCTGGGCGATCCAGTCGCTGAAGCCTTCTGGCGTGGTTTCCTGCACCAGTTCGACGTCGTCCGGGTCGCAATCCAGTCTGGTCATGTCACCGCTGCTTCCGAAGGTTTGCGATCTGAGACGACCCTATCCGACGACTTTTTGTTCCGGAACTGCCGGCGATAGCTCGCCGGCGAAATGGAAAACGCCCGGGTAAAATGCTGGCGGAGCGAGACGGTGGAGCCGAAGCCGGCCATGTCTGCGATGTGATCGACGGAACAGGAACCGGTCTCGAGCAGGCGCTGCGCCACCGCGAGACGCTGCGCCAGCAGCCATTGCGTGAAGGTCGTTCCGGTCTTCTTGCGGAAGTGACGGGTGAAGCTGCGCAGACTCATGCCGGCGTGATCGGCGAGGCGCTCGAGCGCCAGCGGCTCGTCGAGATGTTCGATAGCCCAGGCGATTGTTGCTCCGAGCGGGTCGCCGCTGCCGGGGGCGGGGAGCGGCGCTTCGATATATTGCGCCTGGTCGCCCTGGCGATGCGGCGCCACGACCAGCCGGCGGGCGACGCGATTGGCGATCTCGGCACCATGGTCGTTGCGCACGATGTGCAGACAGCAGTCGATCGCGGCAGCGGTTCCGGCCGACGTCAGGACGTCGCCCTCGTCGAGGTAGAGCGCGTTCCGATTCAGTGCGACTTGCGGGTACGCACGCTCGAATTCATCGGCCCAGGCCCAGTGCGTCGAGGCCGCCCGCCCGTCGAGCAGGCCGGCTTCGGCCAGCACGAAGGTGCCGAGGCAGAGACCGACAAGCCGGGCGCCACGGGCGTGGGCGGCGCGCAGGGCCTCAAGCAGCCTTTGCGAAGGACGGGTGTTCGGATCGTTCCAGGCAGGCACGATGATCGTATCCGCCTCAGCGAGGCGCGCGAGATCGTGCTCCACCGCGATGCTGAAGCCGGACATGGTGCGGATGGAACCAGTCTCCTCTCCGGCAATCAGCAGGCGGTAACGCGGCGCGCCGAGCTTCAGGAGGTCGTCGCCGAAGACGATGCAGGGCACCGAGAGGTGAAACGGGCTGATGCCCTTAAAGGCGACGATGGCGATGGTGTGCATGTTCCTGGCCGGTACTCATTCATTTGGCTGGAACCTATCACATATTGTCATTCAGGCCACTTTCGCGTGGAGGCCGCTTTGACGATCTTCGCGGGCGTCGAAATACGAAAGGAACCTTTGATGACACAACACCCGACCATCCGCACGATTGCCGGCGCTCCGGCGCCTAAGAGCCTCGATCCCCAGACGACGGCGCTTTTGGTGATCGATTTCCAGAACGAGTATTTTGCCGGCCGTATGCCGATCCCGGACGGCGAAAAGGCGCTTGCCAATGCAAAGCGGCTGATCGCGCGCGCCGATGCCGAGGGCATGAAGGTCTATCATGTCAAGCATGTCACGCCGGCCGGCAGCCCTGTCTTCGCCGAGGATAGTGAGACCTCTGCGTTTCACCGGGACATTCAACCGGCTGCGAACCATTCGGTGGTGCGCAAATCGTCGGTCAGCGTTTTTGCCAGCACGGATCTCAGCATCCAGTTGAAGCAGGCGGGCGTCGATACGCTCGTCATGTCAGGGCTGATGACCCATGCCTGCGTTGCCGGCGCGGCACGCGATGCCGTACCGCTCGGCTTCAGTGTCATCGTCGCTTCGGATGCCTGCGCCACGCGCGATCTCGATACGGGTGATGGCGAGGTCGTTCCGCATGCGGTGCTGCATCGCTCGTCGCTGGCGACGATCGATGACACCTTCGGTGACATCCTGACGACCGATCAGGTTCTGGGGCTGGCGCGCCGATCCTGATTGTTGGGCGTCTGCCTGGACGGGCTTTTCCGAAGGGTCGCAGTCCGGGAAATTGCTGGTCGACGTCTATTAGGCCGAACCGCGCAGCATGATCTCGGCGCTCAGGAGAATACGCTCGTCCTCGGGGAAGGCGCCGCCGTCGTCGGTGGTTTCCCCGAGCTTGAACAGCAGCAGCTCGATCGCCAGCCGGCCGATCTCGTTGTAGTTCTGCGCCACCGTCGTCAGCGGAGGGCAGGTGTAGCGTGACAGCGGGTGGTCGTCGTGGCCGGCGACCCTGATATCAGCATCGGCATCACGCCCGACCTTGAGCCCGGATTGGAAGGCGGCGGCGATGACGCCGAAGGCGACGCGGTCGTTGGCGCAGAGCACCGTCTGGGTCGGGAAGCCGCCGGAGCCGAGGATGCGCAGCGTCTCGTCAAAGCCGAATTTTTCAAAATCCCAGGCGGCATTCGGCGTGGTTTCGACCAGCGCCGGCTCCATCTTCAACTGCTGCATCGCCTCCAGATAGGCGTCGCGCCGGGCGATCGCGTTGTTGTTGACCGGTGGCATGCCGAAGTAGCAGGGCGGGCTGCCGGAACGGCAGAGATAATCGACCATCAGGCGGAAGCTCTGGCGGTTGTCGGTGCCGACGAAGGAGGAGCTGTCGTCGAGCGGCGAGTCCACGTAGATCAGCGGAATGCTGGCGCCGAGCGTTGTCAGCGTCTTGTGGTGCGATTGCACGCCGAGCGGGGCGATGATGGCGCCGGCGACGTTCATCGACTTGAAAGTCTCGATCGCCCGCTCCTCCATCTCCGGTCGCCCGTCGGAGGAGAGCACGAAGGCGAGGAAACCCGCCTGGTTGGCGATGTGCTCGATCCGGCGCGTCAGCGCCATGTAAAAGGGGTCGGTCGAGTTCGGAACGATGACGCCGAGGATGTTGGTGCGGCGGCGGTTCAGGTTGACGGCGAAGATGTTCGGGCGAAAACCCGACTGCTTGATCGCCGCCTCGATGGCATCGCGGGTCTTCTTGCGAACCGAGCCTGGATCATTGAAGTATTTTGAGACCGTCGGGCGCGACAGGCCGACGAACTCCGAAAAATCCTCCATGGTCTTGATCTGTCTGTCCACGGTCGCTGTGCCCCATATTGTTTTGATTTCGTTTATAGGTTCATTTCGAGGGGATAGGCAGTACCGGCTCGCAAATATTCACCGAACATCCGACCTGCCGCTAAGCGCGACAGGCCACAAAGTAATCCTTGAGAACCCGGTCGACGGCAGCAAGTGCCAACGGATTTGCTTGAGCGGCCACCTTGCCGTCGCGCACTCGCTCGTAACTGCCGGGGAGATACTGGCTGATCAGCGTTTCCGGGATCGTCACGCCGTCGAGTAGTGCCAGAAGTTCTTCGACCGCTGCTGCGACCTTCGGATGCGGCCAGTAATAGCGGATGCGGTCGCTATAGGAAAAATGCCGCTGCAGCCGCTGAGCTTCCGCCGAGCCGTGGTAATACTTGCCCCAGTTGGCCGGCTCCTCGCGCATCACGTCCTCGGTGACCGCCGCCAGCGTCTGCTTGCGGGCGTCCGGAAAGAGGAAAGCGGCGATCTGGTCGAGGCCGTAAAGCGCCTCGCGCAGCGCGAAGGTCAGGCCGGGGCCGACCTTGAGGATCGCAAAACCATCGGAGACGAGATCGCGCAGCGCTTCCGGTGTCTGGTAGTCGGTCGAATGTGCCTCGAAGACGACGCCGTCGAGCTGTTTCAGGCTGGCGCTGAGCTTGGCGGCCTTTGCCCTGTCATAGGCGATGACGTTCTCGTTGCCGAATTCGACTCCCGGCTGGACCACTGCGCCGACGACACGTCCGAAGGCGTCGGCCGCACCGGCCTTTTCGAAGGCCTGGCGATGGATCGATACGGTCTCGATCGCCGCGTCGGGGGCGGTGACTTCCAGCGTGTCGAGTTCTTCCAGCGCGCCGCCCGGAACCGGCACTTCCGTGCCGATGATATAGACGGGAGCGGTGTGGCTCTCGCCACGAAGGGCGGCTTCGGCGGCCGCGGCCAGACGCGCGGCACGTTCTGCGGTCATCGCATCGGGCAGAGCCACCGGCTCGCCGGCGCAGCCCATGCTGGTGTCCAGATGCAGCTTGGTGAAGCCGGCCTTCGCATAGGCCTTGATCATCGTCTCGGCCTTGTCCATCGCTTCCGCAGCCGGCAGGTGCTTCCACGGGTTCGGGCCGAGATGATCACCGCCAAGGATGATTTTGTCCTTGGGGAAGGCGACGCGATCGGCGATCTCGGCAACGAAGCGGGTGAAGTCGGCGGGCGTCATGCCGGTATAGCCGCCGTCCTGGTTGACCTGGTTGCAGGTCGCCTCGATCAGGAGCGCCGCGTCCTCCTTGAGTGCCCGCAGCATGGCGGCTTCGATCACCAGCGGGTGGGCCGAGCAGACGGAGGGAATGCCGCGCGGGCCGGGGCGTTCGGACCAGCGGGCGATGTCGATCAGAAGGTTCTGTTGCATGGCGGTCAGCCCTTTTTCGCAGTGATGAAGGTTTCGAGATCGATGCGCGTCGAGGCGCCTTCCATCGGGCCCGAAATCATGACGGCGCGCGCGCCCGAGGCATTGGCGAATTCCAGCGCCTCGGCCGGCTTTGCCCCGTTCAGCCAGAAGGTGACGAAGGTCGCGCCAAAGCAGTCGCCGGCGCCGGTCGGGTCGATTTCCTCGACGGCAAAGCCCGGATGCGAAAGCGTCGTTTCACGATCGAAATAGCTGGCGCCCTCGGCGCCGCGCTTGACGACGATCACCTTGATGCCGGCGGCGAGCAGTTCCGATACGGCTTCCGCTTCGGTCTTCGCCTTGGTGAACAGGAAGAGTTCCTGTCCGCTCGGCAGGAAGAGGTCGGTCTTGGCGAGGACCGTCTGCAGCGCCTCGCGCATGCCCGGGCTGTCGAGGATTTCGGGGCGAAGGTTCGGGTCGAAGGAGACCGTGCCGCCGGCCGATTTGATGATCTCGATTGCCGCGATGATGCTCTCGACCACGCTTGGGGCGTAGAGCGACGAGCCCATCACATGCAGGTGGCTGCAGGTTCTGACCAACGCTCGGCTTGCCTCGTCGAGCCGGATCGTGCCGCAGGCGCTGTGGCGGATGTTGAAGACGAAGGCGCGGCTGCCGTCGGGCCGGTAGCGCACGAAGGCGCTGCCGGTGGTGCCGAGCGGGTCGACCGCTATGCCCGAGATATCGACGCCATCTGCTTTCAACCGGTCGAGGTTGACGTGGCCGAAATCGTCGTTGCCGACGCGGGAGATCATGGCCGCTGCCTGGCCGAGCTTGCCGACCTGGTCGATGAAGATCGCCGGCGCGCCCGAGGGGTAGGGACCGATCAAAGGGGTCGCCCGGCGAAAGCCGTCGCCCTTTTCGGTGGCGATGATCTCCACGAGGATTTCGCCGATCGTCAGTATCTTGTGCATGGGTGTGTTCTCTTCGGAAAGATCAGCGTTTTGCCTGCTTGGCGCGCACGTCGAGCCAGACGGCGATCAGGATCACCAGGCCCTTGACGATGAGCTGGTAGAAGTAGGGGACCGACAGCATGTTCATGCCGTTGTTCATGACGCCGATGATGAGGGCGCCGATCAACGTGCCGACCATTGTGCCGACGCCGCCGGCAAGCGAGGTGCCGCCAAGCACGGCAGCCGCGATCGCGTCGAGCTCGTAGCTCATGCCGGCATTGGTCTGGGCGGAGAACAGGCGGGACGAGAGCAGCACGCCGCTGATCGCCGCCATCACGCCGGAGATCATGAAGATGGTGATCTTCAGCCGGTCGACCTTGATGCCGGAATAGACGGCCGCCTCGCGGTTGCCGCCCGTCAGATAGGCGCGGCGGCCGAAGCTCGTCTTGCTCAACAGGATGTGGTTGACGAGAAAGAGCACGGCGACGACCCAGATGATGATGGGCAGGCCAAGGAAGCTCTCGGTGCCAATCGCGGTCCAGGTCGAGTTCTCGATCATCGCCGGCGCGCCGTTGGTCGGCAGGCTGACCATGCCGCGGTAGATGCCCATGGTCGCGACGGTGACGATGAAGGAGGGCAAAAGCAGCTTTGCCGTCAGCACCCCGTTCAGCATGCCCATGAGGGCGCCGGCGAGAAGCGTGACGACGAGCGCCGGCGCAAAGCCGAGGCCGAAGGCGAAACATTGCGCGCCGACCATGCCGGCGACCGCAATGATCGAGCCGACCGAAAGGTCGATCTCGCCGAGCAGGATCACCCAGGTCATGCCGAAGGCGGCGATCGCCACCACGGCCACCTGCTGCAGGATGTTCATGAAGTTGACGACCGACATGAAGCGCGGGTTGAGGAAGGAGAAGATGACGCAGAGCATCACCAGCGACAAAAGGATGCCGCCATACTGTTTCAGGGCACGCAGGAAGGCGGCCTGGACTTCGGATTGCTGTGTCATGATTGGAATCCCGTTGCGTGCGCCATGATCGTTTCGGGGTTGAGGTCGGCGCCGGAAAGCGTTGCGCCGATGACGCCTTCGTGCATGACGACGACGCGGTCGCTCATTCCCAGAACCTCCGGCAGCTCGGAGGAGATCAGCAGGATCGCCGTTCCCTCGGCCGCCAGCTGGCGGATGATCTTGTAGATTTCGAACTTGGCGCCGACGTCGACGCCGCGGGTTGGCTCGTCGAGGATCAGCACCTTGGGTCGGGTCAGCAGCCACTTGGCAAGCACGATCTTCTGCTGGTTACCGCCGCTCAAGGAGCCGGAGGGCGTATCGAGCGAGTGGGTCTTGATCGCCAGCCGGCCGACTTCCTGGGCTGCCGCCGTGCGTTCGGCGCGGCTGCGGGTGAAGCCGAGCGGGCCGGTGAAATCGGAGAGGGCGGCCATCGAGATGTTCCAGCCGACGCTGTGGCTGAGCACGAGGCCCTCTTCCTTGCGGTTTTCGGTGACGAAGCCGATGCCGCGGGCGATCGCCTCTGCCGGCGAGCGGAAGCGGACCGCTTGCCCTTCGAAGCGCACGGTGCCGGTCGCAGTCTTCATGCCGAACAGCGCGTTCATCACCTCCGAGCGGCCGGAACCGACCAGCCCGAAGAATCCGAGGACTTCCCCGGGCCGGATGTCGAAGGAGATGTCCTCGAATTCGCCGTCGCGGGTCAGGCCATCGACGGCCAGAACCGGGGTAGCATCCGCCTTCTGCTCGTGCGCCGGCGGCGGATAGATTTCGTCCATGCGGCGGCCGACCATCAGCGCGATCAGCGCCTCGATGGTGACGTCGTCGCGATCATGGGTGGAGACATATTCACCGTCGCGGATGACGGTGATGTCGTCGCTGAGCCGCATGATCTCTTCCATGCGGTGCGAGATGTAGATGACGGCGACGCCGCGGCTCTTCAGCCGCCCGATGATCTCGAACAGGATCTCGGCTTCGCTCTCGCTGAGCGATGACGTCGGCTCGTCGAGGATGACGACCTTGGCCTCGTGGCTGAGGCCCTTGGCGATCTCGACCAACTGACGCTGGGCGATCGAGAGATTGCCGACCTTCTCGCTGACGTCGATCGGCAGGCCGAGATCGGCAACGATCGCGCGGGCCCTTGCGACCAGCTCCTTGTCGTTGATGAAGCCGAAGCGGCGCGGCTCGCGGGTGGCGAGAATGTTCTCGGCTACCGTCAGGTTGCTGCAGAGGCTGAGTTCCTGGAAGACGATGGCAAGCCCGAGGGCGGCGGCATCCTGCGGGTTGCGCGGCTGGTAGGGGCGCCCGTCGAGTGCGATCTCTCCCGAGGTCGCCGCGTGCACGCCGGCAAGGATTTTCATCAGCGTCGATTTGCCGGCGCCGTTTTCGCCGAGCAGTGTGTGTACCCGGCCGCGCCGGACCTTGAGGCGCATGCCCTTCAGTGCCGCGACCTGGCCGAAGGATTTGGTGACGTTGTCGATTTCGAGAATGGTATCGCTGGTCGAACCAAACATGGCGGCCTCCTTCAGGTCAGCCGAGAGCAGCGTCTCCGGCCAGAGGACGGAAACGGACCCCGATGGGTGCCGCCGCCCCTGAGGTGAGGCGGCGGCTGTCCAGGGAGGACTTATTTCGCGGTGTAGACGCCCGGAACGATCGGCTGTTCGGCCGGGACGGTCTCGCCGGCGGCAACCTTGACGGCGGTGTCGACGGCCTGCTTGCCCATCTGGTCCGGGAACTGCTGGATGACGCCGACCATGACCGGGTTGGTGTCGACGGCGTCGCGGGCTTCCTTCATGCCGTCAAAGCCGATGACCTTGACCTGGGATTCCAGACCAGCAGCCTTGACTGCGACGGCGGCAGCGAGCGCCGCATCGTCGCCGAAGCCGAAGATGCCGGTGATATCGGGATTGGCCTGCAGCATGTTCTGGGCAGCGGCCAGCGCTTCGGCGCGGGTAATGCCGGTCTGGATCGCGACGATCTCCATGTCGGGATGCTTGGCGATCGCTTCCTTGAAGCCGTTGACGCGGTTCACCACCGACTGGACCGTCGGGTAGTCGATGACGGCGACCTTGCCCTTGTTGTCGAGGACCTTGGCCATCAGCTCGCCGGCCTTGACGCCGCCGGTGAAGTTGTCGGTGCCGATGTGCGAGGTCACGGTCGCGCCGTTGGCCGGAACGTCGACGGTGATCACCTTGATGCCGGCCTTTTCGGCCTTCTCGATCGCGGCGCGTACGCCCTGGCTGTCGACCGGCGAGATGACGATGACGTCGACGCCTTTGACGATGAAGTCCTCGACGTCGGCGAGCTGCTTGTTCAGATCCTGGTTGGCGATCGAGACCTCGAGCTTGACGTTCTTGGCTTCGGCCTCGGCTTTCATCGCGTCGGCGAGCTCGATGTAGAACGGATGCTGCTGGGTCAGCAGCGATGCGCCGATGCCATCGGCGAAGGCGGTGGAGGCGAGGAGCGACAGCGCCGTGCCGGCGACGAGCGATTTCAGAATGCGGGACATGTTCATGGTTTCCTCCCTGGAAACGGCGCGGGCCTTCTTGTGTCTCAGCCAAGCTGGCGAGGCCCTCCCATCGCCGTCTTGGTGAGGCCGTAAAAACCATAAAAGTTTTCGCGCGTCAACTTTTAAAAAGACACGAACAAAATATTTGAAATGCAGTGTGGAAATTTTTAGGTTGCAGTGATCGCCTTTCGGTCCTTTTGCGGGTGGCTTGTCTTTCCACCGCTCTGCGCCAGATTGCGTGATAGACGACAAGGGAGACGAGCCATGGCTGAGGCTGATAAGACGGCGCTGGTCCGAATTCTCGGGCGGGTGCAAGGCGTTAGCTTCAGGGTCTGGACGCGCGACGAGGCGCGCAAGCTCGGCCTTGTGGGATGGGTTCGAAACGAAGCGGATGGCTCGGTGGCTGCATTGATCAGCGGCCCGGAGGATGCGGTCACCCTCATGCTAGAGCGTCTGCATGACGGCCCGCCGGGTGCATGGGTTTCGAAGGTCGTTGCCGAATTTGTCGACCCGCCCGAGCACATCGGTGATTTTCGCATCACCAGATAGGTCGGCATTGGTTTCTGGCCCCGGGTGGCCTTAGCCCGCCGAAACCGCTGCCGGCCGGCCATAGGCGCGCAGGAACGTCTTCACAGCCCTGCGGGCGCTGATCTCCAGGTCTTCTTCGCTCGGCGTTTCACCGAAGAGCCCGCCCATCTGCAGGTCCGCCTTGATCAGCGCGATGAACTGGCGCGCTGCGAGGTCGAAGTCGTCGATGTCGAGCGGTGCCACGTGGGCAAGGCGTGCAAACAGCGCCGCCAGCGCCCGGTCGGTCTTGCCCGGTCCCTGCTCCCGCCAGAACTGGAACAGATGCGGATAGCGATTGCCCTCGGTCGAGATCAGCTTCTGGATGAACTTGGCGTCCTGGTTGCAATTGCAGTTCTTGTTGAGGCGCACGACAAATTCGACCAGGTCTTCCTCGAGGTTGTCGGCGTTTTCTGGAAAGGTTGCGAGGATGGAGAAAAGCACGCCGTTCACGCGATCCATGATGTCCTGGATCACCGCCATGAACAGCGTCTCTTTCTCGCGGTAGTGATTGTAGATGGTCTGGCGCGAGACCCCGGCCACGACCGCAATCTCGTCGATGCTGGCGCCGGAAAAGCCTTCCCGACAGAAAACATCGGCCGCGGCCTCCAGGATCGAGAGGCGTTTCGCGAATTGCCCTTTCTGGGGGCGAGCGTCAGCCGAGGCCAAATCAAATTTCTTCATGGATCGAAGATAGGCCCCATTGACGATTTAGACAATACTGTCTAATTTTACACTTGTGTCCAAATTAATGGACGAAATAGTCAGCGCAGGATTCGGTTCCCCAACGCTCGATCCTGGCACGACGATGTCTTTGAGTTTCAATCCGGGCGGCAGCGGTTCGGCTGGCGCGATTTCTGAAAGTTCATTGCCATGACAACGTCCTTCCTTCGCACGGCGATCGTGCTCGGCCTGATCTCGGCGATCGGCCCCTTTGCAATCGACATGTACCTGCCGGCCCTGCCGTCGATCGGCAAGGATCTGGCGGCCGAAAACGGCGTGGTGCAGCTTAGCCTGCTGGCCTTCTTCATCTCCTTTGCCATCTCGCAGCTGATCTACGGTCCGCTCTCCGATATCTGGGGCCGCAAGGCGCCGCTCTACCTCGGCATCGGCCTCTTCACCGTCGCCAGCATCGGCTGCGCGCTTTCGACCGACATTGAAACCCTGATCGCCTTCCGCTTACTGCAAGGCATCGGTGGTGCCGCCGGCATGGTCATCCCGCGCGCCGTGGTGCGCGATATGCACACCGGCGTTCAGGCGGCGCGGCTGATGTCGATGCTGATGCTGGTCTTCAGCATTTCGCCGATCCTGGCGCCGCTTGCCGGCAGCGCAGTCATCGGCTTCTACGGCTGGCGCGGTGTGTTCTATGCAGTGACCATTGCCGCCTTCATTGGCCTGATCCTGCTGTTAACGCAACTGCAGGAAACCCGGCCGAAGAAGGATCGCGCCGGCAGCAGCATCGCAAGCGCGCTTGCCGCCTATCGCCTGCTTCTGTCCGACCGCAATTTCCTGACGCTCACCTTCATCGGCGGGCTTGGGATCTCCGGGTTCCTCGTCTATCTCGCCAACTCACCCTTCGTGCTGATCGACCACTATGGGCTGACGCCGACGCAATATAGCCTGGCGTTCTCGATGAACGCCGTGTCGTTCTTCGCGGTGTCGCAGGCGACCGGCTGGCTCGGCGAACGTTTTGGCCTGGTGCGCGTCATGCATCTTGCCGTCGGCGCCTTCGCGCTCACCATGGTCACGATGTTCATCGTCATGAGCCTCGGCTTCAACCAACTGCCTGTCATGGCCGCCTTCCTGTTCGTCGGCTACGGCGTGCTCGGCCTGGTCATCCCGACCTCGGCGGTGCTGGCGCTCGAAGACCACGGCGAGATCGCCGGTACGGCGTCGGCACTGATGGGTACGCTGCACTTCGTCACCGCCGCCGTCGCCATGGTGGTTGCGACCATCTTCTTCGACGGCACGGCCCTGCCGATGGCCGGCGCGATTGCCGCTTGCGCCCTTGCCGCCTTCCTCCTGACCCAGGCCACGATCGGCCGCAGCCGGGTGGTCGCTGCGGAATAGGGGCTGCTATTACCGAACCAAAAGGCCGGCGAGGGTGTTCCTCGCCGGCCTTTTGTTTTCAGGTGTGACCGGATGGGCTGTCTTTAAAAGTCCCAGTCCTCGTCCTCGGTCGCCACCGCCTTGCCGATGACATAGGAGGAGCCGGAGCCGGAGAAAAAGTCGTGGTTCTCGTCGGCGTTCGGCGAAAGGGCGGAGAGGATGGCCGGATTGACCTTGCACGCCTCCGCCGGGAACAGCGCCTCGTAGCCGAGGTTCATCAGCGCCTTGTTGGCGTTGTAGTGCAGGAACTTCTTCACGTCTTCGGTGAGCCCGACGTCGTCATAGAGTGCCTCGGTGTATTTTGCCTCGTTGTCGTAGAGTTCGAGCAACAGGTCGAAGGCGAAGTCCTTGATTTCCTGACGGCGCTCCTCGCTCAGGCGCTCAAGCGCGCGCTGGAACTTGTAGCCGATGTAATAGCCATGCACGGCTTCGTCGCGGATGATCAGCCGGATCATGTCGGCAGTGTTGGTGAGCTTGGCGCGGCTCGACCAGTACATCGGCAGATAGAAGCCGGAATAGAACAGGAAGCTTTCGAGGAAGACGCTCGCGACCTTCTTCTTCAAGGGATCGCCGGAGGCATACTCTGCCATGATCAGCGCCGACTTCTTCTGCAGGAACTCGTTTTCCTCTGACCAGCGATAGGCGTCGTCGACATCGGGTGTCAGGCAGAGCGTCGAGAAGATCGAGGAATAGGAGCGCGCGTGCACCGCCTCCATGAAGGAGATGTTGGAAAGCACCGCCTCCTCGTGCGGGGTGGCGGCATCCTCCATCAGCCTGATGGCGCCGACGCCGTTCTGGATGGTGTCGAGCAAGGTAAGCCCGGTGAAGACGCGGATCGTCAGCGTCTGCTCCTCGGGTTTAAGCGTCGCCCAGGACGGGATGTCGTTGGAGAGCGGCACTTTTTCCGGCAGCCAGAAATTGCCGGTGAGCCGGTTCCAGACCTCAAGATCCTTGTCGTCCTCGATCCGGTTCCAGTTGATGGCGCGGATGCGGCTAGCGGGTTTGGTGTGCATGTTCATCGGTTAGCCTTCTTTGGGTCGTGTCGGCCCCTCATCCGCCTGCCGTCACCCTCTCCCCACGTGCGGGGAGAGGGTGAGGGGCAGCTTGGGCAGTTGCTGGAATGCAAAGTTACAGAGCGCAGGAAACGCAGCCCTGGACCTGTGTGCCCTCAAGCGCCATCTGGCGAAGGCGGATGTAGTAGATGGTCTTGATGCCCTTCTTCCAGGCGTGGATCTGGGCGCGGTTTATGTCGCGGGTCGTCGCCGTGTCGCGGAAGAACAGCGTCAGCGACAGGCCCTGGTCGACGTGCTGGGTGGCCGCCGCATAGGTGTCGATGATCTTTTCCGGGCCGATCTCGTAGGCGTCCTGGTAGTATTCGAGATTGTCGTTGGTCATGAAGGCGGCCGGGTAATAGACGCGGCCGATCTTGCCTTCCTTGCGGATCTCGATCTTCGACACGATCGGGTGGATCGAGGACGTCGAATGGTTGATGTAGGAGATCGAGCCGGTCGGCGGCACGGCCTGGAGGTTCTGGTTGTAGAGCCCGCCTTCGATCACCGCCCGTTTCAGTTCCAGCCAATCCTCCTGGGTCGGGATGGCGATGCCGGCTTCCTCGAACAGGTCCTTCACCTTTTCGGTCGCCGGTAGCCATTCGGCCTCGGTGTATTTGTCGAAATAGTCGCCAGAGGCGTATTTCGAGTTTTCGAAGCCGGCGAAGCTCTTGCCCTTTTCGACCGCCAGCCGGTTCGATGCGCGGATGGCGTGATAGGTCACTGTGTAGAAATAGATGTTGGTGAAATCGATGCCTTCCTCGGAGCCGTAATAGATGCGCTCGCGGGCGAGATAGCCGTGCAGGTTCATCTGACCGAGGCCGATCGAATGGCTGTCGTCGTTGCCCTTTTCGATCGAGGGCACGGACGAGATATGGCTCATTTCGGAGACGGCGGTCAGCGCCCGGATCGAGGTCTCGATCGTCTGGCCGAAATCCGGGCTGTCCATGGCAGCCGCAATGTTCAGTGAGCCGAGATTGCAGGAGATATCCTTGCCCATGTGCTTGTAGGAGAGGTCGTCGTTGAACGCGCTCGCCTCGCTCACCTGCAGGATCTCCGAGCAGAGGTTGCTCATGGTGATGCGGCCGGCAATCGGGTTTGCCCGGTTCACCGTGTCCTCGAACATGATGTAGGGATAGCCGCTCTCGAACTGGATCTCGGCGATGATCTGGAAGAAGTCGCGCGCCTTGATCTTGCGCTTGCGGATGCGGGCGTCCTCCACCATCTCGCGATATTTCTCCGTCACCGAGATTTCGGTGAGGGGCACGCCATAGACCTGCTGCACGTCATACGGCGAGAACAGGTACATGTCCTCGTTGTTGCGGGCGAGCTCGAAGGTGATGTCGGGAATGACGACGCCGAGCGACAGCGTCTTGATGCGTATCTTCTCGTCGGCGTTCTCACGCTTGGTGTCGAGGAAGCGCATGATGTCAGGGTGGTGGGCATGGAGATAGACCGCGCCCGCGCCCTGGCGCGCACCGAGCTGGTTGGCATAGGAGAACGAGTCTTCCAGCAACTTCATGACCGGGATGACCCCGGAGGACTGGTTCTCGATCTGCTTGATCGGCGCGCCCATCTCGCGGATGTTGGTGAGCGACAGCGCCACGCCGCCGCCGCGCTTGGAAAGCTGCAGCGCCGAATTGATGGCACGGCCGATGCTCTCCATGTTGTCCTCGATCCTCAACAGAAAGCAGGAGACGAGCTCGCCACGGCTTTTCTTGCCGGCATTGAGGAAGGTCGGCGTCGCCGGCTGGAAACGGCCGGAAATGATCTCGTCGACGAGGTCGCGGGCAAGCGCCTCGTTGCCGCGCGCCAAGGCCATCGCCACCATGCAGACGCGGTCTTCGTAGCGTTCCAGGTAGCGCTTTCCGTCGAAGGTTTTGAGCGTATAGGACGTGTAATATTTGAAGGCGCCGAGGAAGGTCGGGAAACGGAACTTCTTCGAATAGGCGTGGTCGTAGAGATCGCGCACGAAGTTGAACGAATACTGGTCCAGCACGTCCTGCTCGTAGTAGCCCTCGGTCACCAGATAATCGAGCTTTTCCCGCAGGTTATGGAAGAAGACCGTGTTCTGGTTGACGTGCTGGAGGAAGTATTGCTTCGCCGCCTGCCGGTCCTTGTCGAGCTGGATCTTCCCCTCCTCGTCGTAGAGGTTCAGCATCGCATTCAGCGCGTGGTAATCCAGCGCCGCTTCCGTCGCCTTCAGGGGGCGTTCGAGTGTTGTGACGTCCAAAATCGTTCCATCCCGTTTTTGACATTGGCGACGTCCTCGTCGGTTCCGAGCAGCTCGAACCGGTAGAGGTAGGGCACCCGGCACTTGTCCGAGATCACGTCGCCGGCGATCCCGTAGGTCGCGCCGAAATTGCTGTTGCCCGCTGCGATCACGCCGCGGATGTGAGAGCGGTTGCCCGCGTCGTTCAGGAAGCGGATCACCTGTTTCGGCACGGCACCTCGGCCATCGTCGCCGCAATAGGTCGGTACGATGAGCACATAGGGCTCCGAAACCGTAAGTGCATCCTTACTTTCTTTGAGCGGTATGCGGGCCGCGCGAAGGCCGAGTTTCTCGACGAAGCGATGGGTGTTTTCCGAGCGGCTGGAAAAATAGACGATCAGCCCCATCGCTTCTCTCCCTCAGGAAAGCGCGCTGATCATGTCCGGGCGGAACCCCGCCCAATGCCGCTCGCCGGCGACGACCACTGGAACCTGCCGATAGCCGAGACCCTGCACGAGCGCGAAACCGTCGGAATCCTCGGAGATATCGACGATGCGATAATCGATGCCCTGGCGGTCGAGCGCGCGGGTGGTGGCGGTGCATTGGACGCAGGCGGGTTTGCTGTAGACGGTGATCGACATGGGTTCCTCGTGAGGGGCTGGCAAATGGGCGCAAAAAATCGGCGGGTCGCGCGAACGCGAACCGTGGGCTTGACGATAGGGTACGAAACATCGCTCCCCGATCGCCTCGACCGGAGTGGATGTCGGCAAGCTGGCCCAAAATCGACTAGGCAGCCGGGCCGGCTCGTTCTGGTCGGGCGCTCTGGAATTTCCGCGGGTGCGGGCTCTCAGGACGCGGCCTTTCGATCAGGCGCGCAACAATGCGCACCCGTCCGCAGAAGGTGGATCTGAACTGGAAGAAACTGACATGACTTCACCCCGAAGCTTTCGACAGGCTGCCGGGGAGATGTCGAGACGATCGGGCAGGCTCATCCTGCCACGCACTCAACCCCTCCGGACACCCCGCCCGTGGACGTTTGTTGCTCGAGGCAGGTCTCCTGGCTTACGGGTCAAAGCTTTCATCCCGACCTTCCCGAGGCCTCATGCCTCAGTGGTCCAATTCCGGACAGTCGCTCGCCGTCTACAGTTGCGGGGGCAGCTACGGCATAGCCTGAGCGGAAACCCGCCGGCGCACCGTATTCCCGTCTTAGCTCCCAATCCTTGCGAATCGGAAGAACCTCGAACACTAGATATAGTAGTTCATCGCAAATCTGCGTCAATAGGTTCTATATGCTGGAGGCAGGGGTGCAGCGGTCTTTTCTTTTTCGGTGTGGATAACGGGGAGTAAATGGCGGGCGCGATCAATCCTGTGGACCGAGGGCGCCATGAGCGGCGCCCCCGGCTTGCTCAGGCGGCGAAGGCCGCAACCGGGCGGTTGCGGCTGTCGACGGCCACCATCACGAAAGTCCCGGTGACGGTCAGCACGCGCACGCCGCTGAGCAGTTCTTCCGACCAGAGCTCGACCTCGATCGTTGTGGAACTGCGTCCGGTCCGGGTGACCCGCGCCAGCGTATCGACGATCGTTCCGGCGGCGACACGCCGCTTGAAATCGCCACTGCAGGAGGCGAGCGCCATCAATTTTCCGGTCAGCCGGCTCGCGGCGACGAAGGCCGCCTTCGTCATCTGGGCGAGTGCATCGCCGCCGAAGAGCGCGCCGGCGCTGTTGGTCTGGCCCGGAAAAATGATGTCGGTCATGCCGACGAAATCGGCCGCGGGCACAGCTGGCGTGGGCTCGGCGAGCGGCGGAAGGTGCCAGTCGGCACCTTTGTCCTGCGGCATCCCAACCATGGTGAACTGTCCGCGTGAGCAAAGATCGCGGCCGCCGGTCGCAAGGTCTTCGGCCACCATCTCGACGTCGACGACCATCGAGAGCCGCCCGACGCGCACCGGGCGGCCAGAGAAACTGACGGTCTGGCCGATGCGGGCGGGTGCGCGAAAGTCGATCCGGTCGCAGGAGGCGGTGACGAAGGGAACGCGGCCGTGGCGGGTGGCGACGATGAAGGCGATCCGGTCCATCAGCGCCAATGCGGCACCCCCGAAGAGGGTGCCGTGATGATTGGTGTCGCCGGGAAAGACGATATCGGCGAGGGTCTGTGGCGCCGGGGTTTCCCCCGACGCCGCTTCCGTGTGGTCCGTCATGCGCGAAGCGCCTTGCGGGGATCATCCGCGAAGGCCTGGCGCAGGGCGCGCGCCGCCGCCACCATGTTGACAAGCGCCGGCCGGGTTTCCTCCCAGCGCCTGGTCTTCAGCCCGCAATCCGGGTTGACCCAGATCTGCGCCGGCGTCAGCCCTTCGGTCGCGCGCTCGATGAGATGCACCATTTCATCCACCGCCGGTACGCGGGGCGAATGGATATCGTAGACGCCCGGGCCGATCTCGTTCGGATAGGCCCTTCCGGTGAACGCGCCGAGCAGTTCCATCTTCGATCGCGACGTCTCGATCGAAATCACGTCGGCATCCATTGCCGCGATCGCCGGCATGATGTCGTTGAACTCCGAGTAGCACATATGGGTGTGGATCTGGGTGGCGTCGCCGACGCCGGCGGCGCTGAGGCGGAAGCACTCCACCGCCCAGTCGAGATAGGCCTTGCGGTCGGCGGCCTTGAGCGGCAGGCCCTCGCGCAGCGCCGGCTCGTCGATCTGGATGATGGCGATGCCCGATGCCTCGAGGTCCCTGACTTCGTCGCTAAGCGCCAGCGCGATCTGCCGGCACACCACCGACCGCGGCAGGTCGTCGCGCACGAAGGACCATTGCAGCATGGTGACCGGACCCGTCAGCATGCCCTTGACCGGTCGATCGGTCAGTGACTGTGCAAAGGCCGCCCATTCGACCGTCATCGGGTTTGGCCGAGAAACGTCGCCGAAGATGATCGGCGGGCGCACGTAGCGCGAACCGTAGCTCTGTACCCAGCCACTTCGGGTAAAGGCGTAGCCCGAGAGCTGCTCGCCGAAATACTGCACCATGTCATTGCGCTCGAACTCGCCGTGTACCAGCACGTCGATGCCGATCTCCTCCTGCCAGCGCACCGCCTGCTCGGTCTCCCGGCGCAGATAGGCGGTGTAGTCGACATAGCTGAGTTCGCCCTTGGCATGCAGGGAACGGGCCTGCCGTACTTCCGGCGTCTGCGGGAAGGAGCCGATCGTCGTCGTCGGGAAAAGCGGCAACGGCAGCGCGTCCGCCTGGAGCGCGCGACGGGCCGGGAAGGGAGACCGGCGCTCGCTGTCGGCTGCCGTCAGCGCCTTCAGTCGCCCGGCAACGAGTGGATCATGGATCCTGAGCGACGTCAGACGCGCCTTGGCAGCTTCGCTCGATGCCGCAAAGGCCCTTTCCGGATGGGCAAGCCCCGGCTCGAAGGCGCGGGCAAGAAGGCTCAACTCGTCGAGCTTCTGCACGGCGAAAGCGAGCCACGAGGCAAGCTCCGGGTCGAGCGCCTGTTCCAGGTCGAGGTCGACGGGCACATGCAGGAGCGAGCACGAGGGCGAAAGCTCGATCCGGTCGCGGCCATGGGCGGAGATGAGCGGCTGCAGGCGGCGCAACAGGCCGGCAAGATCCGTCCTCCAGACGTTGCGGCCGTCGATGATGCCGAGCGACAGCACTCGGTCAGCCGGAGCGGACTGGAGGAGGACCTCGATCTGCTGCGGCGCGCGCACGAGATCGACATGCAGGCCCGCGATCGGCAGCGCCAGGGCGCTCACCATATTGTCGCCGATCGCGCCGAAATAGGTCGCAAGCATGATCCGGAGCCCGGGAACCTTCGCCCGGAACGTATGATAGGCAAGGTCCAGGGCCTGCCTTTCCCGGTTGGTGAGATCGAGCACTAGGCAAGGCTCGTCGATCTGAACCCAGTCGGCGCCGGCATTGGCAAGTTCGGTTAGCAGCTCGACGTATACGGGAAGCAGGCGCTCGATCAGGTCCAGGGGATCGAAATCTCCGCCCTTCGCCTTGCCGAGCTTGAGGAAGGTCACCGGGCCAAGCAGGACCGGGCGGGTTCGATAGCCGAGGGCTTCGGCCTCGAGAAAGGCTTCGAGCGGCCGGTTACGCGTCAGCGCAAAGCGTTGATCCGCTTCGAATTCGGGCACCATGTAGTGGTAGTTGGTATCGAACCACTTGGTCATCTCGAGTGCGGCGTTGCCGCCGTCACCCGCATGCGTGCAACCGGAAGCGCAGGGCGAACCGGTCGAGCCGCGCGCCATGGCGAAATAGGTATCGAGATCGACGGGACCGCCCTCCCAGCCATAGGCGGCCGGGACCGCACCGACGAGCACGGCAGTATCGAGCACGTGGTCGTAGAACGAGAAATCGTTCGAAGGGAGGATGTCGATGCCGCGCGCCTTTTGCGCCGCCCAGTTTTCGGCCCGAAGCCGGCGGCCGACGTCGAAAAGGTCGTCACGGCTGATCTTGCCGGACCAGTAGCGTTCAAGCGCGAATTTCAGTTCGCGGTGGCGGCCGATGCGCGGGAAGCCGAGATTGGCAGTCTTGATGGTCATTTCCTTACCCCGAAGGTTGAAGGGCAAGGCTTGAATGCGACGCATCCGCGACGCGAGAAGGGTCCCGCGTCGTCAACGCGCCCCATCGGACACCCCGCCCGTGGACGTTGTTTATCGCGGCAGGTCTCCTGGCTTGCGGGTCAACGCGGACCGTTCCGTCTTCCCGAGGCGTCTTCCTCAGTGACATCATCGAACGGCCGCTCTCCGCCTACAGTTGCGGGGGCAGCTCCGGCCTGGGCGCTTGTCAGCGCCGCACCGAATTCCCTCTTAGCTCCGCCCCGCCGGATGGCGAGGCGCAGAACCACGATGTCGGGAACAATGCCCTGCAATCGCTCGGCCGTCAATCGCATAAAGAAATGCTTATGTCTTTATTCTCTCCGGCCTGGGCGCGGGGCGAAACGCGGGCAATGCGCGGTCCTTCGCTGCAAACTGCTTTCGCGGCGGGTTGCACCGGCACGGGCTTGGGCTCCTCCGGCCAGTGCCACGGATCCGCGGTGTCGCCGACGCGCGCACGGATATGTTCCTGGTCCCGCGTCAGGCCGATATCCCGGAGCTGGAACTCGTTGAACGTGTCGATGGCGACCGGAGGACTGAGGGTCCTGTCGGCCCAATTCAGGGCATGGTAAATCATTGATCGCACTGCGCTAAGCATTGCTATCCTCACTTCTCTACAAGGCGTGTGTTCGCGAAAAAAGTGAGGTTTTTTGCCGTTTCGCGCAAAGCGATTTCTCGCATGCTGGCATAAAGAATGCTTATCTCAGCGTCATGAGCAAGATTCCCCCTATGAGTGCAGTGCGCGCCTTCGAGGCCGCCGCCAGGCACCTGAGTTTCACCCGCGCCGCCGAAGAGCTTGGCATGACGCAGGCGGCCGTCAGCTATCAGATCCGGTTGTTGGAGGAACGCATCGGCGCGCCGCTCTTTGTCCGCCTTCCGCGCGAGGTGCGGCTGACCGGTGCCGGGCGGCAGCTGGCGCCAAAGGTAACCGAAGCGATCGATCTTTTAGGGGCGGCCTTCTCGGAGATTGCCGACAAGACCGAACATCACCTGCACATTTCGGTGCTACCGACCGTCGTTTCGAGCTGGCTCGGCCAGCGGCTCGCCACCTTCCAGACCGCGCATCCGAACATCAGCATCAGGGTCCACATGTCGACCGAGCTGGTCGATTTCAAGCGTGACGCTATCGATCTCGCGGTGCGCAGCGGTGCCGGCGACTGGCCGGGAAACGATGTCTTTCCCTTGTTTCCGCTCGATTACGTGCCGGTCTGCACGCCGTCCTTCCTGGAGAAACATCAACTCAAGGAGCCCGCCGATGTTCTGAGGATCCGGCGTTTCGGCAATGCCAACTGGTGGCGGCGGTGGATGATCGAAACCGGCGTCGAGCCGCCGGCGAGCAATGGTACCGAGCTGATCTTCGACGTCCAGGCGATGGATGTCGCCACCATCCTGGCGGATCACGGCATGGCGATTGCCGTCTCGACCTTCCTGATGGATGAACTGAAGAGCGGCCGGCTGATCCGGCCGTTCGAGCATGTGGTGCGCGACGGCCGCGCCTATTGGCTGGTCTATCCGCAAAGCACCAGGCGGCAGAAGAAGATCCAGGCCTTTCGCGACTGGGTCGTCGCCGAAGCAGACGCGTCGAATGCGATGCTTGCGACCGTCATGGAGCAGTCCTGTCCGGCATCTTTTCGGGGCAAACTCGGCGCAAAGTAATGAGCCTGGGGAAAGAAGACGCAGACGCATCTGGTGCGCGCGTGCCGGTTCGCGCCGGCCGGGCTTCTGAAAATGACGCTTTCATGGAGAAACTGAAAATCAGCTGAGAACGGCTGTTACCAAACTGACATGGCGGCTCCCTAAAGACTGCGGCCAACCGCAGAGAAGGGGAGAGACAACCCTCCGACGCGGATACCGCAAGCCATTGTCGGAGGCCCGTTTCCATGAAAATCGTCCAGATCAGCGACACCCATCTCAGCCCCGCCAAAAGCCATTTCAACGGCAATTGGGAACCGGTTCGCGCCTGGATCGAGGCGGCGGCGCCCGATCTCGTCATCCACACGGGCGATGTCACCATCGATGGTGCCGACCACGAAGACGACATCACCTTCTCGCTCGATCTGATCGGTCAGCTCTCGATGCCGGTCGCGATCGTTCCCGGCAATCACGATGTCGGCCATCTACCGGGCTCGCACCAGCCTGTGGATCCCGTCCGGCTTGCCCGCTGGCGCCGTCTCGCTGGTCCGGACTACTGGGGCCGCGACCATGGCGACTGGCGGCTGCTCGGCCTCAACAGCCTGCTGATCGGCTTCGAAGACGACGAAGAAGACAGGCAATTTGCCTGGCTGGAGGAGCAGCTGCTTGGTCGCGACGGCCGCCGGGTGGCGGTCTTCGCCCACAAGCCGCTCTTCGTCGACGACCCGGCCGAGGGCGACACCGGCTACTGGGGCATCCGTCCCCGCCAGCGCCAGCGCCTCTTTGATCTTTTCGCCGAAGCCGAGGTGGCGTTGCATGCAAGCGGTCACCTGCACTGGGCCTGGACCGGCGAACATGCCGGGACGTCGCTCGTCTGGGCGCCGCCGACCTCCTTCATCATCGACACGCTGGAACGGCCGATGCCGGGCGAGCGGCTGGTCGGTGCCGTCGTGCACGAACTCACCGATGCCGGCGTGACCAGCGAAATCGTCGCGGTGCCGGGTCTGACGAGCCACGTGCTCGACCCGATCGTCGAGGAGGTCTATCCGCTCGCCGCCAAGAAGAAGGTTCGCGTGGAGGCAGCGCAATGAGCGTGCTTTCGCTGGATGGCATCACCAAGTCCTATGGCGGCAACGCCATCCTGAAGGGCGTCAGCCTGGAGGCGGAAGCCGGCGAGTTCATTGCGCTCGTCGGCCCTTCCGGCTGCGGCAAGAGCACGCTTCTGCGCATCGTCGCCGGCCTCGATCACGGCGATGCCGGCGAGATCGTGATCGGCGGCCGCAGTGTCGCGCGGATGGCGGCGGCCGATCGCAACGTGGCGATGGTGTTCCAGTCCTACGCGCTCTATCCGCACCTGACCGCAGGTCAAAACATTTCGGTGCCGCTCGCCATGCGGCGCCTGACGGCGATGCAGCGCTTGCCGGTCATCGGCAATCTCCTGCCGGGGCAGAAGCAGATCCGCAGCGATATCCAGCGCCAGGTCAAGGAGATGGCCGGAGCGCTGAAGATCGATCATCTGCTCGACCGCAAGCCCGGCCAGATGTCCGGCGGCCAGCGCCAGCGCGTAGCGCTTGCCCGCGCCATGGTGCGCCGCCCGGCCGTCTTCCTGATGGATGAGCCGCTCTCCAATCTCGACGCCAACCTGCGCGTCCATGCCCGCGGCGAAATCGTGGACCTGCACCGCCGCGCCGGCGTGCCGACACTCTATGTCACGCACGACCAGTCCGAAGCGCTGTCGATGGCCGACCGCGTCGCCGTCATGATCGGCGGCAATCTCTTGCAGCTGGCGAGCCCGAAGGAGATCTACGACAACCCCTCGCATATCGAGGTCGCGCGCTTCCTCGGCCAGCCGAAGATCAACGTGCTCGAAACCCGCACGGATACGGCAAGCATCGTGCGCTTCGGCGATCTCGTGCTTCTGGCAAGCCGCGGGCAGGCGCCGGATGCGGCGGTGAAGCTCGCGATCCGCCCGGAATTCGTGCGCTTTCATGCGGCAGGTGCCGGCCGGCTGACTGCGCGGGTCGAGCGCATGGAGTTTCTCGGCTCCGAGGTGATCGTCCACGCACGCCTCGATGCGATCGGCGCGGTGGTCACCGCCAAGGCAGCACCCGCCGAAGCCGCAGCACTCGCGATCGGTCAGCCCGTCGATGTCGCGTTCATGCCGGAACGGGCGATGCTGTTCGACGGCGAGGGCACCCGGGTGGCAGCCGAGCCGATCGCTATCGCCGCGACGCTGGAGAAGGTCCATGGCTAGTGTCGCGACCTTCGAAACGGCGATCGCTGCGCCCCATCCCGACCGCCGCGAAGCGCGCATCGCCTGGTTGCTGGCGCTGCCGGCCATCACGCTGCTCTTCCTCTTCATCCTGCTACCGACCGCAGCCGTGATCGTGCTCGGCTTCACCGATTTCGAGCTCGGCTACGGCAGCTTCCGTTTCGTCGGTTTCGAGAACTATGCCGAGCTCTTCGGCGACCGCACCTTCCGTCGCTCGCTCTGGAACACCGCCGTCTACACCGCGATCGTCACGCCGGTGTCGATCCTGCTTTCGCTGGCGATCGCCATGTTGATCGAGGCGGAAACCAAGGGCAGGGCCTTTTTCCGGACCGTCTATTTCCTGCCGGTCGCCTCGCTGCTCGTCGCCATGGCCACGGTCTGGCAATTCCTGTTCCACCCGACCATCGGCCCGATCAACACCTTCCTCGCCGTTTTCGGCATCGCCGGCCCGAACTGGCTCGGCGCCTCCAGCACGGTGCTTTACGGTCTCTCGATCATCGGCATCTGGCAGTCCGTCGGCTTCAACATGGTGCTGTTCCTCGCCGGCCTCACCGCCATCCCGCGGGAACTCTACGCCGCAGCCGAAGTCGACGGCGCAAAATCCTGGTTCGATCGTTTTCGGCTGGTGACCTGGCCGATGCTCGGGCCGACGACGCTGTTCGTCACCACCATTAGCATCATCAATTCGGTGAAGGTGTTCGAGACGGTGAAGACGCTGACCGAAGGCGGTCCGAACAAGGCGTCGGAAGTGCTGCTCTTCACCATCTACCAGGAAGGCTTCGTCTATCTGCGCGTCGGCTACGCCTCGGCGATGACCGTGGTCTTCCTCGCAATCCTCGTCGTCCTGATGTTTCTGCAGTACCGCGTGCTTGACCGGAAGGTGCACTACGCATGACCAGCAACGCCTTCTCCGTCGCCCGCATCGCCCGTCTGACGGTGCTGTCGCTCGGCGCCCTTATCTTCCTTGCGCCCTACATCTTCATGGTCTCGACCGCAGGCAAGGCGCAGAGCGAGATCTTTTCCTCGTCGCTGTCGCTGATTCCTGAGCAGTGGTCCTACATCGAGAACTTCTCCAAGGCGCTATCGCGCGTCTCGATGTCGACGCTGCTCTTCAACGGCGTGATCGTCTGCGCGCTGATCTTCGTCATCCAGATCGTCGTCGCCATACCTTGCGCCTATGCCATGGCGAAGCTGAAGTTCCGGGCCGCCCGCACCATGATGGTTCTGGTCATGCTCGGACTGCTCGTGCCGATCCATGCGACGGCGCTGCCGATCTACGTGGCCTTCGACCGGCTCTCGGTGCTGAACAGCTACACGGCTCTGGTGGCGCCCTTCTCGATCTCGGTCTTTGCGATCTTCCTGTTCCTGCAGTTCTTCCGCGCCATGCCCGACGATCTGATCCATGCGGCGCGCCTCGATGGCATGTCTGAGGCCGGCATCGTCGCGCGCGTCATCGTGCCGAACGCCTGGCCGGCGATCACGGCTTTTGCGATCTTCTCGGTCGTTGCGCACTGGAACGATCTCTTCTGGCCGCTGATCGTCGTCACCAACCAGGATTATGCCACCCCGCCGCTCGGTCTTCTCTACTTCCGCGCCGCGGAGGCCGGCGACGACTACGGCGCGCTGATGGCGGCCACCCTCATCATCACCCTTCCCCTCGTGACCGCCTTTCTGCTCGCGCAGAAGCGCTTCGTCGAGGGCATCACAATGACCGGTCTCAAAGGCTGAACGGTCCAACCTGGAGCGCAACCCATGACACATCTGAGACAGCTTTTCACCGCCGCTGCCGCATCGCTGATGCTCGCTGCCCCCGCCTATGCCGAGACCCAGCTGACGGTGCATTATCCGATGCCCGGCTTCTTCAAGGACGTGATGGACACGATCTCGAAGAAGTTCATGGAAGAAAACCCGGATATCAAGATCACCTTCGCCAATCCGTCGGCGACCTATGAGGAAGGCATCCAGACGATCATGCGTCAGGCCGGCACGGCCGAGATGCCCGATCTGACCTTCATCGGTCTCAACCGCCTGCGCATGGTCAACGAGCGCGACATCCCCGTCGATCTCGGCCCGTTCATTGCCAAGGACGGCAACATGGCCGAGCAGGGCTTTTCCGAGAACATCCTGAAGCTCGCCCAGGTCGGCGGCAAGCAGGTGGGCCTTGCCTTCGCCACCTCCAACCCGATCATGTATTACAACGCCGATCTGGTACGCAAAGCCGGCGGCGACCCGGAAAACCCGCCGAAGACCTGGGACGAGGTCATCGCGCTCGGGGGCAAGATCAAGGCGCTCGGCGACGGTAACGAGGGCATCGACTTCCGCTGGCAGGGCGACGACTGGATGTTCTCCGCGCTGCTCTTCGGCGCCGGCGGCGAGATGCTGAGCGAAGACGAAAGCCAGGTTGCCTTCAACGGCCCCGAAGGTGAGAAGGCCGTCGAAGTGCTCGACCGCATGGTCAAGGAAGGCGGCCTGCCGGTTCTGACCAAGCAGGCTGGCGAACAGGCCTTCGTTGCCGGCAAGGTCGGCTTCGCCTTCCAGACGACAGGGGCGCTTCGCAACACCATCAAGAATGTCGGCGACAAGTTCGACCTGCGAACAGCGCATATCCCGCTGATCGATCCGGCAAAGGGCAAGCTGCCGACCGGCGGCAACGCCGTCGTCATCCTGACGCGCGACGCAGAAAAGCAGGAAGCCGCCTGGAAGTTTGCGAAGTTCGCTGCCGGCCCCTATGGCGCCTCGGTCGTCGTTCCCGGCACCGGCTATGTGCCGAACAACGAGCTGGCCGCCAAGTCGCCGGAGTACCTCGCCAACTTCTACAAGGAGAACCCGCTGTTCCGCGCCGGCCTCGAGCAGATGCCGCTGATGCGCCCCTGGTATGCCTTCCCGGGCAGCAACGGCGTGAAGGTCACGCAGACGATCGTCGAGAACCTGTCGCGCATCGTCGAGCAGCAGGCCACACCGAAGGAAGCGCTGGACGAAGCTGCAATCGAAGTCGAAAGCCTGCTGCCGCGCAGCTGATCCTGTAGCCGAAGCGACAGACGCCGCCCCGGGGAAATCTCGGGGCGGCGTTTTCGTGTTTGCTCAGGCGAGGTGGCGAACCGTGCCGCCTGGATAAAGGCGGCAGTCGAGATTGAGATGGCGGCAGACCGACGCGTTCTCCGCCATATCGAGCAGCAGCGCGGCCGCCGCAAGCCCCATGTCGCCATCGGGCATCGAGATGGTGGTTAGCGCCGGCGTCATCAGCCGGCCAAGGGCGATGCCGTCGAAGCCGGCGACGGAGACATCGTCCGGTACGGCAAGGCCTTCGCGCCGAAGCGCGGCGATCACGCCAAGCGCCAGCAGATCGTTGGAAGCGATGATCGCCGTCGGGCGGTGCTGCGTTAGAACCGTCGCGAGGTCGGGGTTCTCGTAGCCGTCGACGAAGGGGATCTCGACGGCTTCCATCGGCTTGACACCCGCTTCTCTCATGGCGGCGGAATATCCGTCGTAGCGCAGGCGCGCCCGGTCGGACGAACGGAAGTGGCCGGAGACGACGAGGATGCGGCGATGATCGTGGTCGAGCATGTGGCGGGTGAGTTCGAAGCCCGCCCGGTAATTGTCGACGGTGACGGCGGCGGCGAAGCGGGCGACCGGCCGGTTGTTGAGAAGCACCGTCGGCGGCAGCGCCGCCGAAAGCGCCTCGCTGGTCTTGGCGTCGCAGAGCGTCAGGATCAGACCGGTCGGTCGCTGTTCGAGCAGCGAGCGCACGGCGCGTGCCTCGAGTGCGGGATCGTAGTTTGACTGGGCAATCAGCACGCCATGGTTTGCGGCCTGCAATCGATGCTGGATGCCGCCGAGCGATGCCGCGAAGACCGGATTGGTGACGCTTGGCACCAGCACACCGACGACTGGCTGGCTGCGGTTGGTCGCACGGCCCGTGGCCAGCGGCTGCCGGTAGCCGAGTTCGGCCGCGGCCCGGCGCACGCGGCGCACCATCTCGTCGCTGACGGGACCTTCGCCCTTCACCACCCGCGAGACGGTCGCCAGCGAGCAGCCGGCATGAAAGGCGATCTGTTGCAGGGTAACCATGACCGCGCTTTAAAGGGTCTCCGTGACAGCTGATTGAAGGACCAGATCCAAGGTTTTCCACGGCGTGCATGAATTATTATTCATGCCATGAATTATATTGACATAAGCTGAGTCCGCGGCTTAAATCGCAATTGTCGGAAGTCGAGGAGGAGTTCCGGCAAACTCATACATTCAGCGGCCGCAAGCAAACGGCCCTATCGGTTTTTGGGAGGGGCTTCGGCCTCGAGGAGGACGCGTGCGCAAATTTCTCAGCACGACCGCTCTGGCGGTCATTGCAGCTTCGTTCTGGGCAGGTTCGGCCAGTGCCGAAACGGCAAACCCGTTTCGCTGCCAGCCCGGCGAAAAATACGTTATGAACGTCATGGTATCCGGCGTCGAATACTGGTTCCCGGTCTATGAAATGTTCAAGCAGGCCGGCCAGCAGTTCGGCTGCGAGACTGAATATACTGGCACGCCGGAATATGACGTCAACAAGCAGATCGCCACTTTCGACCAGGCGCTTGCCCAGAACCCTGCCGGCATTCTGGTACACCCGATGAACTCCGATCCGTTCATCGAGCCGATCAACCGGGCGATCGACCAAGGCACGGCGGTCGTGACCTTCGCGGCGGACTCGCCGCTGTCGAAGCGCGTCTCCTTCATCACCTCGGACAACACCCGCGAAGGCATCTATGCCGCTGACGCGATCGCCGAGAAGATGGGCGGCAAGGGCGAATATGCCGTTCTGGAAAACCCCGGCCAGGACAATCACGACAAGCGCATCACCGCCTTCGTCAACCGCATGGCTGAGAAATGGCCGGACATGAAGCTCGTCGGTCGCGCCGCCTCGAACCAGGATCCGAACAAGGCCTATCAGGGCCTGATGAGCCTCATCCAGGCCAATCCGAACCTTGGCGCAGTGTTCATGCCGGAAGCCAACTCCGCAATCGGTGCGGCCCAGGCCAGCAAGGAAAGCGGTGGGAAGGTGCTCGTCATGTGCGCCGACGTCAACGCCAACATCCTCGACATGATCAAGGCCGGCGAAGTCTTCGGCTCGATCAACCCGAACCAGGGCATGCAGGGCTACATGGGCTTCATGCTCCTGTGGATGGCCAAGCACCCGGAACTGATCGACCCGATGAACGACGCCAAGCGTTCCGGCTTCAATCCGATGAGCATCCCCTTCGTCGACAACGGCCTTTCGATCGTCACCGCCGAAAATGCCGATGACTTCTACTGGGACAAGTACCTGAAGCGTCGTGGCACCAAGGGCATCGACGAGTAAGATCGTGAATTGGCTGCCCGGGCGTTTCCGGGCAGCCAGGACTGCGGGTGGAGGACAGCATGACAGCACAACCGGTTCTGGAGGTCCGGCGCGTCACCAAGCATTTCGGTGCGGTGAAGGCGCTGACGGAGGTGGATTTTCGCCTCGAGCGGGGAGAGATCCACGCACTCTGCGGCGAAAATGGCGCCGGCAAATCCACGCTGATGAACATCATTGCCGGGGTGCTGCAGCCGAATGACGGCGAGGTGCTGGTCGATGGAGCGCCCGTGAAGATCGCCTCACCGGCCATCGCCCAGACGCTCGGCATCGGCCTCGTCCACCAGGAAATCGCGCTCTGCCCGGATGCGACGGTGGCGGAAAACATGTTCATGGCAGCCACCAACCGCCGGCGTTCACCGCTGATGAATTACGGCGCGCTCGAACGCGAAGCCCAGGTCGTGATGAATCGGCTGGCGCCGATCGACGTTCGCCGCAAGGTCGCCGACCTTGCCATTTCCAGCCAGCAGCTCGTCGAGATCGCCAAGGCGCTGACGCTCGACTGCCGCGTGCTGATCCTCGACGAGCCGACCGCGGCGCTGACGGAAGCCGAGGCGCAGGCGCTGTTCGCCATCATCCGCGATCTCAAGGCCGCGGGTATTTCCATCATCTATATCAGCCACCGCATGGCCGAGATTTTCTCGCTTTGCGACCGCGTCACTGTGTTTCGCGATGGCCGCCATGTGGTCACCGAGAAGATCACTGACGTGACGGCCGACGACGTGGTGCGCCGCATGGTCGGCCGCGAGATCAGCCAGCTCTATCCGCAAAAGCAGGCGCCGGAGGCGCGCTCAGACGAGACCATTCTCTCGGTCCGGGCCTTGAGCGACGGCGACCGCATCGACACCGTTTCCTTCGACCTGAAGCGCGGCGAGATCCTCGGCATCGGCGGCCTGATCGGTTCCGGTCGCACCGAGATTGCCGAAGCAATCTGTGGCCTCAGGGCCAAGTCGAAGGGTGAGATTGCGCTGCGCGGAAAGCCGCAGCGCATCGGCAATTACCGCGATGCGGTCGATGCCGGCATCGTCTACCTCTCGGAGGATCGCAAGGGCTCCGGCGTCTTTGTCGACCTGTCGATCGCCCAGAACATTTCCGTGCTTGACCTGAAGACGCTGACCGGGCCGCTCGGATTGCTGAATTCCAGGGCCGAGGCTGATCTCGCGCGCGATTTCGTGCGCCGGCTCGGCGTGCGCATGGGCGGCATCGATATGCCCGTCTCGTCGCTGTCGGGCGGCAACCAGCAGAAGGTGGCGATCGCCAAGCAGCTTGCCGTTCGCCCGCAAGTGATCCTGATGGACGAGCCGACGCGCGGTATCGACGTCGGCGCCAAATCCGAAATCCATCGGCTGCTGCGAGAGCTCGCCGAAACCGGCATCGGCATCGTGGTGATCTCGTCGGAATTGCCGGAACTGCTCGGACTTTGCGACCGTGTGCTGGTGGTGCGCGAAGGCGCGATCGCCGGCGAGCTTGATGATACGGACATGAGTGAGGAGGCGGTGATCCGCCTGGCCTCAGGGGTGACGCAAACGGCCGAGGCTGGCCGGATGGTGGATCATGTCGCCTGAAAGAACTGACAGAGCCGGGGAGGCGGAAATGGCTGTTGATACGATGGTTGCAACGCAAGCACAGGCGCCGGCCTGGAAACGCATCGGCACGATGCGCGAGGCGGGTCTGATCGCCATCATCCTGGCGCTCGGCATCGTCATGAGCTTTGCCTCGCCGCACTTCCTCACCTTTGGCAACATGCGCGCCATGCTGATGAGCTTCTCGGTCGAAGGCATCGTCGTCGTCGGCATGACGATCCTGCTCATCGTCGGCGGCATCGACCTTGCGGTCGGTTCGGTGGTCTGCTTCGCCATGGTGCTGGCCGGCTCGCTGTTCCTCGCCGGTGTCGATCCCTGGACGGCCTCGCTGGTCGGTATCCTCGCCAGCAGCATGATCGGCATGATCATGGGCTTCTTCGTCACCGTCGTCGGGCTCAATCACTTCATCACGTCACTGGCGGCGATGGTAATCGTGCGGGGCCTCTGCCTCGTGATTACCAAGGGCACGCCGCTGTCGCTCTTCACGCTGCCGGCGTCGTTCAAGGCGGTGGGGCAGGGCACCTTCCACGGCGTGCCCTACGTGATCCTGATCTTCGTCGCCGTCGTCGTGCTCTTCGATTTCCTGCTGCGCCGGGCGACGGCCTTCCGCAAGGTGTTCTATACCGGCAGCAACGAGAAGGCCGCGCTCTATTCCGGCATCAAGACGAAGCAGGTGAAGTTCTGGGTGACGGTGCTGTGCTCGACGCTCGCAGGTGTCGCCGGCGTCATCTACATGTCGCGCTTCGGTGCCGCGACCCCCACCTTCGGCGTCGGCATGGAGCTCAACATCATCGCTGCAGCCGTCATCGGCGGTGCCTCGCTCAACGGCGGCTCCGGCACCATCCTCGGCGCCATCCTCGGCATGGCCCTGCTATCGGTCGTCACCAGCTCGTTGATCCTGCTCGACGTCTCCGTCTATTGGCAGGACATGATCAAAGGCTGCATTCTCTTGGCTGCCGTTTCCATCGACCACTTGCTGCACAAGCGGAAGGCAGCCTGACCATGCCGATTGCCAAACCCATTTTGTCCCAGGCTCCAACCGCGCGAGAAGAACTCGTCGTCGCGCGGCAGATGCACCAGGCGCTCGTCCTGCACTTCCTTGAAGGGCTGACCCAGTCGCAGATCGCCGACCGCCTCGGCATCTCGCAGCCGACCGTCAACCGGCTGATCAAGCGCGGCCGCCAGCTCGGTCTGGTCGAGATCAAGATCAAGTCACCGATCGAACCCTTGGTCGACATGGAAGAGCAACTGCTTGCGATCGGCGGCATCCGCCGGGCGATCGTCGTACCTACCGTCTCCGATAACCAGCAGACCGCGCTCCAGGCGGTCGGCGAGGCGGCAGCCCGCCTGCTGCTCGAGGAGATCGGCGATGGCGACACCATCTGCATCACCGGCGGCAAGGGCGTCAGCGCCGTTGTCGCCGGGCTGCAGGCGCCGCGACGCTTCGATGTCGAGGTTATCCCCGGAACGGGCTGCGTTCAGGGCAAGCACTATACGGATGTGAACCACGTCTCGACGATGATGGCGGATCGGCTTGGCGGGCGGTCCTTCCAGATCCACGCGCCGCTCTTTGCAGACAGTGCCGCCGAGCGGGCGATGCTGATCAATATGCGCTCGGTGGCCGATGTCTTCGGACGGGCGCGCGAGGCGAAGGTGGCGGTCGTCGGCATCGGTTCGATCCTTTCGGACGATTCGAGTTACTACGACCTGCACCCGTCCTCGAGCACCGACCGGGCGGCGATCGAGCGCTCTGGCGCAAGCTGCGAGCTGCTCGCCCATCTGCTCGATGATAAGGGCCAGGTCTGTGACTACAGCCTCAACCGTTCGCTGGTGTCGTTGACGCTCGAGGAATTCGCCTCGATCCCGACGAAGATCGGCGTGGCGAGCGGACCGAACAAGGCCGGGCCGATCCTCAGCGTCATGCGGGGGCACCACCTCGACACGCTGGTGACGGACGAGGCGACCGGCGAGCGCGTGCTCGCCATGGCACAAGAAAAGGGACTTCTGGCATGAGCGGGGATCAATTGATGCGGGAGATCGGCCGATCGGGCGTGACGACTTCGGCCGTCGGGCTCGGCACCTGGGCGATCGGCGGCTGGATGTGGGGCGGAACGGACGAGCGGGAATCGATCGCAGCGATCCAGGCCTCGCTTGACGCCGGCGTGACGCTCATCGATACGGCACCGGCCTATGGCCTCGGCCGCTCCGAAGAAATCGTCGGCAAGGCTTTGGCCGGCCGCCGCGACAAGGCAATCATCGCCACCAAATGCGGCCTCGTCTGGCATACGGACAAGGGGCGGCACTTCTTCGATCAGGACGGCAAGCCGGTGCATCGCTACCTCGGCCGCGATGCCATCCACCATGAAGTCGAGCAGAGCCTGAAGCGGCTCGGCACCGATTACATCGATCTCTACATCACCCACTGGCAGGACCCGACGACGCCGATCGAGGAAACGATGGCTGCACTCGAGGAGTTGCGCCAAGCCGGCAAAATCCGGGCAATCGGCGCCAGCAATGTCGGGCGCGGCGAGCTGGAACAGTACATCGCGATCGGCGGGCTCGATGCCATCCAGGAGCGCTTCAGCATGATCGATCGCGAGATCGAGGCGGAGCTTTTGCCGCTGACGCGGCGCAACGGTGTTGCGACGCTGAGCTACTCCTCGCTGGCGCTCGGGCTTCTCTCCGGCGGGATCGGACCGGAGCGGGTGTTTTCCGGCGACGACCAGCGGCGCGACAATCCGCGCCTTTCGGTCCGCAACCGCGAAAAGGTCGCGGCCTTTGCCAAGGCGATCCGGCCGGTCGCAGAGAAACATGGCGCGACGATCGCGCAGATCGTCATCGCCTGGACGCTTGCGCAGGAGGGCGTGACTTTCGCTCTGTGTGGCGCGCGCAATCCGGCGCAGGCACTCGATAATGCACGGGCCGGGACGATCCGGCTCGATCAAGACGATCTCAAGGGGATCGACGCGGCGATCGCCGCGACGCTCGTCAACATGGACAGCTAACGGACTGCCATCATGAACCGGGAAGAGATTTTCAACGGGCTCGCCAAGAGCCCGAAGGTGGACGTGTGCGTCCTCGGCGGCGGCATCAACGGCCTCAGCGTCTTTCGTGAACTGGCGCTGCAAGGGGTGAACGTGCTGCTCGTCGAGAAGCACGACTACTGTTCTGGCGCCAGTGCGGCACTGTCGCGCATGGTGCATGGCGGGCTTCGCTATCTCGAAAATGGCGAGTTCAGCCTGGTCCGGGAATCGCTGGTCGAGCGCGACCGGCTGCTGAAGAACGCGCCGCATTACGTGGCGCCGCTGCCGACGACCGTGCCGGTCTTCGACATCTTCTCGGGCCTTGCCAATGGCGCGGTGCGCTTCCTGGGATTGACACGCCGGCCAAGCCGCCGCGGTGCCATCGCCGTCAAGATGGGCCTTGGTATCTATGATTTCCTGACGCGCAAGCGGGCGCTGATGCCCAAGCACGCCTTTCGCGGGCGGCGCGCCACGCTTGCCCGCTGGCCGGCGCTCAACCCTGACATCAAGAGTTCCGCCACCTATTACGACGCCTGGGTCAGCCAGCCGGAGCGCCTCGGCATCGAACTCTTGAAGGACGGCCTTGCAGCCGGTTCTCACGCCCAGGCGCTGAACTACACGGAATTGACCCTGGCCGCACCCGGACGTTACGAACTGAAGGACGGTGTCACCGGCGCGGTCGCTGCGATCGAGCCCAGCCTCATCATCAACGCCACCGGCGGTTGGATCGACATCGCCAACGGCGCGCTGTTCCCCTCGACCTCGAAGCCGGCGCCGCTGATGGGCGGCACCAAGGGTTCGCATCTGATCATCGACAATGCCAAGCTCATGGACGCGCTCGACGGACACATGATCTACTACGAGAACGAGGATGGGCGCATCTGCATCCTCTTTCCCTATCTCGGCAAAGTGCTGGTGGGCTCGACGGACATTCGTGTCGATGATCCCGAAACCGTGCGCTGCGAAGCCGACGAGCGTGACTACATCCTGCAGTCGCTCGCCTTCGTCCTGCCCGATATCCGGATCCGACCGGAAGAGGTGGTCTTCCAGTTTTCGGGTGTCCGGCCGCTGCCGGCAAGCCAGGACAGCTTTACCGGACGCATCCCGCGCGACCATTTCTGCACCTTCGTGGAGAGCGCCGACGGCGGCCCGCCGGTGCTCTGCATGATCGGCGGCAAATGGACAACGTTCCGCTCCTTCGGCGAAATGGCGGCAGACCTCACCCTGGAACGGCTTGGACGGCAGCGCCGCGTCAGCACTGGCGAGCGCGCCATCGGTGGCGGGCAGCACTATCCCGCCGACCGCGACCGGTGGATCGATGATGTTGCAGCAGCCACCGGGCTTTCGCGGGAGCGCTTGCGCGTGCTTTTTGTCCGCTATGGGACGGGCGCGCGCGACGTCGCCGATTTCATCGCCGGCGGTGCCGACCATGCCTTGCCGCACCCGGATTACTCCGCGCGCGAGCTGCAATATCTGATCCGCAGCGAAGCCGCCGAACACCTCGACGACCTTTTGCTGCGCCGCACGACGCTTGCAATCACCGGCGCGCTCTCGCTCGACATAGTGGACGCGGTGCTCGCTCTGCTTGCCATCGAAAGGCAATGGTCGCCGCCACGTGTCACTGCCGAGCGTAAGCGATTTCTTACCTTTCTCGCCGAGCGCCATGGCGTCGACGAGCAAACCCTATCCGTACGGAACGAACAAAGGAGTGCATTATGCGAAACAACAGCAAGGTCCGGATGAACCGTCTGTTCGGCGGTGGACGTTGCCTCGACGTGGCGATCGACCACGGCGTCTGCAACGAACCGTCCTTCCTGAACGGGCTGGAAGACATGTCCGCAGTGGTCAAGGCCTTGGTTGCGGCCGCGCCGGATGCGATCCAGATGAACTATGGCCAGTCGGATCTGTTGCAGGAGGTGCCGGGCAAGGACAAGCCGGCGCTGGTGATGCGCCTCGACATGGGCAATCCCTATAACCGCATCCGCCACCGGCACATGTGGGCCGTGCTGCAGAACGAAGCCGAGCCGCTGATCGGCGCGCTGGCGATGGATGCGGCCTGCGTCGTCGTCAACCTGTTCATGCTGCCGGACGAGCCCGATCTCTTCCGCCAATGCGTCGCCAACATCTCGCGCGTGCGGGCCGATTGCGACAAGTACGGCATGCCGTTGATGATCGAGCCGCTGGTGATGCAGCCGGTCACCGAGCATGGCGGCTACATGGTCGATGGCGACGCCGAGAAGATCGTGACGTTGACCCGGCTTGCGCGCGAAATGGGTGCCGACATCGTCAAGGCCGACCCGACCACCAACGCCGAGGATTTCCATCGGGTCGTCGAGGCGGCGCGCTGCCCGGTTCTGGTGCGTGGCGGCGGCAAGGAGGATCTGCGCAACGTCTTTGAAAAATCGGCGGCCTTGATGCGCCAGGGCGCAATGGGCATGGTCTATGGGCGCAACATCTACCAGCACGCCAATCCGAGCGCCGTCGTGCGCGGCCTGATGGCGATTATCCACGAGGATGTCAGCGGCGAAGAAGCCTACGCGCTCTACCAGCGCGGTTGAAATCGCTCAGCCGGAACCGCTTCATAAGCGATGCTCCGGCGCAAGAGGAACGCTGCCGCTGTGAGGACACCGGCGGCGTTCGGGCAAAGGAATTATGGACCTTGGGAGGGGTTCGGCAATGGGTAAATATCTGCTCGGGATCGATGCTGGAAACACCGTGATCAAGACGGTACTTTTCGATCGCGACGGCAACGAGATCGCGATGGCTGCGGAAGAAGGACACAGCCACGTGCCGATGCCCGGCCACGTCGAGCGTGGGCTCGGCGAACTGTGGAGCCATGCCAAGGTGGTGATCCGCGCCTGCATCGAGCGCGCCGGCATAGATGCCAGCGAGATCGCCGCGATCGGTTGCGCCGGGCACGGCAACGGACTTTATGCGCTCGATCGAGACGGGGAACCGCTTGTCGGCATCCAGTCGCTCGACACGCGCGCCGCTGGCCTCGTCGAGGAGTGGCAGGCCGCAGGTGTCGGCGAGCGAACCTATCCGATCGCCGGACAGAAGCCCTGGCCGTCCCAAACGCCGACACTGCTTGCGTGGCTGAAGCGCCATCGGCCGGAGCAGTTTGCAAAGATCGGCACGGTGTTTCTTTGCAAGGACTTCGTCGTCAATCGCCTGACCGGCGCGCGCGTCAGCGACGTCTCGGACATGAGCGGCGCGGGTCTGCTCGATGTCGCCGGTCGGCGCTACGATGCGGTTTTGATGAAGGCCTATGGTCTCGGCGACGACATGGCGCTGCTGCCCGATCTCGCCGAAAGCGCCGATATCGTCGGACGCGTCACCGCGGAGGCGGCGGCGCAGACGGGTCTGGCTGCCGGAACACCTGTGGTCGGTGGGCTCTTCGATGTGGTCGCCTCGGCGATCGGCTCAGGCGTCACCCGCACAGGCGCTGCCTCGATCATCGCGGGCACCTGGAGCATCAACCAGGTGATCATCGATCAGCCGGATCTTTCGCGCCCGCTCTTCATGTCTTCGACCTTCGACCGCGAGCGCTACATGGCGATCGAGGCGAGTGCGACATCGGCCGCCAATCTCGAATGGCTGGTGCGCGAACTCTTCCCGCATGACGGCAAGGACGGCCGGTCGCCCTTCGATCTCTGCTGCCAGCTGGCCGCCGAGATCACGCCGGCCGCGGATGATCCGCTTTATCATCCGTTCCTCTATGGCGCGCAGCAGGATGGCAACGCGCGGGCGGGCTTCTACGGCGTTGCAGGCTGGCACGGCAAGGGGCATCTGGTCCGCGCCTTGCTTGAAGGCGTCGCCTTCGGCCATCGCCAGCATATCGCGGCGTTGCGCGCGGCCGGCGCGCGCTTCGAGGATGCGGTCCTTTCGGGTGGCGGATCGCGCAGCCTGATCTGGCCACAGATCTTCGCCGACGTGCTCGACGTGCCGGTCACCGTCGCCCGTTCGCGCGAGACCGGCGCGCTCGGTGCGGCGATCACGGCCGGCGCCGGCATCGGCCTTTTCGCTGATATCTCCGCCGGTGCGGCGGCGATGGTCAAGGCCGAGCGTCACTACCGGCCGAACCCGGCACTCGCCGCGCATTACGACAGGCGCTTTGCACTTTACGGCGAGATCGCCGCCGCCATGGCGCCGATCTGGCGTCGGCTGGCGACGCCCGAGCGATCGGCGCGGGAAGCGGCGGAGTGATCAAGGTAGGGGCATCGATCTGTCGGGGCGCTGCTGGGAGGAACGTTGCAGCGCCGCCACAAACCGCCTGACCCGTCAGAAACGCATATTGATGCCGGCCTTGATGACGTGGCTGTTGATGTCCTTCTCGCTGGAGCCGGAACTCGTGTAGGTGCGGACATCGGGCGTCGTGATGTAGTTGTATTCGAGCTTGGCGGAGAGGCCGCCGGCAAAGGCCTGCTCCACGCCGGCGCCGAGCAGATAGCCGCCCTTGAAGCCGACGTCGTTACGCACGTCGCCGCCCTTCTTGTAGCTGGTCATGGCATAACCGGCCGTGCCGTAGACAAGCGTCTGGTCGAAGGTGAGACCCGCCTTCGCCTTGATCGCGCCGCGCCATTTCTCCTTGAGCTTGCCGCCATTGACCTTGTGCTCGGTGTCGCCAAGATAGGAGCCTTCGATTTCCGCGCCGACGATGCCGGGTCCGGCCTGCATGTTGTAGCCGGCCTGGACGCCGAGTGCGACGCCGTTGCGGTCGGCGAACGGGTTGGGGCTGCCGGTAAAGCCAAGGCCGCCATGGGCGCCGACATAGGCACCGCTCCAGCTGAAGGCTGGCGGGTCCTGATAGGTGGGGGCGGAGAAATCAGCCGCCCGGGACGATTGTGCGCCGCAGAGGGCGAGGAGGGTAAGACCCGACCAGATGGAAAGCTTGCTGGACTGCCGCATTTTGTTGCTCCGTGCATAGGAAACGCGCCTTGGTGGCGCTTGCGTCCTCCCATGCGCGCTTCACCTTCGGGGCGAGATGGTCATGTTTGGACGGTACACCGCCTTTGTCGGCCTCGCGGATTGCATCAACATTGCGCAACTTTCCTAAGCTGCTGATTTTGTTGTTAGTTGTCTGTTAACCATAAGCCCCACGGAGACATGACCTAGCCGGTCGGCAAGGTGATCCGGAAGCAGGCGCCACCGGCGGGATCGTCGACAACGGAGATATGGCCCTTGTGGCGGCCGATGATTTCGCTGACGAGATGCAAGCCGAGGCCGGCGCCGTGGTCCCGCGGCTGCAGGCGATGGAAGGGCTCGAAGATCCGCGCGCGTTCCCGTTCCGGGATGCCGGGGCCTTCGTCGGTAACCTCGATCACGCCGCCGCGCTCCACCCGGATCGTGATCAGGCCACCGGCGTGTTCGATGGCGTTGCGCACGAGATTGGTGACCGCCCGCTCGATGGCGCCGGTATCGCCGCGTACGATGACGCGCTCGATGCCCGGTGCAAAGGAAAGCTCGCAACCGGCCGAAAGCGCCAGCGGAGCAAGGTCTGCCGTCACGTCACGGCAGAGCGATACCAGGTCGAGCGTGGAGAAATCCGTGCCGTCGCGATCGATACGTTCGAGGTCGAGCAACTGTTCGGCAAGGCCGGCAATGCGATTGGAATCGATCAGCAGGCGGTTCCTGAGCGGGCCGGCCTCCATGCTTTCCAGGCGCGTGTGCAGGATCGCGACTGGGGTGCGAAGCTCGTGCGCGGCATCGAGGATGAAGCGCTGGCGGCGCTCGTAGCCTTCATCGAGCCGCTGCAGCGCGCCGTTGAAGGCTTCGACGAGCGGCCGCACTTCGCCTGGAATGCGATGATCGGGCAGCCGAGCGCCGCGGCGGTCGACATCGATCGTCTTGGCCTGGTCGACAACCTCGGCGAGGCCGGCAAAGGCGCGCCTTACAATGATCGGAATTGCGAAGGCCGGGATCAGCACCACGATCAGGACGATCGGCAGCAGCAGCAGGTTGGCCAGGATGAATACCGCGAAGGACGCGCTCCAGAGCCGCCCGCCGCCGGCAAGCACTGTGTAGGTGCCGCTGTCCGTGGTTACCGAGCGCACGATCGACGAGAGCGTATAGGGCTCGATGCTGTCGCGCATATCGCCAAAGGCGATGCGGTCGAGGTGCTCGCCGATGCTGCGATAGGCGTCCGGCACCGGACCGCTGCGGATCATCTCGCCGCGTTCGTTCCGCGCGACGAACCAGAAATCGGCGGACTCGGCCCGCATGGCAAGCAGTTGCGGCGTCTCCACAAGCGTCAATCCACCCGCGGGATCTGGCCGGATTGCCCCGGCTGCGATCGATGCGGCATCGGCGTCGAGGAACTTGCCGCCGAGATCGGCGCGCGTCAGCAAGGCCATGAAACCGGCGATGACCGCCATCAGCAGCAGCACCTGAAAGGTCAGGATCTGCCAGATCAGGCGTTTCTTCAGCGAGTTGGTGGAAACGTTCGTCATGGAGAGGGTCTCAGGAGGTAGCCGACGCCGCGGATGCTGTGAATTTCGACACCGGCACCGGTTTCAGAGAGCTTCCGGCGCAGCCGCGAAACATGCGCGTCGAGGGAGTTGGACTGGATTTCGTCGTCATAGCCATAGACGGATTCTTCCAGCGTCGAGCGCTGCACCGTGCGCCCCTGCCGGCGCGCCAATGCCTCCAGTACCAGGAGCTCCCGCCGCGGCAGGTCCAGCACCCGGCCGTCGACGCGGGCCTGTCTGCCTTCGAAATCGAAGATCAACTGGCCGATGCGGGCGGTGATCGGCGCAATGTCCGGCGAACGCCGCATCAGGGCGCGGATGCGCGCCAGCAGTTCCTCCACGGCAAACGGTTTGGCGAGATAGTCGTCGGCGCCCATGTCCAGCCCCCGTACCCGTTCGTCGATGGCGCTGCGCGCCGTCAGCACGATCACCGGGATACCCGATCGCAGCGCGCGCACCCGCGGGATCAGCGACAGGCCATCGCCATCGGGCAATTGCCGGTCGAGGATGATGCCGTCGTGAACCTGGTTGGCCAGCGCCGCCATTGCATGGTCGATCGACGGTGCGTGGTCGAGGATCATGTCATAGCGGCTGAGTGCGGCGCTGAGCGCGGCCGCCATTTCCAGCTCATCCTCGACAAGGAGCAGGCGCATTGAATATCTCCGAATCCGATAGGCGTGTCTCGTTCACGTCTGGTGGACGAGGATTGCAACAACGTTGCGGCCTTTCCTGCCTTTTTAGCGGCGAGGGCGGGTGCCCGACAATGCGGCACCGGGGAGGCTTACGGTATTCGGATGGGACGGAGAGAATGCCCGCGCATTCGCGGCGGGCTATCGGAGGAGTGCCAGTAAAGTCGCCTTGCGCGAGGTGCAGATCGTCAAACAATGTGCCGCTGCGCAAGGGCACGCAGCGGCACGGACCGGCCGTGGGCCGGTCGATGGTGGCGGTCAGGCGACCGCCATGATCCGCTGGAATGCGTCATAGGCCGCGAGCACCGTTTCCTTCTGCGCCTCGTGGCCGGCGATGAAGGCATCGCCGTAGATGGTCTCGTCGGGATATTCGGTGATCAGCGTCAGCGGTGCCGTGTGGCGGTCGTCGACCGAGATCATGCACGGGAAGCCGTTGATGATGCGGAAGCCGGTTTCGCCGGCATGGGTCTCGTAAAGTGCGATCTGGGCGTCGTTATAGGCGATCAGGCCAGGAACGGCGGCGAGCCGCTCGGTGACGTCTGCGATCAGCTGTTCGGCGCGCGCTTCCCATTCGGCGTGGTGGCGCATGATCAGGAAGAAGCCCTTGGGCAGGGTCCACATGGCAAAGCCGCGCGGTACGTAGCCCGAAAGCGGTCGCGTCCATTCATGCGAGGGATAGCCGTGCAGGTTGACGTGCAGCTGCGCGCCCGTCAGCCGCTCGGCCTCCTTGCGGATCTCGCGCTCGTTGAGTGCGGCACCCGTACGGTATTCGAGATCGTCGCCAAGGGCGGTGTAGCGGGCGGCGTGGTGCATGTGCAGCGGGTTGTCCAACCGCAGCCGCTGGTGCACGGCGTAGCCGTCGGGGTTTTCGAGCGGCGAGATGGTGAAGTGGCTGCCGGCGCGGGCGCCAAGCGTCTGGGCGGCACGTAGCACGCCGACGATGCCGGTCGTCTCGTTCGGGTGCTGACCGCCGCTGATCATCACAGGGGCGTCGGTTCCCTTGTGGTAGCGGGCCTTCACCGGCCGGCCGGCACGCGACTTGGCCTCGAAGGGCTCGCCGTCGATCGCCGCGAGTTCGGCGTGGATCTGCGCCACCGCCAGCGGTGCCTCGGCGGTATTAAGCGGCAGGGTTTCACCGTCGACATCGGTCGCCTGCAGCGGCAGCACTTTGACGACGACGGTTGGCTTGCCGACGCCGAAGACGATTTCCGGTACAATCTGGCCCGGCTTTAGGCCGCGGTCGCCGAGCGGACGTCCGGACTTCTTCTGGAAGACTTCGAGCAGCGAGAAATAGAAGTCCTCGTGCAGCGCCTCGCGAAGGCTGATGACCTCTTCGCCGACCGGCAGGCGGAAGTCGGTGATCGGCAGGGTGGCGCGGATGTTGAGCTCTTCGAAATAGGGCTCGCTGTCGCCCCAGGCGTGATCGGCGATCGCCTGCATCGTACCGGCAAACAGCCGCTCGTAATCGGTCTCGAGGTGGCACTCGCGATGTTTGTCGCAGCCCTCGTCGAGGCGGATCCAGCCCGTCGGCGAAAGCAGCGTTTCGCCGATGAAATCGGTGTGGATACGGTTCGGGGCAAAGACCGCGTGGCTCTCCTTCCGTCCGTCACGGAAGGTCAGCGCGACATCGTAAGTGAAGGCTTTGGCGCTACCGGCCGCAAAGTGGATCTCGGCATCGCCGAGGAGGGCTGCGAGCGGATAGGCTTCGAGCAGGAAGCGGTTCTGGGGGGCGCCCTCGTGCTGGGGATAGCGGACGATGACGTTCGCGAGGGCCGCGCGATCCACTTCTTCAAGGAAGAAATGCAGCAGCGGCTTGTAGGCGCTCCTGAGCGCCGCCTTGACGCCAAAGCTTGCGAGCTTCTGTTCGGCCGCCTTGCGGCTGGCGGCATCGTCGAACAGCCAGGCTTCGAGCTTGGTGCCGCGGGCGGCTTCCTTGCCGTAGGTGGTCAGAAGCGTATCGAGCGTGCGCTCGAAGGCGCCTTCGAAAATCGTCGTCATCGTGAGGTTCTACCGGTTGGGTCGAGGCTGTCACGCAGCCAGTCGCCGAGAAGATTGAGGCCGAGAACGGTCAAGAGGATCGCAAGGCCCGGGAAGACGCTGACCCACCAGGCGTTCTGCAGGTAGGTACGACCGTCGGCGAGCATGCCGCCCCAGCTCGGGATCAGCGGATCGACGCCGAGACCGAGGAAGGTAAGGCTGCTTTCGAGCAGGATGTTGTTGGCGACGTTGAGCGTCATCAGGACGATGACCGGGCCGATCAGGTTCGGCAGCAGGTGCTGGAACAGGATCTTGTAGTCGCGCACGCCGATGGCGCGGGCCGACTGGATGAATTCCCGCTCGCGCAGCGACAGCACCGAGCCGCGCACGAGGCGGGCATATTGTACCCATTGCGACACGATCAAGAGGATGATGGTGTTGCCGAGCCCGCCGCCGACGATGGCGATGAAGGTGATCGCGAGGAGAATGAAGGGGAGCGCGAGCTGAACGTCGGCAAAGCGCATGACGATCATGTCCCAGAAGCCGCGATAGTAGCCCGAGACGAGCCCCATGACCACGCCGACGACGACAGCGCCGGCAACCGAGGTCAGGCCGACGAGCAGCGAGATCTTGCCGCCGGCGACGACACGGGCAAGCACGTCGCGGCCGAGCGGGTCGGTTCCGAGCGGATGCGCCCAGTTGACGAAGGGCGGCGTCAGCCGCGCCATCAGGTCGATCTTGTCGACGCCACCGGGAAAGAGCACGCCGGAGAAAAGAACGGCGAGGCAGATGCCGCCGGTAAGCAACGCACCGAGGATGAATTCGAGATTGCGGAAACGGGCAAAGCGGGAGTTTGCAGCCTTTGACGTCATCGGCTCACTCCGTCCGGATGCGCGGATCGACGAGGCCATAGGCGATGTCGACCAGAAGATTGACGAACACGATCATCAGAGAAAGCACTGTTATGACCGCCTGAAGCACGGGGTAGTCGCGCGAGGCGACCGCATCGAAGGCGAGTGTGCCCATGCCCGGCCAGTTGAAGACGAGCTCGACGACGACGATGCCGCCGAGCAGACCGCCGAACTGCAGGCCGAAATAGGTGATCAGCGGGATGGCGCAGTTACGAAGCGCATGCTTGTAGAGCACCTTGCTTTCGCTGAGGCCCTTGGCGCGGGCAACCATAATGTATTGCGACTGCAGGGTTTCGAGCATCGCCGTGCGCACCAGTCGCACATTGGTCGCGGTCAGGATGATGCCCATGGTCAGCGCCGGCATGATGAAGCTCGCAAAACCGTCCATGCCGCTCGGCGGCAGCCATTTCAGGACGATCGAGAACAGCAGCACCAGCATGATCGCCAGCCAGAAATTCGGGAAGGAGAGCCCGATCAGTGACAGAATGCGGATCGTCTGGTCGGCCCATTTGCCGCGGGCGACGGCGGCGCGGATGCCGAGCGGAATGGAAATGGCGATCGAGACGATCAGCGAGGCAAAGGCAAGCAGCATGGTGGCTGGCAGCGCCGAGGCGATCAGCTGCGAGACAGGGGTGCCGCCCATGAACGAACGGCCGAAGTCGAGCCTGAACATGCCTGTGATGAAGTCGTAGTACTGCGAAAGGAACGGCTGGTTGAGGCCGAGACCTTCGCGGATGCGCACGAGGTCTTCCTCGGTGACGCTGCCGGCACCCTGGGCCAGCATCAGCGCGGGGTCACCGGTGAACCGGATGGCATAGGAGACGGTCAGTGTCACGACGAACACGACGAAAACCGCCTGCAGAAAACGTTTGATCAGAAATCCGGCCAAGTGACCCGCCCTTTAAGGAAAATGGTCCGCCGCCCCGAAGCGGCGGCGGACCGCACTGTTTTTACTCGACCGTCACATCCGTCAGCCGCAGGCGGCTGTCCGGCACCGGCACGAAATTCTTGACGCGCTTGCTCACGCCGAAGATGGCGTTGAGGTTGTAGAGCGGCATCTCGAGCGAACGATCGGCGGCGTAGTTGGCGATCTGCTTGAGGATTTCCTCGCGCTTCGCCTGATCGGTGATCGAACGCTGCGACTCGAGCAGCTTGTCGAGTTCCGCGTCCTTGTCGTAGGGGTTCCACTTTTCGCCGGAGTGGTACATCGAGTAGGCGGTGTTGTCGTAGTCGAGCGTCCAGCCGCCCCAGGACTGCTGGAACATCGCGCCGGTCTTGCCGGCCGGAATGATGTCGTTCAGCAGAACGTTGGTTTCATACGGCTTGATCGTCGCGTTGATGCCGATCAGTTGCAGGTAGCTGGCGACCGCCTGCACGACCTCGTTGAAGGTCGCGTCGTTGCCGCGAACGTCGATCTGGACCGTTGCGCCCGGCGCAACGCCAGCTTCCTTGAGAAGCGCCTTGGCCTGTTCCGGATCGTAAGGCAGCGGCTTCATCGCCGGGTCGAAGCCGAAGGAGAGCTTGCCCTGGAAGCTGGCGATCGGGTCTGCCTGGCCGCCGAGGATCGACTGGATGATGGTGTCGCGGTCGACGCCGAGGATCAGCGCCTTGCGGACCTTCGGATCCTTGGTGATGCCGTCGCGGGTGTTGAAGCGCAGCGCATAGACCGTCGGGCCGGCGCTGGTGACGATCTCCAGGTTGCTGTCGTCCTGGATCGTCGGGATCATGCCGATCGGAATGGTCGGCGGGATGACGAGATCGACGCGGCCTGCCTGCAGTTCGGCAACGGCGGTCGCCGGCTCCGAGATGAAGCGGTAGTTGAGGTTGGAAAGCTTCGGCGCGCCGCCCCAATGATCGGCGAAGGCTTCGAGCTTGATGCCGACCTTTGGCTCATAGGAGACGAACTTGAACGGGCCGGTACCAACAGGATGGGCGTTGAAGTAGTCTTCGCCCTTTTCCTGGATATACTTCGGCGGCACGATCATCGCGCCGTAGCCGGCGAGCTTGGTGAGAAGCACCGGATCCGGGGTCTTGAGAACGAGGTCGACGGTCTTTTCGTCGACGATCTCGACCTTCTCGATCACGGCATAGTTGGACTTCTGCGGGCCCTTGGAACCTTCTTCGCCGAGCAGGCGGTCGAAGGTGAACTTCACCGCTTCGGCGTTGAAGGGCTCGCCATTGTGGAACTTAACGCCTTCGCGCAGCGTGAAGCGCAGGCGCTTGCCGCCGTCGAGCTCTTCCCAGGCGGTCGCAAGACCGGGCACGAGCTTCAAGTCGGGGCCGCGATAGGTCAGGCCGTCATAGATGTTGGTGGCAACCGACGCCCAGTTGACGAGGAAGGTGTCGACCGGGTCCCAGCTTCCCGGATCCTGCGGCGAAGACACCGTCAGCGTGCCCGCGGCAAAGGCCGGGGCTGCGGTCATGAAACTGCCCGCCATCGCAAGGGCGATGAAAGCGGCGTGGATCCCCTTTTTGTTGATCATTTACTCACTCCTGTTTCGACAGCCTTCTTCAAAGAAAGAAAGCGGCTCACGCACCCTTGGCCACAAAATGGCCAGGGGCGATCTCTTTGCGCGGCAGAACCGCGGGTTCGTCGCCGACACGACGGATCGGGCTCGGGATTTCGCCTTCGAGCATCGCGCGTTCGCGGCCTTTGCCGGGCTCGGCGACGGGCACTGCGGAAAGCAGCCGGCGCGTATAGGGATGACCAGGCGTTTCGAATACCTGCTGGCGGCTGCCGAATTCCATGACCTGGCCGAGATAGAGCACGGCTACACGGTGGCTCATGCGCTCGACGACCGCCATGTCATGGCTGATGAACAGATAGGCGAGGCCTTCCTGCTCCTGCAGTTCCATGAACAGGTTGATGATTTGCGCCTGGATGGAGACGTCGAGGGCCGACAGCGCCTCGTCGGCGATGATCAGCTTGGGGCGGGAGGCGAGCGCACGGGCGATACAGACGCGCTGACGCTGGCCGCCGGAGAATTCATGCGGATAGCGCTTGGCATGCGCGGCCGTCAGGCCGACGCGCTCCAGCAGTTCATGCACGCGCTTTTCGATTTCCTTTTCGCCAAGGATCAGGCCATGGGTGCGGATCGGCTCTGCGATCGAGAAGCCCACCGTCTTGCGCGGGTCGAGCGAGGCGAAAGGATCCTGGAAGATGTACTGGATTTCCTGCTTCAGCCGCTGCCGCTCGGCATAGCTCATGGCCGAGACCGGCCGGCCGCCGAAAAGGATCTCGCCGGAGGTTGCGCTCTGCAGCTGCTGGATCGTGCGGCCGATCGTCGACTTGCCGGAACCGCTCTCGCCGACGAGCGCTAGCGTCTCGCCCGGAAAGATCTCGAAGCTGACATTCTCGATGGCGTGCACGCGATGCGTCGCCTTGCCGAACAGGTTCTTGCGCACGTCGAAGCGGGTGACGAGGTCGCGCACCGAAAGGATCGGTGCTGCGTCGTAGCGGGCGGTGCGCTGGATATGGGTTTCGCCGACACGTTTCGGCTCGCCGTCCACCATCATGGTCAGCAGCAAGCGCTTCGGGAATTCCTCGCCGGTCATGCTGCCGAGCTTCGGCACGGCGGAAAGCAGCGTCTGGGTGTAGGGGTGCTTGGGGCTTGCGAAGATCTCGTCGACCGGGCCTTCCTCGACCTTGCGACCCTTCCACATGACGACGACGTCGTCGGCCATTTCGGCAACCACGCCCATGTCATGGGTAATGAAGATTACCGCCATGCCGAGTTCCTTCTGCAGGTCTCGGATGATCGTCAGGATCTGCGCCTGGATGGTGACGTCGAGCGCCGTCGTCGGCTCGTCGGCAATCAGAAGCTTCGGCCGGCAGGCGAGCGCCATGGCGATCATGACGCGCTGGCGCATGCCGCCCGAGAGCTGATGCGGATAACGGCCGATCAGTTCGGCGCTGTCGGGAAGGCGGACCATGTCGAGCAGGCGGCGCGTCTCGACGAGCGCTTCGGCCTTGGTCATCTTCTCATGCAGCATAAGCACTTCGGCGACCTGGTCGCCGATGGTGAAGACCGGGTTCAGCGAGGTCATCGGCTCCTGGAAGATCATGGCGATCTCCTTGCCGCGGATGGCGCGCATGGTCTTCTGCGGTGCAGCTGTCAGGTCGATCTCGCCGTCCTTGCCGCGAAACAGGATGCGCCCGGTCGGAAACTGGCCGCCCATCATGTCGGCGAGCCGCATGATCGACAGCGAGGTCACCGATTTGCCGGAGCCGGATTCGCCGACGATTGCCAATGTGCGCCCCGGAGTTACCGTGAAGCTCAGGTCTTCGACGACGGGATTGCCGTTGAAGGCGACGGAAAGCTTCTCAACGGCGAGCAATGGCGCAGGCTTTTCGACGGTCACGCGGTCTTCCTCGTTTAAAGTGTGGTCGCGGCGCGCGCGGACTGTTCATAGGCGCCCGACATGAAACGCAGGACGGCGGCGATTTCGGAGAGTGTCTCTTCGGAGGGGCGGGCCTTTGCAGTCGAGGAGACCAGGAGGCTTTCGCGGATCTTCGCGTAGCGGCTGCAGGCGTCCGACCCCTTGTCGGTGATGCGGATGGTTTTTTCCTTGCCTTCCTTGCCCGTCGTCACCAGGCCCGCGGCCTCGAGCTTGCGGATCGCATAGGTCGCGACATGCGTGTCTTCGATGTCGAGCACGAGACAGATGTCGGCGAGCTTCTTGCCGCGATCGCGATGACGGATCGTGTGCAGAATCAGGATTTCGATCGGCGAAAGACCGGGAACGCCGGCAGCCGCCATGCAGCGCATCATCCAGCGATGAAAGGCGTGCGACGCGAGAATCAACCCGTATTCGACCTCGGAGAGGCCGGGAGAGCCGCCTTCGGCAAGGTGCGCGGAAGAGACGATCGGGCCGATGGCCGCGACCGGCTTTAAATGTTCGGGCAGGGCGTTTTCGGCCCATTCCCGTCCTTCGAAGCTCTCCTCCGACTTCTTCGTCATTCAGCTCTTCCTCATCTTGACGATTTTATGTCATCATTTTATCGACATTTTGTCAACGAACTGCTTTGATGAATTTCCGGGCTTGCACAATGATGCGGCTCGCGAACGAGAGGGATGGACAATGAGCGCACGCGAAACCGGCAGTTGGGACTTCTGGATCGACCGTGGCGGCACCTTCACCGATGTCATCGGTCGCGATCCGCAGGGCAATCTGCATGCGCGCAAGGTGCTTTCGGAAAATCCCGAGGCCTACCGCGACGCGGCCGTGCAGGGCATTCGCCTGCATCTCGGCCTTGCGACCGGTGCGCCGATCCCGACCGGTCTCATCGGCGAAGTGCGCATGGGCACGACGGTTGCCACCAATGCGCTGCTCGAGCGCAAGGGCGAACCCTTGGCGCTGGTGACGACGAAGGGTTTCCGCGACGCGCTGAAGATCGGCTATCAGGAGCGAAAGAAGATCTTCGCGACCGAAATCATCAAGCCGGAAGCGCTCTACCAGGATATCGTTGAGCTTGACGAGCGTGTGCTGGCCGACGGTATCGTCGAGCAGCCGCTCGACGAGGCAAAGGCGCGCGTTGCCCTCGAAGATCTCAAGGGCAAGGGCTACAAAGCCGTCGCCATCGTCTTCATGCATGCCTACAAATACCCGGAGCATGAGGCGGCCGTTGCCCGCATCGCCCGTGAGCTCGGCTTCGAACAGGTCTCCGTCAGCCATGAAGTCTCGCCGCTGATCAAATATGTCGGCCGCGGCGACACCACCGTCATCGATGCCTATCTCTCCCCGGTTCTGCGCCGCTACGTTGCCCAGGTCTCCGGCGAACTCGATATTGCCCGCACCGGCGCGCGCGTCATGTTCATGATGTCATCCGGCGGCCTGACGGCAGCGGAGATGTTCCAGGGCAAGGACGCCATTCTCTCCGGTCCGGCCGGCGGTGTCGTCGGGCTGGCCAAGACCGGTGAAGCCGCGGGCTTTGATCGCGTCATCGGCTTCGACATGGGCGGCACCTCCACCGATGTCGCCCATTTCGACGGCGAATATGAGCGCGCGTTCGAGACCGAGGTTGCCGGCGTGCGCGTGCGCGCACCAATGATGCTGATCCACACCGTTGCCGCCGGCGGCGGCTCGATCCTGCATTTCGACGGCGAGCGCTTCCGTGTCGGCCCGGACTCCGCCGGCGCCAACCCTGGCCCCGCCTGCTACCGCAACGGCGGCCCGCTCGCGGTTACCGATGCCAATGTCATGCTCGGCAAGCTGATGCCGGACTTCTTCCCGGCGCTCTTCGGCCCGAACCAGGACGAGCGTCTCGATGTCGAGACCGTGCGTGGCCGCTTTGCCGCCATGGCAACCGAGATCGGCGATGGACGCAGCCCCGAGGACGTGGCCGACGGTTTCATCCGCATTGCCGTTGCCAACATGGTCGAGGCGATCAAGAAGATTTCCGTGCAGCGCGGCTATGACGTCACGCGCTATGCGCTCAGCTGCTTCGGCGGCGCCGGCGGCCAGCACGCCTGCCTCGTTGCCGATCAGCTCGGCATGAAGAGCATTCTCGTACACCCGATGTCCGGCCTGCTTTCGGCCTATGGCATGGGGCTCGCCGATATCCGCTCGACCCGCCAGAAGGCGCTCGGCGTCGCGCTCGACGACCAGGCGCCGGCAGCGCTGAGCACGCTTGGCGCCGAACTGGAGGTCGAATGCCGCGGCGAACTGGAGGCACAGGGGATCGCCCGCGACGAGATCCGCACCCATCTGCGTGCCCATATCCGCTACGCCGGCACCGACACGGTGCTCGCGGTCGACGCAACCTACCCCGCCCATGACGACATCGCCCGCCTGCGCGCCGAGTTCGAAACCTTGCACAAGCGCCGCTTCGGCTTCGTTGCCGACAATAAGGCGCTGGTCATCGATGCCGTCGAAGTCGAGACGGTCGGCGGTGGTGCTGCCCAGATGGAACGCGAAGGCGCGTCCGTCACCACGGGCATCCCCGACGTTTCACGCCGCACCCGCTTCTATTCGCAAGGCCAGTTCCACGACGCGCCGGTCGTCCTGCGCGCCGAACTGAGCCCCGGCCAGCGGCTCGACGGCCCGGCGATCATCATCGAACCGAACCAGACCGTCGTCGTCGAAGACGGCTGGCAGGCGGAACTGACCGCCAAGGACCATATCGTGCTTCGCCGCGTTAAGGTGCTGCAGCAGCAAAGCGCGATCGGCACCCATGCCGATCCGGTCATGCTGGAGATCTTCAACAACCTGTTCATGTCGATCGCCGAGCAGATGGGCGTGACGCTGCAGAACACGGCCTATTCGGTCAACATCAAGGAGCGGCTCGATTTCTCCTGCGCCGTCTTCGACAACAGAGGCAACCTCGTCGCCAATGCCCCGCACATGCCGGTGCATCTCGGCTCCATGGACGCCTCGGTCGCGACCGCGATCCGCGAAAACCCGGTCATCCATCCGGGCGACGTGTTCCTGATCAACGCGCCCTATAACGGCGGCACGCACCTGCCTGACCTCACCGTTTGCACGCCCGTCTTCGACGATGCCGGACAAGAGATCCGCTTCTGGGTCGCCAGCCGCGGCCACCATGCCGATATCGGCGGCATTTCGCCGGGCTCGATGTCGCCGCTTGCCACCAATATCGAGGAGGAAGGCGTCTATATCGACAACTTCAAGCTCATCGATGCCGGCCGCTTCTGCGAAGCGGAGCTCGAAACGCTTCTGAACGGTGCTCGTTATCCGGTGCGCAACATCCTGCAGAACGTCAACGACCTGAAGGCGCAAGTTGCGGCCAACGAAAAGGGCGTCGCCGAACTGAAGAAGATGATCGCCCAGTTCGGCGAGGATGTGGTCGAGGCCTATATGGGCCACGTCCAGGACAATGCCGCCGAGAGCGTGCGCCGCGTGCTCGACCAGTTGCCGGACGGCGAGTTCTCCTACGAGATGGACCAGGGCTGCAGCATCGTGGTCAAGATCACCGTCGACCGCGACAAGCGCGAGGCGACGGTCGATTTCACCGGCACGTCCGAGCAGCGCGGCGACAACTTCAATGCGCCGGCGCCTGTCACCCGCGCGGCGGTTCTCTATGTCTTCCGCGTGCTCGTCGAGGCCGACATCCCGATGAATGCCGGTTGCCTGCGTCCGATCCACATCGTCATCCCCGAGGGCACGATGCTGACGCCGCGCTATCCGGCCGCTGTCGTCGCCGGCAATGTCGAGGTCAGCCAGGCTGTGACGAACTGCCTGTTCGGTGCGGTCCAGAGCCAGGCGGGCGCGCAAGGGACGATGAACAATCTGACCTTCGGCAACGACAACTATCAGTATTACGAGACGATCTGCTCCGGCGCGCCGGCCGGTCCCGGCTATAACGGTGCCGATGCGGTTCACACGCACATGACCAACTCGCGCCTCACCGACCCGGAAATCCTCGAAACCCGCTTCCCGGTGGTGCTCGAAGACTTCCACATTCGCCTCGGCTCCGGCGGTCGTGGCCAGTGGCACGCCGGCAACGGCACGAAGCGCACGATCCGGGCGCGCGAAACGCTCGATTTCGCGATCCTCTCCGGACATCGCCGTGTCGCGCCCTTCGGCATCAAGGGCGGCAGCCCGGGTGAACTCGGCCGCAACATCGTTCGCCGCAATGACGGCCGGACGGAGGAGCTGTCGGGCTGTGCCCACACGGTGCTCGAGGCGGGCGAAGCCTTTACCGTGGTGACGCCGACCGGCGGCGGCTACGGCCGGTCATAAGCCGGAAAGACTGAAATCTCCCAAGACTGCTGCGGTGGTCTGCGGGCGGGCGAGCGATCGTCCGCCCGTTTTTCGTTCTGGGATATGCGCACTTTCTTGTGCTGCAACTGCGAAAAGACGCGATCGCTTTTTTAACCTGAATTTAAATTCGAAATTACTAAGTGCTTATCGGTCAGTGCGCGCCCGACCTCCTCCCTCGACGGCGCTCGCAAACATCCGGTCCTCCTCCCGCCGGTTTGGCTGACCATGTCCCTCCCAACAGCGCGATCGCGACATCCAAGGAGTCACGGCAGTGACGTTCAAGAACCTTTCGATTTTGACCAAGGTCGGCCTCGTGGTCGTGGTCATGGGCATATCCTCAATCCTGATTGCGCTCGCCGGAGCGCGTGGTCTTTCCTCGCTCGGTGCGACGATCGTCGATGTCGGCGCGCGTGAAGAAGCAGCGCGCGAGGCGATGGACCTGCGCGTCGATATCATCGCCGTCAGCCGCATGACCTATCAGCTTGCCGCCGCGCCTGAGAACGCTGCCGACTTTGGCGCGGAAACCGAGAAGCGTGCCGAAGAAATGCTCGGTCGCTTGACCAAGATCGAGGCCGTCGCCGACGATGCCGAAGACAAGCTGTTGAACGATGTTCGCCTGACGCTGAACAGCTACTTCGACGAGATCCGCGCCATGGTCGCCGTTGCCGCCGAAAAGGGCGTCGATGCCGGCGCCGTCAAGGCCGCACTCGACAAGGCGCTCGAAGCGCAAAAAACAGTGACGGCAACGGTCAAGACCTACAGCACCTATTCCGGCGATGCGCTGGCGGCTGCCCGTGAAGAGGCGCTTAACTCCTCGTCCGTGGCCATGACGATCCTTGCCGCCGCTGCGGCGCTTTGCGTTCTCTTCGGCGTCGGCGTCAGCCTCGTCGTTGCCCGCCGCGGCATCGTCATGCCGGTCCGTGACCTGACCTCGACGATGAGCGAACTTGCCGACGGCAAACTCGATGGAGATGCGACGGACGTTTCCCGCCAGGACGAGATCGGCGAGATGGCCCGCGCCGTTGAAGTGTTCCGCAAGAACGGCATCGCCATGCGTGCAATGAAGGCGCAGGAAGCGGCCCTCCATGCCCGCAGCAGCGACCTGCAGTCCAGTATCAGCGTCGTCGTCGCTTCGGCCGTTGCCGGCGATTTCACCGGCCGCATCAACAAGGACTACGAAAACGACGACCTCAACCGCTTTGCCTCGAGCGTCAACGAGCTGGTGTCGAGCGTCGACCAGACGGTCAACGAAGTTCGCCGCGTCATTGCAGCCCTTGCCGATGCCGACCTGACGCAGACCATGCGCGGCGAATTCCACGGCGCCTTTGCCGAGCTGCAGGTGAACGTCAATCAGACGATGGTGACTCTGCGCTCGACCATGCAGAACGTGCGGAGCGCCGCAAGCACCATCAACGACAACTCCGCCGAACTGAGCTCGGCTGCCAATGATCTGTCGAAGCGCACGGAACAGCAGGCGGCTGCGCTTGAAGAAACCGCTGCCGCGCTCGACGAGATCACCTCGACCGTGCGCACCGCCTCCGAGCGGGCGAACGAGGCGCATGAGATGGTACGCGCCACCAAGGAAAGTGCCGGCCGGTCCGGCGCGATCGTGCGGAGCGCGGTCGACGCAATGGGGCGCATCGAGGATTCGTCGAACCGCATCAACCAGATCATCTCGGTCATCGACGAGATCGCCTTCCAGACGAACCTGCTGGCGCTCAACGCAGGCGTCGAAGCGGCACGCGCCGGCGAGGCCGGCCGTGGTTTTGCCGTCGTCGCCCAGGAAGTGCGAGAACTCGCCCAGCGTTCGGCCAACGCCGCCAAGGAAATCAAGACGCTGATCCACAGCTCGGCATCGGAAGTCGAAACCGGCGTTTCGCTGGTGCGCTCCACCGGCGAAGCGCTGCTGGAGATCGAGACGCTGGTCAACAATGTCAGCGGCCACGTCAACACGATCGCAACTGCCGCCCGTGAGCAGGCGACCGCGCTGCAGGAGATCAACACTTCGGTCAACCACATGGACCAGATGACCCAGCAGAACGCGGCGATGGTCGAAGAGACCACGGCGGCCAGCGGCACGCTCGCCGAAGAAAGCCGCCAGCTGCGCACGATGCTGGCGAAGTTCAAGCTGGAAAGTGCAGCGGCACGCGAAAGCTGGAGCCGCGCCGCCTAGAGCCGGACGTAGTCCAAGTACCAAACAAATTTGCGATCGGAGCGGCGGCAAACTGCCCCGATCGTTTTCGTTTTCCCAGGAAGCCTGCGCCTGAGTGTTCGGCCGGCGGTCGTCGCAGGCCGCTGTCCTTCGAAGGCGCCACTAGAAGCGCACGCTAATCCCCACTCTGCCGCCAGCGGCCTGTTCGCCATCTTCTTCGATGTTGAAAAGCAGAGCGGCGTCCAGATTCCAGTTGATGTCGTTGGACAGATCGACGCCGGCCGACAGCGTGCCGAAAGCGCCACTGTTGTCGAGCGCAGCAAAACCGACGCTGGCGCCCATTCGTGGCGTTAGCGTCAAGCCGTTTTCAAGCTCGTAGCTGCGCTCGATTTCCGCACCGGCGCTGAACCGCCATTGCTGCTCGGTAAAACCGTCGAGGGATACGGTCCCGCCGGCGCCGTTCGAGACGCTGTAGTCATCGACCTTTTCGTTGAAGAAGACCGCTCTGAGTTTTGGCGTCAGGATCGTTTCCTCATCGATCAGCCATTGTCCCTGCAGCTTGGTGTCCCACAGCCAGCGGGTCGTGTCGAACGAGCCGTCGAAGAACGCCGTGTCGATGTCGTTCCAAGAGCCGCCATAGAGCAGGCTCGTGTCGAGGAACACGCCCTTGCCGATCTCGAACGAGGCGTAGGGACCGGCGAGCCAGCCGTTGCCAGTCAGTTCGGCATCCTCTTCCGTCGGGTCGCTCATACGGTCGAAATGGAAGGATAGACCGACCAGGGCCTTTTCGTTGATGAGGTAGTCGGCACCCGCCGAAAACATTCCGAAATTGCCCCGCCGGCCGTCGTTCTGATCGCGTTTGTGCATCAGGAACGTGCCATCGATCCAGACGTCGAAGGGCGTGAGCATGGGATCGACTTGCGTTTCGGCGCCTTCGGCGGTCTTGCGGGCCGCCTCGATCTGCGAAATGCTGGTGGCAAAACCAAGCGTAATGCCGTCGGCTGACGGCGACACGCGGGTCGTGACGGGATCGCTGCTCGTCGCATTTCTCCGGCGATCGAGCAGACCGGGCACCTTCAGCGTCGAGGAGATGAGGTTCTGTCGAGTTTCGACAAAACCACGGACGAGACGGTCGACTTCATCCGCGACATGCCGAGGATCAAAACCGATGCGATAGGAAACGCTGGCGACGTTCGACGCGCCACTGGCGCTCGACAGTCGGTAACCGACAACGGCGGTACCTGAGAAGGCAGGGTTCGGAGTGAACTTCAGATAGTATCCAACGGGCGTGAAGCTGCCCGCAGCGGCAAGTTCACCTTCGATGATCTCAGCCCTTCCCGCGTTCGGCGGCTGGACGAACGCGACGGCGGCCGAGGTGAAGGGGCCGCCCGTCGCGCCAGCATTCAGGTAGACATTCGGCGGCGAAGAGCCGGGGGGAACGGTGACTGTCCTGTCGGGCGCTGTCACCTCGCGCGCCTCGACCGTGATGGAATAGGACGCCGTACCGCTGTTGCCGGCCGTGTCCGTCGCCCTGATCGTGAACCGGTGTTCACCGATTGTCGCGTCTGCGTCGAGCGGCCCTGTCAGCGCACCGGTGGAGACGTTCAGGATCATTCCCTTGGGCAGGCTGCCGCCGCTGACGTCGTAGAGCAGTGCGCCAACACCTCCGTTCGCCACTATGCCGACGCTGTAGTTCTCGCCGGCCATGGCTGCCGGCAAGGTCCCGGCGGCCGGTACGAACGACAGAGCCAGCGGTGCAGCCTTGATTGTCAGGGAATATGTCGACGCGCCGCGTGTGCCAAATGCATCCGTGGCGGTGACGGTGAAGTTGGAGCTGCCGGCCGCAGTCGGCGTTCCGGACAAGGTGCCGTCGGCCGCGATGCTGAGGCCTGCCGGAAGTGTGCCTGCGGTCACCGAATAGGAATAGGGTGCTGCACCGCCGCTGGCAGAGATCGTTTGGCTGTAGGCTGTACCGACCGTTCCTGCGGCGAGGCCCGAAGGCGCGACCGTGATCGTCGGGGCGTTGACGGCCAATGTGTAGCTCTGCGCCCCGGTTCTGCCGAGGGCGTCGGTTGCCTGGATGTCGAACGTGGCGTTCCCGCTCGCAGCCGGCGTGCCGGAGAGCGTCCCGTCGGCGGCAAGGTTGAGGCCTGCGGGCAACGCGCCTGAGTTGACGGAAAATCCGTAAGGGCTGACGCCGCCGCTAGCGATCAACGTTTGGCTATAGGCGGTGCCTGTCGACGCGGAAGGCAGTGTCGCAGGCGAGAGTGTGATCGTGGGCGTGCCAATCACCAGTGTATAGGCTTTATCGGCGAAAAAGGGCGCGCCGGTTCCGCTGGAGGTGTCGGTGGCGCGAATTGTAACGTTGAAGGTTCCGCTCGCTGTCGGCGTGCCGGAAAGGGTACTGTCTGCGGCCAGGGTGATGCCGGCCGGCAACGTGCCTGACACGATGGAAAAGGTGTACGGTGCTGTTCCGCCGGTTGCCGTCACCGGCTGATTGTAGGCGACACCTATTTCACCGGCGGCAAGGCTTGCCGTTGAAAAGGTGATCGTCGGTGCGCCAACCGTGACCGTGTAGGCCTGAGTGCCGATGCTGCCGAGAGCGTCGGTCGCCTTGACGGTGAACGAGAAGCTTCCGCTGCCTGTTGCCGTCCCGGACAATGTTCCGTCGCCCGACAAAGTGATCCCCGGCGGGGCTGTGCCTGAAGACATCGTATAGCTGTAGGGTCCGGTTCCGCCGGTCGCCACGATCGCCTGATTGTAGGCAGCACCGATCGATATGGCTGGCAAGGTCGCAGGCGAGAGCGTGATCGCCGGTGCCCCGATCAACAGTGTGTAGGTCCGGGTGCTGGTATAGGGGCCGGCGCCGGTGGAACTGTCAGTGACCTCAATGGTGACGTTGGAAGTGCCGATCGCCGTTGGAGTGCCGGACAAGGTGCCGTCTGGGGCAAGCGTCACCCCCGTCGGCAATGCGCCAACCTTGACGTTAAAGCTATACGGCGCTGTTCCACCGCTGGCCAGAATGGTCTGGCTGTAGGCCGCGCCGATATTGCCGCCTGGCAGGCTTGCCGGAGATATGGCGATCGTCGGAGCGTTGACGGTGAGGGTGTAGGCCCGGGCGCCGGTGCTGCCGAACGCGTCGGTGGCCACGACCGTGAACGCGAAACTTCCTCCAGCCGTCGGCGTGCCGGACAATGTCCCGTTGCTCGCCAAGGTCAGTCCCGCCGGAAGTGAGCCAGATTGCAGCGTGTAGCTGTAGGGGCCGGACCCGCCCGTTGCGGTGATCGTCTGGCTATAGGCGGTGGCGACCGTTGCTGCAGGCAAGGTCGCAGGCGAAAGCGCAATCGTCGGCGCCACTATTTCAAGGGTGTACACCGCCGTGATGGTATCGTTATGGCCGTCCGTGGCCGTGATCGAAAAGTTGTAGGTATTGGCCGCCGTCGGTGTACCCGAGAGCGCACCGGCCGATGAGAGGGTCAATCCGGTTGGAAGTGCGCCTGCCGTGACGGAATAGGTCCGGGGCGCCATTCCTCCGGAGGCGACGAAATCCAGGTCGTAGGCCGCCCCGACGGTGCCCTGGGCCAAAGTGCCGGCTGGCGGGGCGAGGGACAACGGTGCGCCGCGCGTGACGACAAGCGAATAGGTCTTCTGAGTGGATCGATCCTGCGCTGTAACGGTCACGAAGATGGAGTTCATTCCCATGGCCAGGCCGATGGCGGGCGAAGGCGAGCCGCTTGCGACCGGAGTGCCGTTGATGGAAACGGTCGCTCCGCTGTCGGCGGTCGTTGAGGTCAGTGACAGCGACGAGACGCTGTTTGGAACATTCATGGAATAGTTCGTCGTCGTGGGCGCGAACGAAGGCGAGAGCGTCCCCGTGCTCGGAGAGAGGAGGCTGAGCGTCGCGTCGATCGATGGCGCGTTATAGGTGAAACCTCCCGGAAGTGTCCCTGTCCCGGCTGGGTTGGTGACGACGACATCGACGGCGCCAGCCGCATGCGCCGGCGCGACGGCGGTTATCTGCGTGGCGCTGACGACGACGACGGACGTGGCTGCGGTTCCGCCGAAAGTGACGCCTGTCGTACCGGTAAAATCGGTGCCGCGGATTGTGATGGCGGTCGTGTCCAATGTCAGACCGGTTGCCGGCGAGATCGACGTGACGGTGGGCGGCAACAGCGTCGAGCGGCACGTAACCGTAGCCGTCGCGACGCCACCTTCGGCGCCACCCATGACGTAGATCCAATATGTCTGCCCCGGGTCAAGCGCGATGGTGCCGGATCGCGTGAAATCGTTCGGCTCGGTCGTGCCGATCGTGTGCTCAACGACCGTTATGTCGTAGCCGCCGCCTTTCGAAACCCCAAACGAGGCTCCGGCATAGCCGCCACTCTTTTCCAAAGCACTGCTGTTGGTGGTAGTGGCTGTATAGGAGAGTTCTTCCCCCTGCTCGAACGACCCATAGAAGCCGTCGAACCATGCGCTTGGTACGCCGCGCGAAATATTCGACCAATTGGCGTTGATTTCGTTGCAAGCATTTGAGAGGGCGTAGGCGTTGCCGGCCATCAGCAGCGCAACTAGGAACGTCGCAAACCACGTGGCGACCGCCTTGCTCCAACGGGGCAGACCTGCCGGGCGCATGGGGCGGGCCACGGAGAGCGCGACGGGAGAAGAATTTCGTGTTGCAACGATTTCTCGTCCAGAGTCACGACAGGAATACGTCATCGAAGAAGTGCCCCACCACGAATGCCAAACGCAAGCGTGCGTGGCGAGAAGGCAAGGCCTTCGTCACACGCTTCCTTCGTCTGGATTGTCCCCCGATTGCCGTCGCTCCGTTGCCACCAACAGAGCTCAGCAAGTGATAAGTATTATCTATTACTGGTTCGCATATGTGTGGCTGTAACCTTCTTGCCACACACGTGCAGATCTAGTGATTTTGCCTGGGATATTCATCTTTCAGCGATGTCCGCTGCGGCACTGCCGTTCCTGTTCTGCGTTTGCGAGGACAGGGCGGCAGATGCCGCCGAAGGCTTTTCAAGGGGCGATGCTCGCCATCTGGCGCGCCGTGTCGGCTCGGGCAGGCACCGTTTTTGTGATTAGCCCTGCCGGCCCTCGGGCCTTGCGTAAGCGGTCGTCCCCATCATTCTTCCCCATTTGCTGGGAAGCATGCCTGTTAGCCGCTATTCTGGAACACAGACGTGTGAGTCGTTAACTTGCGGGACAACCGAATGACGCAGCAGTTCGACCTCTTTGTTTCGGACGAGGCAATTTCCAAGAAGGCGGGCGGTGGGCCGGCGGTCAAGCGGGCATCGCTGACCGAGGACGATATGGTCCGTCACCTTCAGGCGACGGGTCGCTATCGCCTGTTGCAGCGGCTTGTGCCGCGCGCTGTGGTGCCCGTCGCTCGCCCCGGCTTTCCACTGCATGGCGTCATTCTCGATACCGAAACCACAGGGCTCAACCATCGCAAGGATGAGATCATCGAGATCGGGCTGATCGCCTTCACCTTCGATGAGAAGGGGAACCTGGGAGACGTGACTGGCGTTTTCGGCGGTTTGCGGCAGCCGTCCAATCCGATCCCTGCGGAAATCACCCGCCTGACCGGCATCACCAACGAGATGGTCGCGGGAAAGACGATCGACCTCGACGAAGTGCGGACGCTGATGGAAAAGGCGGACCTTGTCATCGCCCACAATGCCGGCTTCGACCGTCCCTTCTGCGAGGCCTTCTCGCCCGTTTTTGCAGGAAAGGCATGGGCCTGTTCCGTCTCCGAGATCGATTGGTCTTCCCGCGGCTTCGAAGGCACCAAGCTCGGCTATCTGATCGGGCAGGCCGGTTACTTCCACGACGGCCACCGGGCGGTCGACGACTGTTTCGCTCTGCTCGAAGTCCTTGCCAAGGATGGCGGCTCCGGCAGCACGCCCTTTGCCGAACTCTACGAGGCGAGCCAGCGATCGCGCGTCCGCATTTTTGCGGAAAACAGCCCGTTCGACATGAAGGACCACCTGAAAGCCCGCGGCTACCGCTGGTCTGACGGAAGCGACGGGCGCCCGAAAGCCTGGTGGGTCGAGGTCGCCGAAACCGCACTTGAAGACGAACTCGGCTACCTCCGCTCGGAGATCTACCGCTGGAAGGAAGCCGATCCGCCGATCAAGCGCTTGACCGCTTTCGATCGCTTCCGCGCCTGACAGGCGAGCGAGCCGCTCCGGCGGACTGAGCGGCCCTTGGGCGGATATGGGCGTCGCTCGATAAGGGCATCCCCTCCGATCTTCGGAGACCCGGCTTCCGATCGGCCGGCCGGCGTTGGAGTGGGCTGTGCCGTGTCCGGCGTGAGATAACGGACCCCGCCACGCCCGATTACCCGTCTTTCCGCATCTGGCAGGCAATGTCCGGTTTACCGTTAACCGCTGAATTCACGCACAAAAAGCGTGGACGCCCGGCCGAATCCGACTATACGTGCACAGACTTGACTTAGAAATTCAAGTTTTATGCCGTTGTTATAGTTGATGTTTCAATGCCGATGTTCGCAATGTCGCCCAGTTTTGAGACTGTTCCCAACCATGGGACGCCCCGCGATCGCCGACACTTTGTCTGGCTGCGGGCCTGCATCGGCGTAACCGCACGCGCAGTGACCGAAGGGCCGGTCACGCACCCGCTTTGCCGAAGCGAGCTGCTGCGCACGAGACCCGTCTGTCGGTCGAAATAGCCGCAACTGAACGCAATGTCTGGGGCTCGTCCTGCACCGTTGTTCAACGGGCAAGGCGCGTGCGTCGCGTTTTGAGCGGCGGCTGGGTTCGGCCGGCGACCGTGGCGGATACGGAATTCACGTTAATCGAAGTTACAGGGGTAAGAGAATGGCAAGGGGCAGGTTCAATTCGGTTTCGCGTCGGCGAGGCAAAGTCGCTCTGGCGGGTGTGTCGCTGCTGGCGATGTCCGCCGTAGCGGCGTCGGCGCAGGAGGTGCGCAAGACCAACCGGGTCGAAAGCCCGGCCCGGGCTGAACGCAGCTCGGGCGGCGCGACGCAACTGGCCCCTATTGTGGCCGTCGGTCAAACGGGAGGCCAGCCGCCTGAGACCGGCACCATCGGCCAGCCTTCGGCTCCCTATGCGGGCGGTCAGATGGCGACCGGCGCACGGCTCGGCGCGCTCGGTAACCGTCCTGTCAAGGAAACGCCGTTCAGCATCACCAGCTACACGGACAAGCTGATCCGCGATCAGCAGGCCCGGTCGATCGCCGACGTCACGCTCAACGATCCGTCCGTGCGCATGGATGCGCCGGCATTCAGCGAGCGCGACTCCTTCTTCATCCGCGGCTTCTCGGTCACCAACCTGGATACGGCTTACGACGGCCTGTTCTACATCACCAATCCGCGCCGCAGCCCGCTTGAGGGCATCGAGCGGGTCGAGGTCCTGAAGGGCCCGAGCACCCTGGTCAACGGCGGCGTCGGCCGCGTCGGCGGCACCATCAATCTGGTGCCCAAGCGCGCCGCGGACGAGCCGCTGACGCGGCTGACGACGACCTATATGTCGGACTCGCAACTGTGGTCGCACCTCGATGTCGGTCGCCGTTTCGGACCCGAGGGCGAATGGGGCGTCCGTTTCAACGGATCCTATCGCGGTGGCGACACGGCGCTTGATCACAACGAGAATGAGATCGGCGTGCTGTCGCTCGGCCTCGACTATCGCGGCGAACGGGTACGCGCCTCGCTCGACATCAACCACTCCAAGCAGAACATCAATGCGCCGGCCTCGCTGTTCAACGCGGCAGCGCCGGGCATCAAGATCCCGGAAGCGCCGGACGGCCGGATCAACACGTCCAACCCGTTCGAATACCATGACAGCGAACACAATATGGTCGCTGGCCGCGTCGAGTTCGACGTGCTCGACAACACCACTGTTTACGCCGCCGGCGGCATCAGCCGCTACCGTGAGGACTTCCTGAGCACGTCCTACACCATTCAAAATCCCAATGGCGATGCGCTGGCCGAGTTCGGCTACAATCCACAGGAGATCCAGGGGGTCTCGGGTGAGGTTGGTCTTCGCTCGGAGTTCGATACCGGACCCGTCGGTCATCAGCTCAGCGTTTCTGTGAGCCGAGCGCTCAATGAGAACAACCGCGGTTATTTCCATCCCGGCAGGCTCGGCTTCAGAAGCTACATGACCAACATCTACAAGCCGGTCTATGTGCCGAGCGATTGGGTGGACACGGGCGGGCTGCCGCGCTCGAACGATCTGCACCAGTTCTCGGATCTGCTCGCAACCAGCGTCGCTATCTCCGATACGCTGTCGTTTGCCGACGACAGGTTCCAGCTGACGGTCGGCGGGCGCTATCAGGAAATGCGCGTGCGCGGCTTCAATACGCGTCCGGGGCCAATCCCGCTGGGTCAGCAGACCTATTTCTACGAGGACTCGCGGTTCAGCCCCGCCGTGGCCGCACTTGTCAACGTCACCGACAGTTTTTCGGTCTACGCCAACTACGTGGAAGCGCTGACCGAAGCCCCGACGCCGCCTTCGACTGCCACGAACAACAACGAGGTCTTCGCTCCCGTTGTGAACAAGCAGAAGGAAATCGGCTTCAAGTACGATCTCGGCGAGGTGATGTTGGGCGCAGCGCTGTTCGAGATCAGACAGCCCAACGGTCTGACGACCGGCGGCGTTTTCGCCGTCGACGGCCTGCAGGTCAACCGTGGTCTCGAGCTCTCGGCCTACGGCGAACCGGTTGACGGTGTTCGCCTGCTCGGCGGGGTCACGTTCATGGACGCTAAGCTCGATAAGGCAGAAAACTCGCGGACAGGCGAGCGGTTCGATGGCAAGCGCGTTCCCGGCGTTCCGGATGTGGCCGTCAGCCTCTACGGCGAATACGACACGCCCTGGGTCGAGGACCTGACGCTGACGGGCCGCCTCGTCTATACCGGCAGCACCTACTACGACCAGCGGAACACGCAGAAGGTTTCGGACTGGACACGAGTCGATCTCGGTGCGCGCTATTCCTTCGAGCGGGAAGGCGGCAAGCCGGTGGAAGTCCGCGCGACCGTGCAGAACGTCTTTGGCGAGAACTACTGGGCCTCGTCGGCTCGAGGCTTCCTCGCCGCCGGCGCGCCGCGCACCTTCATGGTCTCGACCGCATTTGAATTCTGAGCCAGCGGAACTTCAGTCACAAAAAGAAACGGCCGGCATTCGCCGGCCGTTTCTCGTTTCAGGAGATGTCTAGATCAGGCTTCCGGCGAATAGCCGAAGACGACGGCCGGGTTTTCCGCCGTCTCGACCCAGACGCTCTTCGTCTGGGTATAGGCCATCAGCGCGTCGCGGCCGGAGGAGCGGCCGTAGCCCGAGCGGCCGAAGCCGCCGAAGGGCGACATGACGCTGATCGTCTTGTAGCCGTTGATCCAGAAGGTACCAGCCCGCACCTTTGACGCGACCCGGTGGGCGCGGCCGACATCACGGGTCCACACAGCACCGGCAAGGCCGTAGGGGTTGTCGTTGGCGAGGGTCACCGCTTCTTCCTCGTCGTCGAAGACGGTAACACCGACGACCGGGCCGAAGACCTCTTCGCGGGCGATCGTCATGTCCGGCTTGACGTTGTCGAGAATGGTCGGCGCGAAATAGAAGCCGCCGGAGGACTGAAGGGCAGCCGGCTTGGCGCCGCCGGTTGCAAGCGTCGCACCTTCGGCCACGCCCTGCTTGACCATTTCCTCGATCTTTGCCCATTGGCGGGCGTTGTTGATCGGACCGATCTGCGTCGTATCCAGGTAGGGATCGCCAACGGGGATGCGGGCGGCAGCCTCGGCATAACGCTCGACGAACTGCTGGTGCACCGAGCGATGCACGAGCAGGCGCGAGCCGGCAACGCAGCTCTGGCCGGCGCCAGAGAAGATCGCCGATTGGGCGCCGACGATGGCGCGGTCGATATCGGCATCGGCAAAGACGATGTTGCCGGACTTGCCGCCGAGTTCGAGGATACAGGGCACGACGTTCTTCGCAGCCGCTGCCGCAATGGCCGAACCGGCGAGCGCCGAGCCGACGAAAACGACGAGCGCCGTCTTCGGATGGGCGACCATCGCCTGGCCGGCTGTCACGCCTTGCCCGGCGATGACGTTGACGAGGCCGCGCGGCGCACCGCCCGCCTCGCAGAGCGCACCGAGCACGAGGGTGCTCAGCGGCGTCAGTTCCGACGGCTTGATGACGACGCCGTTGCCTGCGCAGATCGCCGGCGCGATCTGCCAGCCGCCGGTAAAGAGCGGTGCGTTCCAGGGGGTGATCTGGGCGACGACGCCGACCGGCTCGTTGCGGGTATAGTTCAGGTGCGAGGTCGGGACCGGGATCACCTCTCCATGCAGCTTGTCGCACCAGCCGGCATAATATTCGAACATCTCGGCGACGCGCAGCGCCTCGCCGCGGATGTCGCGGATCGGCCGGCCGGCAGAGCGGCTTTCAAGTTCAGCGATCTCGCCGGCGCGCTCGCGGATCTTGCGGGCGATCTCGTTCATCACCCGGCCGCGCGCCGAAGCCGTCATCGAAATCCATTCGCGCTGGGCGCGCGCTGCCGCCTGCATCGCCGCGTCAACGACATCAGCGCCGGCATCCTTGAAGTTGGCGAAGATTTCGCCGGTCGCCGGATCGGTCAGCGCCTGTTCGTCGCCGGAGCCGGGTACCAGCGTGCCGTCGACATAGCTGCCGATCTCGCTGCCGGGGATGAGGCCGTGGAACAGCGCCCGGATGCGCTCGGCCTTGGCGGGCATGGTCATGTCGTTCATCGTCGTTCCCTTCAGGTCTCAGTTGTCGTTGGCCACGGGGCGGAAGGCGCCCATGCGGGTGAAGTCTTCGGCGTTGTCGAGCGGGCTTTCGGCCCAGAGCTTGGCGACGGCGCTTGTCAGCGGAAGCTCGGCGCCGGTGCGCGCCGCAAGCTCGCTGGCAAGCCGCACGTCCTTGCGCATCAGGCCCATGGTGAAGCCGCTGTCGAAGCGGCCGTTCATCACCCAGGTCGGGAAATGCACTTCGCTGATCATCGACTTGCCGGAGGCAGCGTTCAGCACTTTCAGCGCCTCTTCGGCATCGAGCCCGGCGGCAAGCGCCAGCTTCAGCCCTTCGCCCGTCGTCACCATATGGGCCGCGGCAAGCAGGTTGTTGACGAGCTTGGCGACGTTGCCGGCGCCGCTCGGGCCGACATGCAGGGCCTTGGCCGACATCGCGTCGATGACCGGACCGGCAATGGCGACATCCTGATAGCTGCCGCCGATCATCATCGTCAGCTTGCCGTTTGCGGCACCCGCCGGTCCGCCGGAGACGGGCGCGTCGATGAAGCCGTGGCCGAGACCGGCAAGGGCGGCAGCGAGATCACGCGAGACATCCGGCTCGGAGGTCGATGTGTCGATGATGACGACCCGCCGACCGGCCTCCTTCAGCGTCTCCAGATTGGCCTCGACGACGGCTGCCACGTCCTTGGCGGTCGGCAGCGAGAAGACGATGAAATCGGTGTCGAAGAAGACCTCAGCGAGGGAGGTCACCGGGGTCACCCCGCCATCGGCGGCGAGCACTCGGCGTGCGTCGGAAAGGTCGAAGCCCTTGACGGAAAAGCCTTTTCCGGCGAGCGTCGTCGCCATGCCGAGCCCCATGGCGCCCAGTCCCACCACGCCCACTGTCGTTCGTTCCGCCGTCATGATCCGCTTACCCTCGTATGATCAGATTGATCCGGAGAAGGTGGCACGCGGGCTGGTGAGCGGGTAGACGGCGCGCCTGGTACAATGCGTTGCTGGCGTGGCAACGTCTGGAGGGCCAACGGCGACGGGGCAGGCGCGCGTCAGCGGCACGCGGGTTCATAGGGCCGGGAAGCTGCCTAGGAGCGGAAGGACTGCATTTCCTGTGCAAGGTGCTGGCCGAGCTTTTCGACCGACAGTGGCAGGCGGCGGTGCGCCCGCACCATCAGATGCGCGCTCGCCTCGCTCAGCAGCGGATCGGCGAGGTCGATCGCCTGCATGGAGCCGCGCGCGATTTCGACAGTGACGGACGTGCGCGGGAGGAAGGTGACGCCAAGGTTTGCTGCGACGAAGCGGCGGAGCACCTCGATCGAATGGGTTTCGAGCAACGGCGCCAGCGCCAGCCCCGCATCGGCCGCCACGCGCGCCACCAGTTGGGTCACGCCATTGCCCTTGCCGAGCAAGGCGCAGGGGAAGGCGAGGCAATCGGCAAGTTTCAGGATGCCGCGCTCTGACAGCGGATGGCCCGCCGGCACGATGACGCAGAGCGGCTGGCGCGCAATCGCCAGCGCCCGGATGCGCGGCTCGGTCAGGGGATTGTAGGCGATGCCGATATCCGCATCGCTGTTGGCGATGGCGTCAACCACGTCTTCGGTGCTGCCGAGCTCGACGATGTAGCGCACATAGGAATGCGCCTTCGAAAACGACGAGAGCCCGTGCTCCACCAGATCGGCCATGAAGCCTTCGCCGCAGCGAATGCGGATGCGGGTCTGCTGCACGCCGCGGATCTGGTCGAGCTGCTCGGCGAGCAGCCCGTTGTCCTCGAGCACCCGTTTGCCGTGTTCGAGCACCAGTTCACCGGCGTCGGTCAAAACCGTGCCGCGGGCGGTGCGCTCGAAGAGGGACAGGCCTATGTCGCGTTCGGTGTCGGCAATCTGGCGGCTGACGACCGATGGCGCCAGCCCCATATGCTCCGCAGCGCCCCGGATCGAGCCGATGCGCGCAACCGCCATAAAGATCCTGAGCGCTTTCGCGTCGAGTACGTCCATGGTGGTCATGGATGCGACGGAATCCCTTTGGGGTCAACGACCAAGCGAGGTCGCAATCAGGCGTGTCCAGAGGTTTACGCCCTGGCCGATGATCGCATCGTTAAAATCGTAGTGCGGCGAGTGCAGGCCGGGGTTAGGGCCTTCGCGTCTTGCGCCGAGCCAGAGGTAGCAGCCGGGGCGTTCGTCGAGCATGAAGGCGAAGTCTTCCGCCGCCATGCTGGGGGCCGCGTCGACGACGGTCAAGGCAGGGTCCGCAGCGGCGACCGAGCGGGCGAGCGCGGCGGCCGCCGGATCGTTGATGGTTGCGGGGTAGCGGCGCTGATAGTCGAGTTCGGCCTTGCAGCCGAGGCCCTCCGCGAGTGCGGTGACGAGCGTGCGCATGCGGCTTTCGAGCGTATCGCCTACCGCCTTGTCGAACCAGCGCGTGGTGCCGCGGATCACGGCTTTCTCCGGGATCACGTTCCAGGCGTCGCCACCGTGGATCTGCGTGACGGAGACGACGGCGGCTTCGAGCGGCGAGACGTTGCGGCTGGCAATTGTCTGCAAGGCCGTGACGATCTGGGCGCTCGCGACCAACGGGTCGGCGCCCTCATGCGGCATCGCTCCATGGGCGCCGCGACCGGTGATAGTGATCTCGAAGACGCCGAAGGCGGCCATCATCGCATCGTCGCGGGCAACCACCGAGCCGACGTCGAGCGCCGGCCAGTTGTGCAGCGCATAAACGGCATCGGCGGGGAAATCGCGGAAGAGGCCGTCGGCGACCATGACGCGGGCGCCGCCCTCGGCCTCTTCGGCCGGCTGGAAGATGAAGTGCACGGTGCCGTCGAAATCCATCTCGCTTGCCTGCCGGGCGGCGGCAAGCAGCATGGCGACGTGGCCGTCGTGGCCGCAGGCGTGCATCTTGCCCGTCGTCTTCGAGGCGTAGGCAGCGCCGCTCGTCTCGACGATCGGCAAGGCGTCCATATCGGCGCGAATGGCGATCGATCGGTTCGATGTGCCACGCCTGAGCGTGCCGACAACCCCGGTGCCGCCATAACCGTCCTTCACGGCAATGCCCCATTCGGCAAGCCGGCCGGCGATGAAGGCCGCGGTCTGGCGTTCCTCGAAGGCAAGCTCGGGATGGGCATGCAGGTGATGACGCCAGCGGATCGTTTCCTCGATGCGCTCGGGGCTGATGTCGTGGCGTATCATGGCGTGCGTCCTGTCATTAGAGGGATGGCCGGCCGCAGAGCGGCCGACCCTTTTTTGCACAGTTCCGGACGGAAAACCGCTTCGCAGTTCTCCCTGGAATTGCGCGCCCGCGTTATTGGCCGAGGCGCAGGAAGAGATCGGCGACGACGACCGAGCCCATATAAGTGCCGACCATCACGCAGATCGCGACGATGACGATCTTCCAGCCGGAGCGGCGGGCGATCGCGAATTCGCTCGCGGTCAAAGCCAGGCCGCCATAGGCTAGCGCCGGGGTCGCCAGTGCAAGGAAGTTGAGGTGCTCGACCTGCTCACTGACCCAGGCTGCACCCGGAACGCCCGGGATGGTGATGAGGATCGCGATCAGCGAAACCCAGGCGACGCTTGGGAGGTAGAAGGGCACGAAGCGGGCGAGCGCCAGGCCGACGATGCAGGCGGCATAGAGCGTCGCCATGCCCGGCAGTGCGGTGAGCGGCGAGGTGCCGGTACCGACCCAGTTGGCGACGAGGCCGATGGCACAGGCGATGATCAGCAGGCCCGCATGGCCGACGACGTCGAGCTTGCGCTCGTCCTCCGGGTTCAGCGGGAGATCGTCGGCGTAGTTGGCGGAAGTGTTCTGGTTGGTCATGGTTCTCTCTCCCGATCAGGCTGCGGTACGACGCTCGGACGGGCGCGCCTTGTTGTAGAGCCACTCCGTCAAGGGCAGCGCGACGAACATGCCGACATAAAGCCCGGTGGCGTAGGTCAGGATGTTGCTGGCGGCGGCGAGCGCGAGAATGATGTCCTTCTGGTCCGGCACGGCGGCGACAAGGCCACCGGTGCAGGCGGCGAGCATCGAGCCGGAGCCGACGCCGCAGGACATGGCGAGCGCGCGCACGTCGAAGATGCCGAGGCCATGCACGATCGGCGGCATGATGGCGAAGACGAAGGTGCCAATCAGCGTGCCAGTCGCGTAGACGCCCATGGCGCCGGCACCTTCCGGCGAGTTGAGGCCGTATTTGTCGGCGATCAGCGCGATGTTCGGCTCGCGGTCGATCGAATAGGTGGCGCCGACGGCTTCACGGCCCATCTTGAGAAGAAACACTGCGACCGGGAAGGCGACCATGATCGTGCCGAGATTGCCGAGTTCCTGCAGCACCAGCGCCGGGCCGGCCTCGATGATCTGCGAAATCTGCGGGCCGACCGTCGTTCCGAACTTGGCGATGAACGGCATGATGGCAACGGTGATCATCGCGCCGGAAAGCTTGACCGCGTCGCGCGACAGGAACTTGCCGGTCGCCTTGAAAATGGCCGGATTGAAGGCGATGCCGAGCGCGAAGGCGTAAAGGATCGGCAGGAAGATGACGGTGCCGATGCCGATCGGCAGGCGCTGAATGCCGATCAGCTCGGAGACGATGACGATCGCCAGCACAAGGATATGGAGATAGAGCGCGCCCGAGGCGGCTCCGGTTTTCCCGGTCATGATGTTCTCCTCTGGTTGGGAGCCAGTTGTTGTTCTTTGCCCAGCGTTCAGAGTAGGCGGTGAGGGCAAATTGCGGCTAGCCGGCCGGCGAGCAACGAAGTGTTGCGATTTGAGCAACGGGCGGGCCGCTGTTCGGGCGGCCATCGGGATCGATCCCTGAGCGCCTTCGTGTCATGGCGTCATTCCTGCAGTTCATTCCAGTTGGCGCAACGACGAATCGTCAACGCCTCTGCCCTTGCTGTCGCACAGCGGGGAGGGGCAGCCAAGCGCTATTGGCTTCTTTCGGCGAGAGACTTGCCGAAGTCCATTCCGCCTGCGCCCACGCTCTCCATCATCTCCTTGATCCTCCCGGCGACGGAAAACGAGAGCCAACAAAATTCCCTGAAAACCCCCATTGAAATCGATTACATTTTCTGGCTTCATGGTTTTCGCAAGATCTGGGAGGATTTGATGAAGAAATTTATCGCCGCAGCGCTTGGCGCTGTCGCAACCATTGCTATTTCCGCTTCTGTCGCCAATGCCGAGACTTTCAAGATCGGCCTGTCCAACGGCTGGGTCGGCAGCGAATGGCGCACGCAGATGATCGACGAGGCCAAGGAGGCCGCGGCGAAGTGGAAGGAGAAGGGCGTCGATGTCGAAGTCTCCGTCCAGAGCGCCAATGTCGACGTGCCCGGCCAGATCGCGCATGTGCGCAACTTCATCGCCGAGGGCGTCAACGCCATCATCATCAACCCCAACAGCCCGACGGCCTTCGATCCGATCTTCGCCCAGGCGAAGGAAGCCGGCATCCTGGTGATCGCGACGGACGCCGAGGTTTCCTCGCCGGATGCGACCTATGTCGGCATCGACCAGACGGCCTGGGGTGCGGCCGGCGCCAAGTGGCTCGCCGATACGCTCGGCGGCAAGGGCAAGGTGGTCGCCATCAACGGCGTTGCCGGCCACCCGGCCAACGAGATGCGCGTTGCCGGCTACAAGAGTGTCTTCAAGGACTATCCGGATCTGCAGGTGGTCAACGAGGTCAACGCCAACTGGGATCAGGCCCAGGGCCAGCAGGCGATGCAGAACATCCTTGCGACCTATCCTGACATCAACGGCGTCGTCGTGCAGGATGGCATGGCGGCGGGTGCCTGGAAGTCGATCATGGATGCGGGCAAGACCAGCCAGATCGCCGCGACCGGCGAAATCCGCAAGGACTTCATCGATCTCTGGAGCAAGGACAAGCTGAATTCCGGCGCGACCGTCAACCCGCCCGGCGTCATGGCAAGCGCGCTCAACGTCGCGGTGCTGATGCTGCAGGGCAAGGAACTGAAGGAGCCGGCAACGGCCGGTCAGTACAAGAACGCCATGTATCTGCCGATCCCGTTCATCGACTCGAAGAACCTTGGCGACGCTGCCAAGCAGCTCGACGGCAAGCCGGGCTACTACTCCTACACCAACGCGCTTTCGATCGACGACGCCACGGCGTTGTTCAAGTAAGCACGGTTTCGTCGGGCGGCTCCTGTCTTGAGCCGTCCGGCGACCGTTGCCGCCGATGGCGAACAAGGCCGATCGGCGTGAAGGAGCGCTGCAGTGGAGCCTGTCCCGAGACACGGGCATCCCTGATGATGCGGCAAACAACCAAGTGGACGACAGCCGATGTCGAAACTGAGACTGAACGGCGTGAGCAAGGCTTACGGCGCAACGCTGGCGCTACGCCGCGGTGATCTCGAGATCGCCGCCGGCGAGGTGCATGTGCTGATGGGCTCCAACGGCTCCGGCAAGAGCACGCTCTGCAAGATCATTGCCGGCAGCGTGCGACCCGACAGCGGCCAGATCTTGATCAACGACAAGGCCGTGACGATCACCGGGCCGCAGGCCGCGCGCGCCGCCGGCATCGGCATCTTCTACCAGGAACTCAGCCTCGCCAGCCACCGGTCGGTCGAGGAGAACATCTGCCTTTCCGCCCTGCCGGTGAAGGCGGGCCTCTTCATTGACCGGCAGGCTCTCAAGGCCCGCGCGGCGCGCTACATCGCACTCTTTTCTGAGGTCGCTGGCGAAGGATTTTATGCGGAGACGCTGGTCGGCAACTTGCGCGCCGACCAGCGGCAACTGGTCGAAATCATGAAGGCGCTCGCCAGCGAAGCGCCGATCCTGATCTTCGACGAACCGACCTCGGCGCTCGACCGCGCTCAGGTCGATCGCTTTTTCGAGATCCTGCGCGATCTGAAGGCGCAGGGGCGCGGCATCATTTTTATCTCCCACCGCATGGACGAAATCACCGCGATCGGCGATCGCGTCACGATCATCCGCGATGGCGAAACCATCGAGACGCTCAAGCTCTCCGAGACCGATCCGGCAACGGTCATCCGGCTGATGGTCGGCGGCGCCAGCGACATGCCGGCGGCGCGATCCTCGGCGCCGGCAGTGGTGGAAATCGGGGCACAAGCGGCAATCTCGGTTCGCAACCTCGCGGGCAAGGGCTTTCGCGATGTCAGCTTCGAGGTTGCAAAGGGCGAGATCCTCGGCCTCGGCGGCCTGCACGGCCAGGGGCAGTCGGCGCTGCTGCGGGCGATATTCGGCGCAGGCACCGTCACATCCGGCGCGGTGACGATCGGTGGCCAACGCTACGAAGCCAAAAGCCCGCGTGACGCCATCCGCCGCGGCTGCGCCTATGTCTCCGGCGACCGCGGTCGCGACGGCGTCATCAGCGGCCGTCCGATCATCGAGAACGTCACGCCGATCCATTATCTGCGCGACCGGCTGATGCTTGCGCGACCCTCAAGCCTTCGGGACAAGGCGATGCCGGCGCTGGAAGCGATGCACACCAAGTTTGCGAGCCTCTTCCATCCGATCAATTCGCTCTCCGGCGGCAACCAGCAGAAGGTGATCATCGCCCGCTGGCTGATCGATCGTCCCGATGTGCTGCTGCTCGACGATCCGACCAAGGGCATCGACCTCCAGGCCAAGGCCGATCTCTTTGCACTCATCCGGCAGCTTGCGGCCGAGGGTCTCGGCATCCTGCTCTATTCGTCCGAGGACGCCGAACTGCTCGGTAATGCCAACCGCATCCTCGTCTTCAACGGCGGCTCGGTGACGCGTGAACTGACCGGCGTCGATCGCACCCGCTACAATCTCTACCAGGCTGCATACGAGGCCGCATGATGACATCGATCGCCACAGACATTTCTACGCCAAGGAGCGGTGGCCTGCGCTCCTGGCTCGAGCGTTACCCGTTCCTGCCGGCGCTGGTCATCCTCATCGCGCTTCTGGCGCTGAACGGCCTCTTTTCGCCCAACAGCCTCAGCTTCCGCTCTCTAGCGGGCCTGCTCAGCACCTACATGGCGCTGGTCATGCTCGCGATCGCCCAGACCTATGTCGTCTCCGCCGGCGACATCGACCTTTCCGCCGGTGCGACGCTGTCGCTGGTCAATGTCGCAATCGTCGTGCTGATGGAGCGCTGGGGCGGCGGCGCAGGCGCGGTACTGCTTGCGCTGACGCTTGGGCTCCTCATCGGTCTTGCCTGCGGGCTGGTCAACGGACTGGTCGTTGCGGCCCTTCGGCTGCAGGCGATCGTCGCAACCTTTGCGACCAGCATCTTCTTCACCGGCCTGGCGCTCTATGTCATGCCCGTCGCCGGCACGCCGGCGCCGACAATCTTCTGGCGCACCTATGGCGGACGGCTGCTCGGCCTGCCCTTCGTCTTCTACGTGCTCGCGGCCCTCGCGATCCTGCTCTTTCTGTTGTCGCGCACCCGCATCGTCACTGAACTTCTGGCCGTTGGCGACGACCAGCAGGCGGCCTATCAGACGGGGCTTCCGGTCGTCGCGGTCCGCATCAAGGGCTACCTGCTTTGCGGCCTGTTCTCTGCCCTCGCCGCCTTCTGCCTGACGGGCGATACGGCGAGCGGCGATCCGCTCGTCGGCGGCAAGATGACGCTCTATAGCGTCGCCGCCGTCGTGCTCGGCGGCAGTGCGCTTGCCGGGGGCTGGACGACGGTGGTCGGCTCGCTCCTCGGCGCGCTGACGATCGGCCTCGTCAATTCGCTGGTCTTCTTCATGGGCACGCCGTCGGAATGGCAGAACTTCGTCCAGGGCCTCGCCATTCTGATCGTCCTGATGGCGGGCGTGCTCGCCGGCCGGAGGGCACGCGTATGAGTTCGGTTTTCGCCTTCTTCAAACGGCCGCTGGTCGTGGCGCTCATCCTCATCGTCGCGCTGCTTGTTCTCGGCCAAAGCCTCTCGCCGGGCTTTGCCTCGGCCGACCAGATCCTGCGGCTCTTGATCGTCGCCTCGCTGCTCGGCATCGTCGCTGCCGGCCAGAATGTCGTCATTCTCGGCGGCCGCGAGGGCATCGATCTCTCCGTCGGCGGCGTCGTGTCGCTCTCGGCGATCATTGCTGGCAATGTCATGAACGGTGCCGATGGCGGCATCCTGCCGGCCGTGCTTGCCTGCCTCGCAGCCGGCGCCGTCTTCGGACTTTTGAACGGTCTCGGCGTCACGCTTCTGCGCATCCCGCCGCTGGTGATGACGCTCGGCATGCTCGGCGTGCTGCAGGGCCTCCTGGTGGTCATTCGCCAGGGCATCCCTTCGGGCCGCGCCGCGCCCGGCCTCTCCGCCTTCGTGACCCAGCCGATTGCGCTCGGCATTCCCGGCATCATCTGGCTCTGGGTCGCGATCGGCCTGTTCATGGCCTTCATGCTGAACCGCACCGTCTTCGGTCATCGGATCTACGCGATCGGCTCCAATGATCACGCGGCCTATATGGCCGGCGTGCCGGTTCGGCTCATGCGCATCGGTCTCTTCATGATCTCGGGCATGTTCGCCGCGATCGCCGGGCTCTGCCTGCTCGGTTACTCCGGCTCGTCCTTCGCCAATGTCGGCGAGCAATACATGCTCTCATCGATCATCGCCGTCGTCTTCGGCGGCACGTCGCTTGCCGGCGGCAAGGGCGGCTACACGGGCACCATGGCTGGCGCGCTGCTGCTTGTCATCCTTCAGGGCATCCTGACGACGGTGAACATCGACGAATCCGGGCGTCAGATGGTGTTCGGCGCCACCCTGCTACTGCTCATGCTGTTCTATGGCCGCGGGAGGGCGATGCGCGCATGAGCGAGCGGCCGAAGATCAAGGATATCGCAGAACGCGCCGGAGTCTCGGTCGCGACCGTCTCGCGGGCGCTGAGCGGCTCGTCGCTGGTGACCGACGAGACACGCAAGCGCGTCAACGCGCTGGCGCGCGAGCTCAACTATCGCCCGAATGTCAGCGCCCGCAACTTGCGGACCCGCCGCTCCATGTCGGTGCTGCTCGTCGTGCGCGACGTCGGCAACCCCTTCTATCTCGAAATCCTCAAGGGCGTGGAAGCGACGGCCCGTGAAGCCGGCTACGCCGTCCTCATGGGCAACACCGAGAACGACCCGGACCGCGAGGTCGAGTATTTCAACATGCTTCGCGACGGCCATGCCGACGGCATGATCCTGATGACCGGCAAGCTGCCGCCACCGCAGCCGGGTGAAAGTGCCGATCTCTCGCATCTGCCTGTTGTTATCGCGCTGGAAATGATCGAGGGATCGGGTTTCCCGCATGTGCAGATCGACAATGTGGCCGCGGCTCAGACTGCGGTCGAACATCTGATCGCGCTCGGTCATCGCCGCATCGCCCATATCGCCGGTCCGCTGCCGGAGGTCATGGCGGTCCATCGCCGTGACGGCTACCGGGTCGCGATGAAGGCCGCCGGCCTTGATATTCCCGAGGGGTACGAGGTTCGCGGCGATTACCTGCTCGAAAGCGGCGAGGCCCGCGCCGCGGAGCTTTTCGCGCTGCCGGAACCGCCGACGGCGATCTTCGCCGCCAACGACGAGATGGCCTATGGCGCCATCCATGCGCTGCGGCGGCTCGGCCGCGATGTTCCGAGCGACGTCTCGGTCGTCGGCTTCGACGATCTCTATCTCAGCAAAGCCTTCTATCCGCCGCTGACGACCGTCAGCCAGCCGCGCGCCGACATCGGCCGCACGGCGATGTCCCAGCTTCTCAACGTTCTCTCGGATGGCGACGTCGGCGCAGAGCCGGCCATCGTCCTGCCGACGACGCTCAACATCCGTGGCAGCACCGCACCGCCGCGAAAATAGCCGGAGCGGGATGAACGCACGTGGTTTCCGCACGTCCCGCATCCCGCCGTTATCACACTCGATCAATGGGAGAAGAGAATGACACAGCTACCGAAGCAGACGCTGCGCGTGGGTTTCGTCGGATCGGGCTTCATCGCCCATTTCCACCTGAAGTCGATGATCGGCGTGCGCAATGTCGAGGTCACCGGTGTCTTCAGCCGCAAGGCTGAAAACCGGGAGAAGTTTGCAAACGAAGTCGCGTCCCTCGGTCTCGGAACCTGCCGCACCCATGAAAGCCTGGAAGCGCTGCTGAGCGCCGACGATGTCGACGCCGTCTGGATCCTCTCGCCCAACTACACCCGCATCGACGTCATGCGTTCGCTGCACAAGGCGGTCAAGGACGGTCGCAGCAGGATCTTTGCCGTTGCCTGCGAAAAGCCGCTGGCGCGCACCGTCGCCGAAGCCCGCGAGATGGTGTCGCTTGCCGAAGATGCCGGCCTCAACCACGGTTATCTCGAAAACCAGGTTTTCTGCACGCCGGTGCTGCGCGGCAAGGAAATCATCTGGCGGCGTGCGGCGTCCACCACCGGCCGTCCCTATCTCGCGCGCGCGGCCGAGGAACATTCCGGCCCGCACGAGCCCTGGTTCTGGCAGGGCGACAAGCAGGGCGGCGGCGTGCTTTCGGACATGATGTGCCACAGTGTCGAGGTGGCGCGCTACCTGCTGACGGCACCCGGCGCACCGCGCAATTCGCTGAAGATCAAGGCGGTGAACGGCACGGTCGCCAATCTCAAATGGACGCGGCCGCACTATGCGGAGCAGCTGCGCAACCGCTTCGGCAGCGAGGTCGATTATCGCAACCGGCCGTCCGAAGACTTCGCCCGCGCCACGGTGACGCTCGAAGATCAGGACGGCAACGAGCTGATGATCGAGGCGACCACCTCCTGGGCCTATGTCGGCGCTGGACTTCGCATCCAGCTCGAACTGCTCGGTCCGGAATATGCGCTCGAATACAATTCGCTCTCAACCGGCCTTAAGATCTTCATGTCGCGCGAGGTCAAGGGGTCCGAAGGCGAGGACCTCGTCGAGAAGCAGAACGCCGAACAGGGCCTGATGCCGGTGCTCGAGGACGAGGCCGGCGTCTATGGCTACACGGATGAGAACCGCCATATGGTGGAGTGCTTCCGCAAGGGCGAAAAGCCGCTCGAGACCTTCGAGGACGGGCTTGCCGTCGTCGAGATGCTGATGGGCCTTTACCGGTCGGCAGAAATCAATGCGACGCTCAACTTCCCGGCGCCGGAACTGGAACATTACGTGCCGGTCGTGGCACGCCGGGGTGCCTGACGACTGATGCTCGGCGCCCGCGCGATCGGGGCGGTGGGCCGAGTTTGCGGAGCAATTGGGCGGCGGAGGCGATGACCGTCTTCGCCGCCCCGCCAGCAACGAGGGCCGCCGGCGTACAGCTGTGCGCGTAGAGCCCCCAAAATTATACGCTTTCCTCCATGATCCCGGTTGACGGGGATCAATGTCGCCGCGCGCGCATCTGCCTAGGCTCACCCAGTCCTTAGGTCCGGTCGCGAGGAGGAAACGCGATGACATACAAGACCATTCTCGCCGTCGTCGGCGTCGATCATTCTGCAGACGATCTGCGTGCCGCGGCACAGGTCTGCGCCTCGGCAAACGCTCACCTCTGCCTGTTGATCGTCAAGCTCGCCGCTTCTCCACCGATCGGCGATTTTGCCGCCGCCATCTCGATTGACTGGCTGAACGAACGTCAGCGCGAAGTCGACAAGCTCGAATCCTGCGTGGCGCGTGCAACCGACATTCTCACCCGGGAAGGCATCTCGTTCAGCGTCGAGACGAAATACACCGAAGCCGCCTGGGCGGATGACGAGATCGGCGAGCGCGCCCGCTATGCCGACCTGACGCTGGTCGGCGACGGCCTGATGCTGGACCCGGAGCTACGGTCGCGCACCATCGACGGGACGCTGTTCAACTCCGCCCGACCGGTCCTCGTCCTGCCCAAGGGCAAGCCGGCGCGGCTTGATCCGAAGACGGTCGTGCTTGCCTGGAACTCCCGGCTGGAAGCGGCCCGTGCCGTGCGTGAAGCGCTCGACCTTCTGAAGGGGGCCAGGACCGTGCACGTGACGATGGTCGACCCGCGTTCGGCCTATGGCAAGAACGGCGAGGAACCGGGCGCCGATATTGCCGGTTACCTTGCCCGGCACGGCGTTTCGGTTTCCGTCGAGCGGCTGCCGAGCGGCGGGCATAGGGTCGATGACGTGATCAATCGGTTCGCTTCCGACGTGGCGGCCGATCTGATCGTCATGGGCGCCTATGGCCACTCCAGAATGCGCGAACGCGTCTTTGGCGGGGTCACCCGCTCGATGCTCGAAAACGCCGTGGTTCCCGTGCTCATGGCCCATTGATCGGCAGGGCCGGGCGCGCAGCGATCTAACTGCGCGCCGACGGCCGTCAACCCACGGACGCTGCCCGTCCGGTCACCTCGTCGATCTCGATTTCGAAGAAGAGATGCGGCGAGGCGCCGGCAATCACCTGGTCGCCAGGCTTCAGGCCGCCCGGTTCCCACCAGTTCACGCGCTGTTCGAGAAACGCCCAGGCGTTCAAGCGCTCTCGGTGCCATTGTTTCGTATCCGGCAGTTCCTGATAGCGGCCGTAGATGACGACACTTCGCCAGGCCTGCCGGTCCGTTACCGTGTCCAGCTGAATGCAGACACGGGGATTGGCTCGCATCCAGTCGATCTTCTGTCCGGGCATCGAAAACCCGTAGAGCCTGTTGGCGGCAAAAGCATACTGGACGGGGACGACATAGGGCCGACCATCCCGGGCGCATCCAAGACGAGCGATATGGTTCTCGGCGACGAGGTCGATGCATTCCTGCCGCGACATTTCCCTGATCAACATCAAACTCTCCTTTTTAAAGAGGTCATCCAAGCATCAGTCTCTGCCGGTCAGACGGACCGGCATTGATCTCGCTCATTTCGGACATAGGGCAAGAAAGCCGAAAAAATTCTGGAGCGGGGGAATAAATCGCCCAGGGCTCCGTTTGCCCTCCCACGACATCAGCCTGATGGCTTCGTGCGGCGCGGTTGCCGCTTGCGAGCGTCGGCCAGCAAAAAGGGAGCGTAGCTATGACCATCAGCCCGGTGATCGCTTCGGAAAAAGACCTTGTCACCCTGAACGCGGCGGTAGCCGAACGCATTGACGGCCATATGCCGGTGAGCCAGGTGCGCCTGCTCGTCGGCGTAATGCTCGTCGCCTTTGCCGCCGTCCTGATCTTTCTCGCGGCTGACGGCCTGACGCTGCCGATGCGCCTTTCGCTGATGGTGTTTGCGACGACGCTGATCTGCTGGACGATCTTCGACCTGCCGGAAACGCCGGTGGCGCTTGCCGGGGCGGCGGCCTTGGCCGTGACCGGTGCCGTCGGCGAGGAGGCGGTTTACGCCGCGCTCGGCAACGACATCGTCTGGCTGATGATGGCGGCTTCGGTGATTGCGGCGGTGTTGCAGGCATCGGGCCTCGTCGAGCGGCTCGCTTTCCGGCTGCTCGCCCGTTTCCGCGACGTCAACCGACTGTTCTGGGTAGTGACGCTGACGATCTTCGTGACGGCTTTCGTCATTCCCTCGACCTCGGCACGGGCGGCCATTTTCATGCCCGTCTTCCTGGGGCTCGCCTCGACCATCGGCCGTCCCGGCATCACCCGCGCTTTGGCGCTGCTGTTTCCGTCGGTGATCCTGCTATCGGCGGCCGCTTCGCTGACTGGCGCCGGCGCCCATCTCGTCGCCGTCGATTTCATTCGCCGCAGCGGTGGCGAAGCACCGGGCTTCCTCGGCTGGGCCTTGCTTGCAGCACCCTTCGCGCTGCTGACGAGCCTGATTGCCTGCAGCCTGATCCTGCGTTTCTTCCTCGACGATACCGATCGGAACTGGCGCCTCGACCTGCCGGCCGCGCCGGCGGAGAAGCGTCCGTTTTCGACGCGCGACAAGGCAATCCTCGCTGTCACCGCGGCGATCGTCGCAGCACTCGCGACCTCGGACCTGCACGGCATCGCGCTGCCGGTGGTGGCACTCGTCGGCGCTCTTGTCCTTGCGTCGGAAAAGATCTCCGGCATGCCGTTCCGCAAGGCGCTGAAAGGTGTGGAGTGGAACCTGCTTCTGTTTCTTGCCGGCACGCTCGTCATCGGCGAAGCGCTGCTGTCGACCGGAACGGCGACCGAGCTTGCCGATCGCCTGATCGGCGCCTTCGGCCAGATCGGCGAGCCGCCGGCGTGGCTGGTCGTGCTTCTTGCCATCGCGGTCGCGACCTTTGCCCATATCGTCGTTGCCTCGCGAACGGCGCGGGCGACGGTGCTCATTCCGGCCGTGGCGCTGCCGCTGGCAGGCTTCGGGGTCAGCCCCGCCAGCCTCATCATGGTTACAGCTATAGGTAGTGGTTTCTGCCAGACGCTGATGGTTTCGGCCAAACCCGTGGCGCTGTTCGGAGGCATGGAGCCGCCGGCTTTCAGCCCTTCCGATCTGCTGCGTCTGGCCTTGATGCTGGCGCTCCCGTTCATCGCGCTGCTTGCCCTTTTCGCCCTTGTGATCTGGCCGGCAATCGGCTTGGCGATGTAACGATAAACATCTGATATATAGATATCTTTTGAGCCGCAGCGTCGTTCGCTTCGGCTCTTTTGTTTTTCTTTCCGCAAAAGAAAGAATTCTGCATTTCGGGCGGAATAAACGTCGCGAGCCGCCGTTTCTCCCTTGCATCCGCATTGTCACAAAAGTGCAAGGAGATTGTCACATGTCACTTACCATTCTGGTTGCACCGTCCGGTTTCAAGGAAAGCCTGTCGGCGGAAGAAGCTGCCGATTGCATCGAGAAGGGCGTGCTGCGCGCCTGCCCGAATGCCGAGGTTCTCAAGGTGCCCATGGTTGACGGCGGTGAAGGTTTCACCAAGGCGCTCGTCGCGATTACCGGCGGCAGCCTGCATGAACTTGATGTCACCGGTCCGCTCGGCGAGCCCGTCGCCTCACATTTCGGTTTCCTCGGTGGTCAGTCCGAACGCACGGCCATCATCGAAATGGCGGCGGCCGCCGGTCTGCGGCTGGTGCCGCGCGACCGCCGCAACCCCTGCATCACCACCAGCTACGGTGTCGGGGAGCTCATCCGGGCGGCGCTCGACGCCGGTGCCCGCCGTATCCTGCTGGGCTGCGGCGACAGCGGCATCAACGATGGCGGCGCCGGCATGGCCGCGGCCTTGGGCGTGAAGCTGCTCGACAGCGATGGCAATCCGCTCGCGCCCGGCGGTGCGGCGCTTGCCTCGCTGGCAAGCATCGATATGTCCGGTCGCGATCCGCGTCTTGCCGAGGTTCGCATCGACGCGGCCGTCAACTGGCACAATGTGCTGCTCGGCGAACGCGGCGTCGCCCGCGTCTTCGGGCCGCAGAAGGGCGCGACGCCGGAGCAGGTGGAACTGCTCGCGGCAGCGATGGAGACCTATGCCGCGGCCATTCAGGCGACGACCGGCATTGCGGTCGGCGACGCACCGGGAGCAGGCGCGTCCGGCGGCCTCGGCGCGGCGGTCATGGGGCTGCTCGGCGGCGCACTGCATCCGCGCTACGACATCGTCATGCGCTATCTCGATCTCGATAGCATGATCGGCAGGGCCGACCTGGTGATCACCGCAGAGGGCAGCCTCGACGGGCAGACGCCGTTCGGCAAGGTGCCGGCCGAGGTCGGCCATAGGGCCAAGGACGCAGGGCGCCCGGTCATCGCGCTCGCCGGCACCATCGGCAAGGGCGTGACCCTCAACTTCGACCACGGCATCGATGCCTTCGCCTCAATCCTGAAGGCGCCGTGCACCCTCGACGACGCCATCAATGCAGCGCCGAAACTGCTGGTGCGTGCGGCGGAAGATGCCGTGCGCATGGTGCGCGTCGGCATGCTCCTGAACGAGCGTGGACTGGCTGCCTGATCGACGCATTGACCGGTCTGGCGGGATGGTGGCGCTGCCGCCTCCCGCCGGAACCGTACGGGTGGCTACCGTCACGCAATCGCCGAGATTGTCCTCTCAGTCTTCGTAAACGCAGGACGGATCACGAGGACCAAACGTCAAATGTCAAACGGATGGGAAGAGTCGGCGGCGGCCTGGATTTCCGGGCTGGGCGTCGAAGGGGATTTTGCGCGGCGTTTCGTTCTCGATGTGCCCATGCTCGAACGGGCGCGGCGAAGCGGGGCAGGAACGGTCCTCGATGTCGGGTGCGGCGAAGGGCGGTTCTGCCGGCTGCTTACGGCGGAGGGGCTGAGCACGGTCGGCATCGATCCCGCCGGGTCGCTCGTTGGCCAGGCGAGACTCCTGCATCCGGATGGTGACTATCGTATCGCACAGGCCGAACAATTGCCTTTCGCGGACGAGACCTTCGATCTCGTCGTTGCCTATCTCAGCCTCATCGACGTTGCCGACCTGGAGGCGGCGATCGGCGAGATGAACCGGGTTCTGCGCCCAGGCGGTCATCTGCTGATCGCGAACCTGACCAGCTTCTACAGCGCCAGCAATCCGACCGGCTGGCGCGATGGCGCCGATGGCAAGCGCAGCTTCATGATCGACCATTACATGGACGAACGGTCCGATTGGATCGGCTGGGGCGATCTTCGGGTGATCAACTGGCACCGGCCGCTCAGCACCTATATGTCGCTGTTGCTGGGAGCGGGCCTGCAGTTGCGCTATTTCGACGAACCATTGCCGCGGGGCGGCGACCCGGAGCAGACGGATCTCTTTCGAAGGGTTCCCTCGTTCCTGGTCATGGACTGGCAAAAGCCGTAGTCCCTGCCGCTGCTACGAGCGGCAGAGCTCGCGGGCGTTGAGAACGCCCCAGCCAAATACAGGATCCTTGCCCGGTGCACCAAGATCCTGCGTCGTCTCGGTGACGAGATTTGCGACTTCTGCCGCCGAGAGATCAGGATGCGATGCCCGCAGGATGGCGGCGGCAGCCGTGACGAAGGGGGCGGCAAAGGAGGTGCCGGTTCGTGGCGCTGCGCCTTCGATCGACGCCGCCGTCCAGACACGGGTGCCGAGTGCCGCGACATCGATATGGTCGCCCCGCCCGGCGCGGCGATAGGGCTTGAAGTTGCGGTCGACGGCGGTGACCGCGATCATCGCCGGATAGGCGGCAGGATAGACGGGCTTTGCCCTCGGGCCGTCATTGCCGGCCGCAGCCACCTGGATGATGTTCCGCTCGGCCACGAGCGCGACGGTCTTTTCGAGCAGCAGGTTGTGCGGCCCGGAGAGGCTCATGTTGATGACCGTGACCTTGCGCGAGGCCAGGAGGTCGATGGCACGCACGAGATCGTAGGTCTCGGCGATATCGCTTTCGCCGCCCTTGCGCTGGAAGGCGTCGACGGCGATCAGATGGGCATTGCCGAGCAGCCCCGGCGCGCGGCTGTCCTTCCGTCCGGCGATGAGGGCGGCAACCGCGGTCCCGTGCTGGCGGCCGGATTCCGGCGCCTTTTCTTCCGCCAGCCTGACGATGTCGAGCTTGACGTCCATGAGCGAGGGATGGGCGGGATTGATCGCCGTGTCGATCAGCCCGATCGGGCCGGCGGCCGTGCAAGCCGCGCTGGCGTCCGGCCAGCCGATGGCGGTGCGAACGAGCGCGCAACCACCGTCGGCGCAGGGAGCCGGTGAGGCGGCGCCTTCGTTCGGGTCGAAATAATGGTTGAGATCGGCGATCGCTCCCGGCGTCGCATCCGCGACCTGTTGGCGTGCGTCTTCGAGCGCCATGCCGCTGGGCGCGCCGAGCTTGATGATCTCTGTCGTCGAAAGCCCGAGCGGCTCTCTTGCGCGCACCGTAAAGCCGCTTTCCGTCAGGCGCTGGACGGCCGCCTCGTCGAGGCCGAGCGCGATAATTTCGCCCGGCACATGGGTCGCCCGGTGGGCCGACGGACGCAGGCGCACGACACGTCGCTCCGGCGTTCCGCGGAAAAGATCAAGCAGGTTGCCGCCGCCTCCGCCCCAGCTGCCGCTCGAGCCGCGATCGCTGGAGCTGCGTGACGAGCCGCCGCCACTGCCGCCATCGTCATCGTCGCCCCCATCGTCGTCGTCCGCCTGGGCCTGGCCGACCCAGGCAAAGCGAAGTGCCGACTGGCCGTCGCTGCTGCCAAAGGAGAGGTCCCCCGCGCCCGCGGCCAGGCCGCACAACGACAGGAGGGACATTCGAAACAGGCGGTTTTTCAAGGTTTTCTCCTTGTGCAACGGCGTCCGAAAACGAAAGCTTACCGTGAATGAAAGGACCATAAGTGGTGACTTTCGGGTGTAGTTCCCATAACGCTCAACGGATGAATGGACAAATTATTCCACCGGGAACGAAGGGTTGTACCCAAAGAGGCGCCCGATGACGGACCCGACCATCGCCTTCGGTGAGCGCCTGGTCGCGTTTCTCCCGAACCTGCGCCGCTTTGCCATTTCGCTTTGCCGGTCGCGGGATGTGGCCGACGACCTGGTGCAGGCGGCTTGCGAAAAGGCGCTTGCCGGTTCGGATCGTTTCGAAGAAGGCACGCGTTTCGACGCGTGGATGTTCCGTATCCTGCGCAACCTGTGGATCGACCAGCTGCGCCGGCAGAAGACCGCCGGTCCGACGGAGGAGATCGAGGCGCAGGCCGAACTCGCCGTCCCCTCCGGCGAAGCCGGGAGCGAGGCGCGCATGGCGCTGAAGAGCGTGGCGGCTGCGATCGACGACCTGGTGCTCGAACAGCGGGAAGTGCTGATCCTCACCTGCGTCGAGGAGCTTTCCTACAAGGAGGCCGCCGAGGTCCTCGGCATTCCGATCGGAACCGTCATGAGCAGGCTTGCCCGGGCGCGTAAAAATCTTGCGGAGGCGACAGGAATAGAACCGCCGGTCGCGCGTTCACAGGACATGAGAGGCGGGACAAGATGAGCGACACGGAATTCAGCGATGAGATCTTGATGGCGTTCGCCGACGGCGAACTCGACGAGGAGACGATGCGTCGTGTCGAGGCGGCGCTGGAAACGGACGACGAACTGATGGCGCGTATCGCGATGTTCATGGAAACGCGCGCCGCCGCAAGCGAGGCCCTGAAGCCGGTGCTCGACGAGCCGGTTCCGGACGAACTGGTTGCCAAGGTGCGGGCCATGGCGGCGGCGGCGAGTGGCACTGAAAGTGCTGTGGACGCGCTGACGGCCGGCGGCGACAATGTCGTGGCCTTCCGGCGCCCTGCGGATCGGCCCGCGTCGCCGAACGCCGGGCCTTCGCGATTTCTGATGGCGATGGCAGCGTCGATGCTGGTGGTCGTCGGCGGCGCCGGCGGCTACCTGCTTCGCGGCGGCGGACTGGCGGAGACTGGCGCCCTACAGTTGGCTGGCACAGTCGGCCCCGCGCTCGCCGCCATCCTCGACAAGGCGGCTTCGGGGGACGAAGTCGCCGTTGGTGAAGACCAGGGGACGGTCCGGCTGGTATCGGCATTCGAAGTCGGCTCGGGGCAGCTCTGCCGCGAATACGAACTCACCCAGCCCGGTGCGCCCGGCCTCGTTTCGGTCGCTTGCCGCAAGGCATCAACCTGGCAGACGCGGCTGGCCGTCGCCAGACCGGAAGGCGGAGACGGCTATGCGCCGGCCTCCTCGCTTGAGACCGTCGATGCTTTTCTGACTTCCATCGGCGCCGGGCAGCCGCTCGATGCGGACGCCGAGAAGAAGGCGCTCGCCGGCACGAAATAAACGGTGAATTCCAACGTCGGGCAATCGCTGCGCCGCTTCCGGACTCTTCCTAGAGCGGCACCGAAAGCCCGACCTTCACCGGATCCATCGTCACGAAGGTGCGGAAGCGCTTGATGTTCGCGTTGCCGAAGAACATGCGACGGGTGAAGGCCTCGTAATCGGCCATCGTCGGCACGATGACGACGAGCATGAAATCGACGTCGCCGGTGACGTAGTAGCATTGCTGCACCTCGGGCGCTGCGGTAAAGGCCACTTTCGCCGCATCGAGCAGCGCGATCTGCTCGCTCTCGACCTCCACTTCGACGAGGATCGTCAGCGCCTGGTTGACGCTGACCGGATCGACCAGGGCGACATTGGCGCGGATGACGCCGGTTTCCTCCATGCGCTTGATCCGCCGCTGCACGGCGGGCGCCGACAGATTGACCGCCTCGCCGATCTGGCGCTGCGGCGTCGTATTGTCCTTCTGCAGGATGGCGAGGATCGCAAGATCGAAGCGATCCAGTTCGACCTGTGGCTTTTTCGACGGGGCCATTCAGTGCCTTTCGGTTCCTGCTCTCCGGCGCCGAAGGTGGAACTCCACGTCACGGCACCTCCTCGGCTTTACAAACTTGCATTCGTGATGGCCAATTAGAGCGCATTTCTCGGCGGCGATGAAATAGATTTTCGTGGTCTACGGAGATTGCACCATGTTTCTCGCCAATACCCATGCCGATTTCGGCCACCCGCTGTTGCCCGCGGATGCCGACATGCTGTCGCTGACAGCCGCTGCCCGCGTCGAGCAGCAGCTTGCCCGCCGCCCCGACCATCGGGAGACGCCGCTTCATGCCTTGCCGGCCTTGGCGGAAGAGCTCGGCGTTGCCGGCGTCTTCGTCAAGGACGAGGGCTATCGGCTGGGGCTTGGCAGCTTCAAGGCGCTTGGTGGGTCCTATGCGGTGATCCGGCTGGTGATCGAAGAGGCGGAACGGCGTCTCGGGCGCAGCGTCGATTTCGATAATCTGGACCGGCCCGAGGTTCGGGCGATCGCCGCCGCCCAGACTTTCGGCTGCGCCACCGATGGCAATCACGGGCGCTCGGTCGCCATGGGCGCCCGGCTTGTCGGCGCCAAATCAGTGATCTTCGTGCATGCGGGCGTCAGCGAAAAGCGCATCGAGGCGATCGCGGCCTATGGCGCCGAAATTGTCCGGGTCGCCGGGACCTATGACGATTCCGTCCGCGAGGCCGCGCGCGTCTGTGACGAAAATGGCTGGACGGTCGTCTCGGACACCACCTGGCCCGGCTACGAGTACATTCCCGGCCTGGTGATGCAGGGCTATACGGCGCTGCTGAGCGAGGCCCTGCGGCAGATGGAAGGGCCGCCGACCCATGTCTTCGTCCAGGCGGGTGTCGGCGGCATTGCCGCCGCCACGGCTGGACATCTGGCGCTACGCTATGGCACGCAGCGCCCCCGTTTCGTCGTCGTCGATCCGGCCCGCGCCGCCTGCCTCTACGAAAGCGCCAAGGCCGATCGTCCGGTCAAGGTGGCGCATGGCGAGGCGACGATCATGGCGATGCTCGAATGCTACGAGCCGTCGCTCGTCGCCTGGCGTATCCTGTCGCGTGTCGCCGATGCGTTCATGACCGTCGACGAGGAGGATGCCGTTTCGGTGATGAACCGGCTGGCGCGGCCCGCAGGCTCCGACCCGGCGATCGTGTCCGGCGAAAGCGGCGGCGTCGGCCTTGCCGGATTGCTGTCGGTTGCCCGTGATCCGGCGCTGCGGGAGACGCTCGGATTGACGGCCCAATCGCGTGTTTTCGTCATCAATACCGAGGGTGCGACCGACCCCGAGCGGTATGCCGCCCTCGTCGGCTTGTCGCCCGAGACCGTTGCAAACACATCGAACGAGAGAGGGTGAGCCATGGCGGGATCAAATCTTGACCGGCTTGTGAAAGACATGACTGCCTGGCGTCGCGACCTGCACGCGCATCCGGAATTCGGCTTCGAGGAACAGCGTACCTCATCCTTCGTCGCGGCCAAGCTCCGGGAGTTCGGGCTCGACGAGGTGGTGGAGGGGGTCGGAGGCACCGGTGTCGTTGGCCGCTTGAAACGCGGCAGCGGCAACCGCGCCGTAGCACTTCGGGCCGACATGGATGCGCTCAGGATACCGGAGCAGGGAGAACTGCCCTATCGCTCGACGAAGCCCGGCACCATGCATGCCTGTGGCCATGACGGTCACACGGCCATGCTGCTCGGCGCAGCCAAGATGCTCGCCGAAGATGGCGGCTTCGACGGCACTGCCTGTTTCATTTTCCAGCCGGCCGAGGAGTGGGGCAAGGGCGCGCTCGCGATGCTCGATGACGGGCTGATGGAACGCTTCCCCTTCGACGAGATCTACGGCCTCCACAACATGCCGGGGCTGCCCGTCGGCCGTTTCGAGACCCGCGTCGGCGCGATCATGTCGGCGGAGGACAATTTCGAGATCGTGCTTAGGGGCGTCGGCGGGCACGCGGCGCGGCCGCACTGGGGCAATGAGACGTTGGTTGCCGCCTGCGCCACCGTCGTCAATCTGCAGACGATCGTCTCGCGCCGCCTGTCGCCGACGGATATCGGCGTTGTCTCTGTCACCGAGCTTTTGACCGATGGCACGCGCAACGCGCTGCCCGGTCTCGCCCGCATCCTCGGCGATGCCCGTAGCTTCCGCCCGGAGGTCAGCGCCAAGATCGAGGCGGAGATGCGGGTGATCGCCAAGGGAACGGCGGATGCCTATGGCTGCGCGGTCGAGGTCAACTACACCCGCGAGTTCGTTCCGTTGATCAACGATGCGGCCCTGACCGGCCACGCCTTTGCTGCGGCGGAAACGGTGTTCGGTGCGGCGAATGTCGCAACGGCCGCCGAGCCGATGACCGGCTCCGAGGATTTCGCCCGCTTCCTCGAACACGTGCCGGGTTGTTTCGTCTTCATCGGCAATGGCGAGGCATCGGCGCCGCTGCACAATCCGCGTTACGACTTCAATGACGACGCCCTGATCTTCGGCGCGCGTTATCACGCCGAGATTGTTCGGCAGAGGCTGGCGCCCGCCGAAAGCCGGCCATGAACCGAAATCCGCATGAAAGCAGGACAGAGATGCCATCTTCTTCCATAGATGCCGCGCGCCTGATCGGGCGTATCCGTGAGCTCGGCGACATCGGTCGCGATGCGGAGGGGCGATTGACCCGGCTCGCCGGCTCCGACAACGACAAGGTCGGTCGCGATCGTCTCGTGGCGTGGATCGAGGCGGCCGGGCTCGACGTTGCGGTCGACCGTATCGGCAACATCTTCGGCATCTGGCGCGACGACGCGAACGGCGGCGAAGCGCCGGTCATGCTCGGCTCGCACATCGATACGGTCATCAATGCCGGCATCTATGACGGTTGTTACGGCGTGCTTGCCGGATTGGAAGTGATCGAGACGCTGAAGAGCAGTGGTGCGACGCCGGCCCGGCCGATCGTCATTGCCGCCTTCACCAATGAGGAGGGTGTGCGGTTTGCGCCCGACATGCTCGGCTCGCTCGTCTATGCCGGCGGTCTGCCGCTGGAGACGGCGCTTGCGACCATCGGCACGGATGGCTCGTTGCTGGGCGAGGAACTTGAGCGGATTGGCTATGCCGGTACCGTCGAGCCGGGGTTCCTCACCCCCCACGCCTATGTCGAGCTTCATATCGAGCAGGGGCCGGTGCTGCAGCGCGAGGGCTTTGCGATCGGTGCGGTCGAGAACCTGCAGGGCATCTCCTGGCAGCGCGTGACGATCGATGGCGTCGCCAACCACGCCGGCACGACACCGATGGCGATGCGTTCCGACGCCGGTCTCGCCGCCGCCCGGGTTGGCCTGTTCCTGCGCGAACATATTGCCCGGTCGAACGCGCCGAGTGTCGCGACCATTGGCACCATGCGTTTCGAGCCCGACGCGATCAACGTCATCCCGTCGCGTGCCACCTTTACCGTCGATCTGCGCGATCCGAACGAAGAACGGCTGCAGGCGCTCGAAACGGCACTTGCGGACTTCCTTGTCCGTATCGCCGAGGAAGAGGGGGTGACGATCGCCGTCGAGCGGCTTGCACGCTTCCAGCCGGTGGTCTTCGATCAGGGCATCGTCGCAGCGATCGAGGCTTCGGCCAGCGCGCGAGGCCTCAAGAGCCGGCGCATGACCTCGGGCGCCGGCCATGACGCCCAGATGATCGCGCGCATCGCGCCGACGGCGATGATCTTCGTGCCGAGCCGCGACGGCATCAGCCACAACCCGCGTGAACACACGGAGCCGGACGAGCTCGTCGCCGGCGCCAATGTGTTGCTCGACGTGGTCGAGCGGATGGTGGGGAGTCGCTAGAGGGGTAGGGGTATTGCGCGTCCGTTGATTAAACAGGATCGATGTCGCGCTTCCCTCTTCCCATCATGCCAAGGCTTGGCCCGAGCGTGCAGACGTCGCTTCAAGGCTCTTTTTTCGTGTGACCCGCACTTTTATGGGATCCCGCATCGCCCTTCTGCCGGGTGGAAGATTCTGGCCCGCTCCCCTCGGCGGGCTCTTCCGGTGTCTGGCGGAAAAGATTGAGGAAGCTGCTGCCGCCGTGCCATACGCTGCCGGTCGGTCCGTAATCGCGCCCGTCGCGCGAAGAGTGACGCTCGCTGTCTCCACCGCTCAGGCCGCTTCCGTCGATGACGCCGCCTCCGCCGCCTGCGCCGGTCCCACCGGGCTCGCCACCCACGCCGCTACCGTCGCCGGAGCCCCAGTTGCCGCCACTCCCGTCACCGCCACCCTCGGTGCCGCCGCTCCCGACGTTTTCGCCGCCTTGGTCGCCGCCGCCCGGAGCACCTTCACCATTCCCGCCGCCGGTATTGGCGTCGTCCGCATGGGCGGCGGAAATCCAGGAAAGGCCCGCGGTAAAGCTCCCATCGCGCGGCAGGTCGCCTGCGAATGCAAGGGCCCCGATGGACAGGGCCGTCAGTCTCAGCAGGCGTGTCCTCAAGTCTTTCTCCTTGTGCGAACGGCGTTGTTGCGTCGTTCTGCAAGACCTTCTGCGCGTCATAGGACTGCAGCGCGTCGCGAATGAATTTCGCCGACAGCGACTTTTGCGAGTGCCTTGCATACCGTTCAATCGACGCGGGGACAAGCTATTCGGGTGCCGCGCAAGGTGCGGGCCCATGGCGGTGGCCGCAACACGCCGATGATCGCGGGTTCGACGGGGGGGGGGCGCATTCGTCGATTGGGCGGGTCGGAAGCGCGCCTGCCACTCCGGTCAAACCCGAACGTGAAGGAGGAGGAGACCGTTGGCGAGCACCGGGAAATCCTGCGCGAATTGAAGGGGCCGTGACCGGCCCCTTCAGTGGGCTTTGCCGCCTACTCGGCCGCGCCAGCCGCCTTTTCCACCGGCATGTAGAGGTCGCCGCCCTCGCGGTACTTCGCAGCCATCGCCTCCAGCCCTTCCTTCTGCGCCTCGGCCCGGATGTCGTGCGAGATCCGCATGGAACAGAATTTCGGGCCACACATGGAGCAGAAATGCGCGACCTTGTGCGCCTCCTTCGGCAGGGTCTCGTCGTGAAAATTGCGGGCTGTTTCCGGGTCGAGCGAGAGGTTGAACTGGTCCTCCCAGCGGAACTCGAAGCGGGCGCGCGACAGCGCGTCGTCGCGCACCTGGGCTGCCGGGTGACCCTTGGCGAGATCGGCGGCATGGGCGGCGATCTTGTAGGTGATGACGCCGACCTTGACGTCGTTGCGGTCAGGCAGGCCGAGATGCTCCTTCGGCGTGACATAGCAGAGCATGGCGGTGCCGAACCAGCCGATCATCGCAGCACCGATGCCGGACGTGATGTGGTCGTAGCCGGGTGCGATGTCCGTCGTCAGCGGTCCGAGCGTATAGAACGGCGCCTCGCCGCAGACCGCGAGCTGCTTGTCCATGTTCTCCTTGATCTTGTGCATCGGCACGTGGCCGGGGCCTTCGATCATGACCTGACAATCCTTGGCCCAGGCGATCTTGGTGAGTTCGCCGAGCGTTTCGAGTTCGGCGAATTGTGCCGCGTCGTTGGCGTCGGCGATCGAGCCCGGGCGCAGGCCGTCGCCGAGCGAGAAGGAGACGTCATAGGCGCGGCAGATGTCGCAGATCTCCTCGAAATGCTCGTAGAGGAAGCTCTCACGATGATGATGCAGACACCACTTGGCCATGATCGAGCCGCCGCGTGACACGATGCCGGTGACGCGGTCGACGGTGAGCGGGATGTAGTGCAGGCGGACGCCGGCATGGATGGTGAAATAGTCGACGCCCTGCTCGGCCTGCTCGATCAGCGTGTCGCGATAGACTTCCCAGGTGAGGTCCTCGGCAATGCCGTTGACCTTTTCCAGCGCCTGGTAGAGCGGTACGGTGCCGATCGGAACCGGCGAGTTGCGGATGATCCATTCGCGGATGTTGTGGATGTTGCGGCCGGTCGAAAGGTCCATGACCGTGTCAGCACCCCAGCGCGTCGCCCAGACCATCTTCTCGACTTCCTCGGCCATCGACGAGGTGACGGCGGAGTTGCCGATATTGGCGTTGATCTTCACCAGGAAGTTCCGGCCGATGATCATCGGTTCGGATTCCGGGTGGTTGATGTTGGCGGGCAGGATCGCCCGGCCGCTGGCGATTTCCTGGCGCACGAATTCCGGCGTCACGTGATCGGGAACGTGGGCGCCGAAGCTTTCGCCGTCGCGGACCTTCGCGCGCGCCGCGTCGCGGCCGAGGTTCTCGCGGATCGCCACGAACTCCATCTCCGGCGTGATGATGCCGGCGCGGGCATAGGCAAGCTGCGTCACTGCCCGGCCACCCGTGGCCTTCAGCGGCGCATGCTGGAACGGGAAGGTCGGTGTCAGCCGGTCGCCGCTCACAAAGCCGTTGTCTTCGGGGCGGACGGTGCGTCCCTCATAGGTCTCGACATCGCCGCGATCGACGATCCAGTTGCGGCGAAGCCGCGGCAGGCCGTCCTCGATGCGGATCTCGGCACCGTCGGCGGTGTACGCGCCGGAGGAGTCATAGACCGTGACCGGTTGCTCGCCCGAGGTCGGGTGCAGAGCAATCTCGCGCATTGGCACGCGGATATCCGGATGAAGAACGCCCGGCTTGTGGATCTTTCGGGAGGCCGGAAGCGGGCCTTGCGTGACCGCGAGGGCTGCGGTTTTGGTGGCAATATTCATGACGAGGCTCCAAGTTTGCGATTGGAGACCCAGTTCTGATGCCGGAAAGATGAAAGACGCTCCGCCAGGTGCTCACCGCACGGAATCCTGGCTTCGATATCTGCACCGTCCCTACGCCAGTATGAACTGGATCAGGTTCAACGGGTCACTGCGCTATAGCCGGCAAGCCGGCCATCCAGCAGAATCTCAGCCCCTTGCGGGACCCCCCTGGTGAATGCCTGGATCATAGCCATCGAACGGCCCGGGTCGTCAAGCGTGAATTCGCGTGTCGACAAAGATGCACCTAGTGCGTGTGTTTTCGGATTCGAATTTGGCGCTAGCGGCCGGCCTTTTCCGGTGCTGTCCGCTCGGCATAGTCGGCGCGGTTGATGCCGTGGCGCTGGAGCTTGTCGTAGAAGGTCTTGCGCGGGATGCCGAGCGCCTCGATCGTCGCCTTGACGTCGCCGCGCTGGGCGCGCAGCGCCTCCTTCAGGATCTCCGCCTCGTAGCGTTCAAGCCGTTCCGGCAGCGCGAATCCGGGCTGTTCGGTAGGCGCAATCGTTTGGCCCAGCGGACCTTCCACACCAAGCGCCACCCGCTCGGCAAAATGCGAGAGTTCACGCACATTGCCCGGCCAGGCATGCGTCACCAGATGCCGTTGTACGGCTGGAGAGATCATCGGCACGTCTCGCTTGAAGCGCTCGGCCGCCCGGGTCAGGAAGTGCGAGAAGAGCAGCGGGATATCGTCACGGCGTTCGCGCAGCGGCGGGATCGACAGCGTCACGACGTTCAATCGGAAGTAGAGGTCTTCGCGGAAGTCGCCGCGCTCCGCCGGATTGCCGAGATCGATCTTGGCAGCCGCGATGACGCGGATATCGACCGGACGAACCTGGTTGGTGCCAAGCGGCGTGATCTCGCGCGCTTCCAGAACGCGCAGCATCTTCACCTGCGTTGCCGGCGGCATCGCCTCGATTTCGTCGAGGAACAGCGTGCCGCCGCTCGCATGCTCGATCCGTCCGATGCGCTTCTTCAAGGCGCCGGTGAAGGCGCCCGGTTCATGGCCGAAGAGTTCGCTTTCGATGACCGTCTCCGGCAGAGCGCCGCAATTCAGCGCCACGAAATTGCCGTTGCGGCGGCGGCTCCAATTGTGAAGCAGGGTCGCCACCACCTCCTTGCCGCTGCCGGTCTCACCGGCGACGAGCACGTCGACATCGGTATCGGCGATGTGCCGGATCGTCTGGCGCAGGCGTTCCATGACCGGCGTCTGGCCGATCAGCGGCAGGCTGTCGCCGGCCGTCTCGGCGGCCCGCTTCAGTGCGCGGTTCTCCATCACGAGCCGGCGTTTTTCCAGAGCGCGATGCACGCTCTGCACCAGCCGGTCGGCGGCGAAGGGTTTTGGGATGAAGTCGTAGACGCCGTCCTGAAGCGCCTGCACCGCCATCGGGATATCGCCGTGGCCGGTCACCAGGATCACCGGCAGGTCTGCGTCGAAGGCTTCGATGCGGCGGAAGAAGGCGAGGCCGTCGATGCCCGGCATGCGGATATCGCTGACGACGATGCCGTCGAAATTGGCATCGAGCGTCTTCAACGCTTCGGCGGCGCTGGCAAACGGGATGACGGTGAGGCCGGCGAGTTCCAGCGTCTGCGTCATCGCCTTGCGCAGATGGGTGTCGTCATCGACGAGATAGACGGTCGGCTGCATCGCTCAGGCCCTCTTCAGGCGAACCGTGAAAACGGTGCCCTTGTCGCTGGTGTCGACGGTGATATCGCCGCCATAATCGGCGACGATCTCCTTGGAGATGGCAAGGCCAAGGCCGAGGCCCTCGTCCTTCGAGGTGTTGAACGGCGTGAACAGATCCTCGCGGATATGCGGGGGAATGCCCGGGCCGTTGTCGGCAACGACGAGCGAAACCGTCCCGGACGGGCTCTCCTCGCAGCGCACGCGGATCTCGGCATCGCCGCGCGCGCCGAGCGCTTCCAGCGCGTTCTGGAGAAGATTGATCAGCACCTGTTCCAGCCGGATGCGGCTGCCGAGCACGCGTAGGCCATTTTCCGGCAGGTCGATGACGATCGCATCCATGCGGCCGGCAAAGCGGCTGCGCAGCAACAGCATCGCCCCTTCGATCACGTCGCGCATCGGCGTCGGTTCGGCGACGAAGCGGCCCTTGCGGGCAAAGCTTCTGAGTTCGTCGGTGATGGTGCCGACCCGGTCGGTCAGTTCAGCGATGCTGACGAGGTTCTCGACCGCGGTCTGCTGCTGGCCGCGATCGAGGAAGGTGCGGGCGTTGTCGGCATAGGCGCGGATGGTCGCGACCGGCTGGTTGATCTCATGGGCGACGCCGGCCGCCACCTGGCCGAGGATCGCCAGCCGGTTCGCCTGGACCAGCTCCTGTTGCACCGCCTGCAGCTTTTCGCCGGTGCGCCGGTGGTCGGCGATCTCGGTTTCGAGATGATCACGGGCAAGGCTGAGGTCATGGGTGCGCTCCGCCACGCGGGTTTCCAGCTCGTCGCGGGCGGCGCGATCGCGCGCTGAGACGAGCGCCAGCGTCTGGCGGCGGCGCAGGAGGAAGGCGGTGAGCGCCAGTAGCGGTGCGAGAAGGGCGAGCGCAATCAGCCGGGCCTCGCGGGTTGCCGCCGAGATCGCGCCATCGAGCGGCGCCAGCTGCTCCAGCCGCCAGCTTGTGGTCGGCACCATGGTTTCGACCCTGAGGAACCGCCGCTCGCTATCGCCGGGCAGGAGCGCGCGCAACTCGCTGGAACCGTCGCTCGTCGGTTCGATGTCGCGGAAGGGCAACGGCAGCAGCGAAGCATCGCCGAACTGCAGGCTGTCGCGGATGGCGGCGACACGATCGCGCGGAATGGTCCTCGTCGTCATGAAGCGCCAGGACGGGAAGCTGGTGATCAGCACGATACCGCGCCGGTCGGTGACGTAGACCGGCTTGCCGGAGGCGAGCCATTCGGCTTCCACGTCGTCGAATTCGAGCTTTGCGACGACGACGCCGATCGGACCGTCGGGACCCTGAACCCGTCGCGAAATGTAGAGACCGGGCCGCTTGCTGACGTTGCCCATGGCGAAATGCTCGGCCTTGCCGTCGCGCATTGCCATGCGGAAATATTCGCGGAAAGCATAGTCGTTGCCGACGAAACTCGTCGGCTCGCGCCAGTTGCTGGCAGCGACGGCAACACCATCGGGGCCGATCACATAGATGACGGCGGCATCCGTGTTGGCCGCCAGCGCCTGCAGCTTCTCGTCCAGCCGCTGCAGCGCCTGTGGGCTGCGGGTCGAAAGGGCCGCCTTCACCTCGACATCGTCGGCCAGCACCAGCGGCGTCGAGCGCTGGCGTTCAAGCACGGCGCGCAACAGCGAGGCCTTCAGATTGGCATCGATCCGGCTTTGGGCATCGACCGTTTCGAGCGCCTGGCTTCGGCCGTATTCGCCGGCGAGCAGGAGCGCGGCGACAAGCAGGGCGACGGCAAGGCCGGCAAAGACCAGCCAGGTGCGCCGCATCGACTGGTCGAGATCTGCCAGATTGAGGGGGGCGGAGAGGGCATCGAACATGGCCCAATTGTGCATTCTTTCGCTCAAGCTTCCAGATGGGCTGTGCGGAAATCCGCTCAACTCTTCGTGCGCGCCAAGCCGCCCGCACAAAACATCCTCATCAATTCAAAGGGTTGGTTACTGCCGCGGCGAACTGGCACGGCCGTTGCAAATGACATCCACATGACAGCCCGCGCTGTCGCGCATCGGAATTTGACCCGGGAGGCCCGGCATGACGCCGGACTGGGTGCAGTGGAGGATCTCATGATTATCGAACAGTCCGCGGAACCGCGCGGCAAGACACCTTTCTATCGCCATCTCTATGTCCAGGTGCTGGCGGCGATCGCCGCCGGTATTCTGCTCGGCCATTTCTATCCGTCGCTCGGCACGGAACTGAAGCCCCTCGGCGACGCCTTCATCCGTCTCGTCAAGATGATCATCGCGCCAGTCATCTTCCTGACGGTCGCGACCGGCATTGCCGGCATGACCGATCTTGCCAAGGTCGGCCGCGTCGCCGGCAAGGCGATGATCTACTTCCTGACGTTTTCGACGCTGGCGCTGATCATCGGCCTGATCGTCGCCAATGTCGTCCAGCCGGGCGCCGGCATGCACATCGATCCGGCTTCGCTCGACGTCAAGGCCGTGACGACCTATGCCGAGAAGGCGCATGAGCAGACGATCACCGGCTTCCTGATGGGCATCATCCCGACGACGCTGGTCGGCGCCTTCGCCGATGGCGACATCCTGCAGGTGCTGTTCATTTCCGTGCTCTTCGGCCTGTCGCTCGCCATGGTCGGCAAGAAGGCCGAGCCGGTCGTCGACTTCCTGCATGCGCTGACGCTGCCGGTGTTCAAGCTCGTCGGCATCCTGATGAAGGCCGCCCCGATCGGCGCCTTCGGTGCGATGGCCTTCACCATCGGCAAGTACGGCGTCGGCTCGATCGCCAACCTCGCGATGCTGATCGGCACCTTCTACATCACGTCCTTCCTCTTCGTGTTCATCGTTCTCGGCGCCGTCGCCCGCTACAACGGCTTCTCGATCGTGGCGCTCATCCGCTACATCAAGGAAGAGCTGCTGCTCGTTCTCGGCACTTCCTCGTCGGAAGCCGCCCTTCCGGGCCTGATGAGCAAGATGGAAAAGGCCGGCTGCAAGCGCTCGGTCGTCGGCCTCGTCATCCCGACCGGCTATTCCTTCAACCTCGACGGCACCAACATCTACATGACGCTGGCCGCGCTCTTCATCGCCCAGGCGATGGATATCCCGCTGTCGCTTGGCGACCAGGTGCTGCTGCTGCTCGTCGCGATGCTGAGCTCCAAGGGTGCTGCCGGCATCACCGGCGCCGGTTTCATCACGCTGGCCGCGACGCTCTCGGTCGTGCCGGCCGTACCGGTCGCCGGCATGGCGCTGATCCTCGGTATCGACCGCTTCATGTCGGAATGCCGCGCGCTGACCAACTTCGTCGGCAATGCGGTCGCAACCATCGTCGTTGCGAAGTGGGAAGGGGAACTCGACGAGGCACAGATGGCCGCGGTCCTTGGTGGTCGCACGCCGGAAGCCTTGCGGCAGCCGGCCTTGCAGCCCGCGGAATAAGTTTGCCTCCCAAGGCATGACTGCGAAAGCAGTCCGGACGCGGCTCGTGGCAACACGGGCCGCGTTTTCGTTTGGGGCTACTGGCCGCTCAAGGTCATCTTCGACGTCTCAGGCGCGCCGGCGTTCAGATAGGCGACGAAGTCTCGGAGCATCGGCACCCGGCGCGGGCGGAAACTCTCCTCCGTCATCGCGACATCGACGATGCGGTCGACGCGGAACTTGCGGAAATCCTGGCGCAGGCAGCACCAGGCAAGCAGCACCAGCATCCGCTCGAGATAGACGATCGCCAGCGGCAGGACCTGTCGGTCGGTCCGCTGCTGGTCGGCGTCGACATAGCCAATCATGACTGCGCGCTCCTGCCAGCAGGCCTCACGCAAAAGAGCGACATCGGCAACCGGCGGCTCCCGGCGCTCGAAGCGGTAGACCTGCGATGCCGCATGCAGCGCCTGGCGCTGCAAGCGATCGGGCAGTGTCGCCGTTATCTTGGAAAGCACGGCGCCTGCGGCCGCCGCGAGATCCGGCTCTCCCATGTGCTGCACCTCGGCAAGGCCGAGCACCAGTGCCTCGATCTCCAGGCGCGTGAAGGTTTGTGGCGGCAAGGCGATGTCCTCCGTCAGCCGGTAGCCGAAGCCGCGCTCGCCGTCGATGACGGCGCCGGCGGCGCGCAGGCTGTCGATGTCCCGATAGAGCGAGCGCAATGACACGCCCGTTTCCTCGGCGAGGCGCGCGGCCGTTACCGGGGAGGGCAGTGTGCGAAGCGCCTGGAGCAGGCGGAACAGACGATCACTACGGGCCATGACTTTGGAGGATAGAGGAAGCCTACTGACGAAAACTGGCAGTTGGCCGACTGTATAAGATCCGCATTGCCAAACGCAACCGAGGAACCAGACCATGCTGACACTCTTTCACGCCCCGCGCTCGCGCTCGTCGCGCATCATCACCCTGCTTCGCGAACTCGACGCCGTGGACAAGGTCGTGATCGAGATCGTCGATATCACTCGAGGCGATGGCAGCGGCCGCAAGGATCCGAAGAACCCGCATCCGGAAGGCAAGGTACCGCTTCTCGTCCATGACGGCGTCGTGCTCTGGGAGAGCATTGCGATCATTCAGTACCTGACGGATCTCTTTCCGGAAAAACAGATGGCGCCGGTTGCAGGCGACCCGCAGCGCGGTCGGTATCTGAGCTGGCTTGCCTGGTATGCCGGCGTCGTCGAGCCGGTGCTGATCACACACGCTGCCGGGCTCTCGCACCCCTATCTAGACGCCACGTTCCGCGGCCCGGCGGAAATCGCAGAGCGGCTCGAAAACGCCTTGAAGGACAGTCCCTATCTGATGGGCGACCGCTATACGGCCGTCGATCTTCTGCTGCACTCGCCCTTTGCCTGGTATCCGGAGGCAACGCCCGATAGCGCCGTCGTCAAGGCCTGGTTCGAACGCTGCGGCGAGCGCCCGTCGCTGCAATGGACGACCGACTTCGACACTCGCACCACGGCGGCGGCCTGATCGCTGGCCAAGGCCGCTCCGGCGGGGCGACCTATTTTCGCTTGAGATTGATCTCGCTTGTCACCACCCGCCTTCCTGAAGCGGGATCGACATCGATGGTTGTCAACCGCATTCCATTGGCGCCGATCTTGCGCAAGGTGAGGTCGGCGCTGCGGTCGCCGTTGACTTCCTTGGCCCAGCGGATGGTGAGGTTGATCGCGTCGCCGCGCCGGCTGCCATTAAGGCCGGCGCGCCCGCCGCGCGGGCCGAGATAGGAGCCGCTATAGGTTGAGCCGGAATAGCGCAGCTTCGCGTCGACCGAGCGCGAGATCACGAGCAGGCCGCGACAGACGCCCTCCATCGACAGTGCAAGGCCGCTGGCCTCGGAATTGAAGCTGCAGGTGACATTGACCGGCGACAGGTTGGTGCGGATGCGCACCGTTCCTGTTCCCGCCCAGTTGCCGCCGAGCGTCTTCAGGAAAGCGCCTTCGTCTGCGCGCGCACCGCCGGCAGCGAGTGCGGTCATGGCGACAAGCAGCAACCATTGGGGCATGGACGCAACCCTCCCTCCAGGGCGTCGATCTTACAAAAAGGGCATCTGGATAACCAGCCGAACGTGTGACGGCGGCGGATGTTCCGTTCGCGGCGTCATATTCCGTGCAGAACTTGCGTGGCTTTCACCGCGGCGGACGCCCGGTTCTCGACGCCGAGCTTCACGTAAATCTGCTCCAGATGCTTGGTGACCGTACGTGCACTCAGGCCGAGGATCTCGCCGATGTCGCGGTTCGCCTTGCCCTTGGCGATCCACAGCAGCACCTCCGCTTCCCTGGGGGTCAAAGCGAAGTGCTGACGCAACACCGCATCGTCTGAGCGACGATTTTCGGCCGTGAGACGGAAGAGGTGTTCATTCGGGCCGATCGAGCCGAGGAAGGATATCTGCAGCGACGACTGCTCGGGCTGGTCGAGCGTGAAGCTGCCGTCTTCGGGCGCGCTGGCGCGCAGGCGGGTTGCCATCCAGCCCGCGATGCGCCGGGTGACGATTGCCATGCCATCGTCGCGGCCGGTTGCGGCGTTGACGAGACGCGTTGCCTGCGGCGTCGACCAGCAGACGCTTCCGTCGCTGCGCACCGCGAGCAGATGGCGGCCGGCCGCGTCGAGTGCGACCCTTGCGCTCTGCGCCGAGCGGGCATTGGAGAGATGGACGCGGATGCGCGCCCTCAACTCATCGATGTTGATCGGCTTGGTCAGATAGTCGACGCCGCCGGCCTCGAGCGCGCGCACCACGTGTTCGGTCTCTGTCAGCCCTGTCATGAACAGCACCGGCGTCTGGCCGACGGCGGCGTTGCCCTTGAGGCGGCGGCAGGTCTCGAAGCCGTCGATGCCGGGCATGACGGCATCGAGCAGGATGACGTCGGGCGTGATGCGCTCGGCAATCGAAAGGGCAGCATTGCCGGAGGTCGCGATCAGCACGGAAAAGCCGGATTGTTCCAGCGCTTCCGTCAGGAAGCCGAGCGCCTCCGGGGAATCGTCGACGAGAAGCACGATGTCGCGGCGGTCATTGGTTTCAGCCATGGGCGTTGTCTCCGTTGGCCGCGTTGTTCTTGAGGAAAGCGTCGTAGCCCGAGAGGTCGAAGGCCTGCACATAGGCGCGGGCGGCCTCGGCGAAGGGCTGGTGTTCGGGCTGCAGGGCAATCTCCGTCAGCTTGGCCTCGATGCCCCTGACATAGCCGATCTCTCCAAGGCGGATCAGCTCTTCGACGTGGAAGGCGTCGGGGCGCATCAGCGGTTTTGTGGCCGGTGCCGGGCCGGCTTGCTTCTCCTCTCCCTCGTGAACCCAGGTGAGGCCAAGGTGCACGGCGAGCTTGTCGGCGAGTTGGCCGACGGGGAAGGGCTTGGCGAGCGTGTCGCTGTGGCCGCGGAACGCTCCGGTCGCCGAACCGTCGCCGATATTGGCCGACAACATGATGATCGGCGCGACCTGTCCGCCCTGGCGCAGCCGGTCGACAAGCTCCCAGCCGCTCATGCCCGGCATCGAAATATCGATGAGGAAGAGGTCCGCGCCGAGGTCTTGAAGCAGCGCCAGGCAATCGGCTCCGGACGCGGCGGTCAGCACTGTGAAGTCCATCGGCACGAGGATCTCACGCATGAGGTCACGATGGTCGGCATTGTCGTCGACGACGATGATGGTGCGGCGCGGGCCGAGATAGGAGGTGATGCGGCGCGGGGCTGCGGGAGGTAGCGCACGATCGACCGCCGACAGCATCAGCCTTACCCGGAAGCTGGTGCCTTGCCCCAGCGCACTGGTGACGGAAATTTCGCCGCCAAGCGTCTGCGTCAAAAGCCGCGTGATCGTGAGGCCGAGACCGAGGCCCGGCATGCTGCCTTGATGTTCGGCCTCGCCGCGCTGGAAGGGATCGAAGATGCGCGGCAGGTCCTTGTCGCCGATGCCGCGGCCGCTGTCGGCAATCGTGAAGGTCGCGACCTGACTGCGATAGGCGACATCCAGACGGATGCCGCCGCGCTCGGTGAATTTCATAGCGTTGGAAAGGAGGTTGACGAGGATCTGGCGCAGGCGTTTCTCGTCGGTCTTTACATAGCGCGGCAGGCTGGCGGCGCGCTCGTGCTCGAAGCTGATGCCCTTCGCCAACGCCTGCGGCCGGAACATCTCGACGATCTGGTCGAGGAAATCGTGAATGTTGATCTCGTTCGAATAGACCTGCAGCTTGCCGGCCTCGATCTTCGAAATGTCCAGCAGTCCGTCGATCAGGCCGGAAAGATGATCGGCACTGCGCTTGATCACCTTGATCGCGCCCTGGCGCGCCGGCGGGATCGTCTCGTCGCGCTCCAGCACCTGGGCGTAGCCGAGCACGGCGTTGAGCGGCGTTCGAAGCTCATGGCTGAGGCCGACGACGTAGCGGCTCTTGGCGCGGTTGGCGGCCTCAGCCGTTTCCTTTGCCTGCTGCAGGGCAGCGTCGGTCTTCTTGTGGGCGGCGATTTCCTTCAGGAGCAACGTATTCTGCCGGGAGGATTCTTCTTCGGCGACCACGCGGCTGTCATGGGCAAGCACGTAGAACCACGAGACGATACCGGCGAGCACCGCAAAGACGAAGAAAACCACGGTTACGGTGCGCTCGACGACCGCCGCGACCTCCGGGGATGTGCCGGCGGTCTGATGCGCGATCATTGCGAGGATGAGGCCGATACCGGCGATCGACAGCACTGCAGAGATGGCGTAGCGGCCGAGCCGCGTCGCCAGCTTTTCCGTGACGGAGCGCGGAAGCAGCGTGTTGGCAACGGTCGCGACCTGAGCGTTGAAGCGCGCCTTCGGCTTGCACATGTCGTGGCAGCGGCTATCGAGCGAGCAGCAGAGCGAACAGATCGGCGCCACATAGGCCGGGCACCAGGCCATGTCCTCCGGCTCGAACGGGTGCTCGCAGATCGAGCAGGTGATGTCCGTCCGGTTGGCCCAGCTTCGGCGCGGTTTGCGGGCAAGGTAGAACTTGCCGTCGGTCGCCCGGGCGATCGCAGGCGAGGCGACGAAGGAGGCGACCAGCGCGATGTAGGGCGCAAGCGACGCAGCGACGTCGCCGAAGGCGCCGAAATGCGCTGTCAGTGCCACCGTCGCCGAGATCGCCATGGCGCCGAGGCCGACAGGGTTGATGTCATAGAGATGGGCGCGCTTGAACTCGATGCCCGGCGGCGACAGGCCAAGCGGCTTGTTGACGAAGAGGTCGGCCGAAATGGTGCAGAGCCAGGCCATGGCGATGATCGAGAAGACGCCGAGCGTTTCTTCGAGCAGCCGGTAGATGCCGAGTTCCATCAACAGAAGCGCGATCGCGACGTTGAACACCAGCCAGACGACGCGGCCCGGGTGGCTGTGGGTCAGCCGCGAGAAGAAGTTCGACCAGGCGAGCGACCCGGCATAGGCGTTCATGACGTTGATCTTCAACTGCGACACGACGACGAAGGCGACCATCAGCAGCAGTGCTGCCGTATCGGAGGGGATCATGTAGCCGAAGGCGGTGTAGTACATCTGCGCTGGATCGGCGGCCCGGGTCGAAGGCACGCCGGCCGAAAGCGCCAGCACCACCAGGAAGGAGCCTGCCAGCAATTTCGGCGCGCCGACGATCACCCAGCCAGAGCCGGCGAGGAAGACGGCGATGCGATGATGCAGCTTGCGCTGACCATCGGGCGGCAGGAAGCGCAGGAAGTCGACCTGCTCGCCGATCTGCGCCATGAGCGCGAAGATGACGGCCGATGCCGCGCCGAACTCGACGAGATCGAACGGCGCGAAGGTGCCGGGCGGCCCTGAAGCGTGATGCATGCCCGCATAGGCAAGCCAGGCGCCGACCTTCCCCCAATCGGCGAAGGCGATGAAGACGAAGGGCAGGACGTTGAGCACGATCCAGAAGGGCTGCGTGATCAGCTGGAACTTGCTGATCAGCCGCACGCCGTGGGTGACGAGTGGGATGACGACGACGGCGCTCAGGATGTAGCCGATCCACAAGGGAATCCCGAGCGCCAGTTCGAGCGCGCCGGACATGATCGAGGCCTCGATCGCAAAGAGGATGAAGGTGAAGCTGGCATAAATCAGCGAGGTCACCGTCGAGCCGATATAGCCGAAGCTGGCACCACGAGTGAGCAGATCGATGTCGACGCCGTGGCGGATGGCGTAGCGGCTGATCGGCAGCCCGACGGCCAGGATCATCAGGCTGGCGACGACGATTGCGACGATCGCATTTGTGGTGCCATAGGACATGGTAATGGCGCCGCCGATCGCTTCTAGCGCCAGAAACGAGATCGCGCCGATGGCGGTCTGCGAAATGCGCTCGGAGGAAAACCGCCGGGCGCTCTTGGCGGTGAAGCGCAGCGCATAGTCTTCAAGCGTCTGGTTGGCGACCCAACGATTGTATTCCCGCCTTATGGGAATGATGCGCTGGCGTGCCGCCATGGGGGTCCTAACGTGCCGTCGAGGGAACTTATGCCTCTTTTCTTAGCACGGAAGATTTCTGCTTAAAATTGCTGCAAACGAAAAATTTGCGGGAAGGGCAGACTGGGGCGGCCCGTTCCCAATGCCCATAGGTCAACGGACGGCAGGCGGTAGCTGATGCCGTGGAAACCAATTCAAACGAGAGCAGGAAGCGTGCGTCAGCCAGCGTGGCAATAGATTGGGTTGCTGATCGCCCGGCGGATCGTCTGGCGGGCGATATCCTCCTCGGAAAGCTGCCAGGGCAGGCTTTTACCGGCGAATGCGTCGCGGAACTCGGCAACGATCGTCTCGCGGCTTGCGACGGCGACGATTTCGGTCCGGAAGAAGCGATCGGGCGAACCGGCATAGTGGCCGGTCCAATCGTCGGCTTCGATCACCTGTTCGCTGACAATGCCCGAGGCGTCGAGCCACAGCAGCCTGTCGCCGACGGCGCCGCGAACCAAAGCCTCTGCAGCCACCGGGCCAGCTACCGTCGATCCCATCGGCTGGCCGTTGGCAACGAGTTCCAGATGCGGCCCGGTTGGGCTTTCCGTGACATAGCCATGGCCTAATTTCATGGCCCCGAGCACGGCGTCTTCGGAAAGTTCGTTGAGATAGAGAACCGTCGTCGGCCGAGCAAGAACCAGCGGTCCCTCGGGCATCAGCCGCGCCGGCTGATGGAAATCGCTGCCGCCGATCGCCGAGATCTTCAGGCCGGAGGCGAGGCGCTGCTGGTAGCGTTCGAGTGACACCCAGTTCCACGCCAGCCAATGGGACTGCCAGACCTCCATGCAGTCGATTTCGGGCAGGTCGTAGTCCCAGGGGATGGTCGGCTTGTCGTGATTGACCGAGATCAGGCCGTCGCTTTCGTGCACCAGGCGCGCGAGTGTGTGGGCGTGCTCGGGTTTCGTCATGCGGAAATCGATCCAGTCGTCGACGCCGAAGACATTGGCGTGGCCGACCGCGGTAGTAATTTCCATGGCACGGACGAAGACGAGGTCGGCGGAGGAATGCGGGTGAAAATAGCGCCGCTGGGTGATGGTGTTGTGGTCGGCAACCGCAAGAAAATCGAGCCCCGCCTGTTTGGCGGCGGCGTGCAACAATTCGGGCGAGCCGGCCGCATCCGAGTGGAAGGTGTGGCAGTGCAGGTCGCCGCGATACCAGCCGGCCTGTCTGCGCACGGGGACGGTTCTTTCCGGTTGCGGAGCAATCGGACGTGGGCTCTTGTCGAAGTCGACCATCACGCGGACGTCGGCGCCGTCATCGGGGATTTTGTAGAGACCGAGCATCACCTTCCACCGGCCGGGCGGTATCTGGCCGTGAATGTAGCCGGGTGTTGCGTCATCGGTGGCGATGAAGAAGCGGTCGCGCGCCCCGCCGCTCCAGCCGCGAAAGCCTTGGCTGGTCGGGTAGTCGGTCGCCCGCGGATCGAGCGCGCCGAGATCGATGATGCAATCTTCCGCCTTCGGATAGCTTAGCGTGGCGTCGATGCGCGTCACCCCATCGGGCACCTCGAAGGGTATGTAGAAATAGGGATCGGCCGCCTGATGCTGCCGGGTGATCCGCACGGAAAATTCCTGCATGGCGGCCTCAGCACTCGTCGGCGGCGGGAATACGCGCGCCGCTGTCGTCGAAGAGGGTGATGTGCCTGGCGTCGAAGGCGAGATGGACTGATGTTCCGACCTTGATCTCGTCGTCTGTAAAGATGCGCGCGGTGACGCGACCGTTGTCGCCGCGTTCCAACGTGACGAGGCTCTCGGGTCCCATGTTCTCGTTGGCGAAGAGTGCGCCGGAGACCACGTTCGGGTCACCCGCGGCAGCAATGCGCAGATGTTCGGGGCGGACGCCGAGCGTCATCTTGCCTGATTTTGCCGCCTTGGCGATGGCCTCGGTGAGGGGGATCGGCGCAAGCTGAAGGCCGTCGGCGCGGAGGTGGAGGGCGCCCTCGCCGATCGATGCTTCGACCGGTACCAGGTTCATCGGCGGATTGCCGACGAAGTTGGCGACGAAGGTGGTTGCCGGTCGGCGGTAGATCTCGATTGGCGGGGCGAACTGAACGATCCGGCCCTTGTCCATGACGGCGATACGGGTCGCAAGCGCCATGGCCTCGGCCTGATCGTGGGTGACGTAGACGGCGGTCATGCCCATGTCGCGCTGCAGGTGGTTGAGGAAGCCGCGCGCTTCGAGCCGGAGCTTGGCGTCGAGGTTCGAAAGCGGTTCGTCGAAAAGATAGACCTCGCTCGGATAGACGAGCGCACGCGCCAACGACGTTCGCTGTTGCTGGCCGCCGGAGATCTGGCTTGGCAGGCGCTTCATCAAGTCGCCGATCTTCAGGACATCGGCGACTTCCTTGGCCCGGGCGTGGCGCTTGGTTTCCTGCTCGCCGCGCACTTTCAAGGGGTAAGCGATGTTGTCGGCGATGTTCATGTGCGGGTAGAGCGCATAGTCCTGGAAGACCATGGATATGCCGCGGTCCTTCGGATGCAGGTAGGTCACGTCCCGTCCCCCGATCATCACTCGGCCGGAGGTCGGAGTTTCAAGTCCCGCGATCATGCGCAGGCTGGTGGTCTTGCCGCAGCCCGACGGGCCGAGCAGGCAGATGAATTCGCCATCGGCGATCTGGAAGCTGATGTCGGGCACGGCGACGAAGGCGCCGAAGGTCTTGGAGATGTTCTGGAATTCGACAGAGGCCATGACAGATTTCCGATTACGACTTGATGCCACCGAAGAACCGGAAACCGAATTTCCAATTCACGAAGAGATAGAGGGCGATGACGGGCAGGGAGTAGATCAGCGAATAGGCGGCAAGCAGCGTGACGATCGGCGTGCCGGCCTCCGAATAGAAGGAATAGATGGCGACGGAGGCCGGCATCAGCTTGTCGCTGCGCAGCAGGATGAAGGGGATGAGGAAACTGCCCCAGATGTTGACGAAGGCCCAGACGACCACCACGACGATGCCCGGCCGGATGACCGGCAAAGCCACGTCGAAGAACGCCTGCAGCGGCGAGGCGCCGGCGACCATGGCGCTCTCTTCATAGGAGCGCGGGATGGCGTCGATGAAATCGCGCAGAATGAACATCGCGGTCGGCAGTAGTCCGCCGGCAAAGACGAGGATGACGGCGAGATGGGTATCGATCAGGCCTGCCGCCGAGATGATCAGGAAGATCGGCACCATCGCCGCCGAGCCTGAAACGACCGACGAGAAGAGCAGCAGGATATAGGTGACGGCACCCTTGCCGGGGATCGGCGAGCGCGAGAGGGCATAGGCGGCAAGCGTCGCCGCCGCGCCGACCAGTACCACGCCGCCCGCCGCCTGGATCAGGCTGTTCAGCAGGGCCTGCATCGCAAACGTGTTCTGGAAGACGGTAGTGAAGTTCGAGAGCGTGAAGGGCGAGGGGATCGCGAGCCCGAGTTCGGCACGGGCATTGAACGGGGCGAAGATGAACCAGACGAGCGGCAGCGCGAAGACAGTGCCGAGGAAAGTGGCGGCGGCCGCAAAGATCGTGCGCCGCACGAAGATGTTCTGAGTTTTCTTCCGCATCATTCCGCCTCCACCGGCTTCTTGTGGGCAAGGCGTAGATAGACGAGCGCAAAGGCCAGGTTGATCAGCATGATGACGACGCCGACGGCAGCGCCCTTGCCGAACTCGAAATCCTTGAACGCGATGCGGTAGGTGTAGATCGAGAGGATCTCGGTGCGATAGGACGGCCCGCCATGGGTGAGCAGGAACGGCGTGAAGACGTTGAAGGTCCACATGGTGATGAGGATCAGGTCGGTCACGACATGGCCGCGGATCAGCGGCAGCGCAATGTCGCGAAGCTTCTGCCAGGAGGTGGCGCCGGCCACATCTGCCGCCTGGAAATAACTCGGCGGGATCGACTGGAACGCCGAATTGAACAGCATCATCGAGAAGGCGGCGCCCCGCCAGGTGTTGAAAAACACGATCACCCAGAACGGTTGCTGCAACAGCCAGTCGCCGGGCGGCAGGCCGAGACCGCGCAGGATCATGTTGAGCGTGCCGTTGTCGTAGTCGAGGAAGGCGAACCAGGCGAAGCCGATTACCACCTCCGGCAGGATCCAGGCGGCGATGACAGCCGTCTGCAGGAAGGATTTGAGCGTCGGCGTGACCGTCTGGCTGAGCCAGGCGAGCAGGAGACCCAAAAGCGCCTGGCCGATGAGGGCCGATAGCAGCACGAACTGGATCGTCAGGATCAGCGAAAAGCCGAACTGGCCGCGGGTAAAGAAGGTCGCGGGATTGAAGAGCGCGAAATAGTTCTGGAGGCCGACGAAATCGGGGTCGACGGCCGTGCGGCCGAGCAGCGTGCGGTTGGTGAAGGATACGAAGATCACCCAGAAGAAGGGAATGATGACGAAGACCCCGACGAGGGCCGACGCCGGTGCCAGGAAAAGCGCGCCGGCGCGCGTCGAAAGCAGGGTGAATTTCTTCATGCGTGTTTCATGCCCATATCCTGGATCGGGAGCCCGGCCACGGATGGCAGCCGGGCGCTCTGTCGTTGGATCGAAGCGGGACGAGGGCTTGGTTAGGGCCGCATCCCGCATTGGCGTTAGAGCGTGCTGACGGTGTTTTCTTCGCCGACGATGGCGATCACGGCCGCCTTGTACTGGGCCATTGCGTCTTCAGGCGAAAGCTCGCCGGAAACGACGCTTTCGGTCATGCGTTGGATCTCGGTCGAGACCTTGTTGTAGTTGGCGTCGTTCGGACGGGCCGTGGTGATCGGCAAAAGCGTCGTTGCCGTTTCCGTCAGGAACGGCGAGTTCGGGATCGCCACGTCGTCCCGGATGCGGATGGCCGGCTGGATTTCCTGGAACGCGTCGAGCTGCTCCTTGCTGTTCATGAAGGAAAGCAGCGCCCAGGATTCGGCAGGCGCGTCCGTATGCGGATTGATGACGAAGCCGGTGCCGCCCGACATGGTGACGAAGTCCTGGCCGCGCAGGCCCTTACCCGGTGCCGCGGCCGGCATCTTCTTCCAGGTCATGGTGTTGTCGCGATCGGCGACGGCGAATTCGGCGCCGGGCGCTGTCACCGAGCGATAGAACCAGTCGCCCTCGATGAGCATCGCCGTCTTGCCGTCGCGGAAATTGGCGAAGGTCCGGTTGCGGCCGTCGGCCAGCAACTGCGCGCGCTGGTCGCCGAGCTTGTCGTCGACATAGATGGTCTTGTAGAGCTTCAGCGTGTCGAGAATGCCCTGGCTCGAAACGATGTATTTGCCGCTGTCGTCGGTGACCTGTTCGCCGGTGCCGAGCAGCGCCATCCAGTAGCCCTGCATCGTCGTCGCCTCGCCCATGGAGACACCGGCATTGAGCTGCAGCGGGAAGCTGTCAGGGGCCGCCGCCTTGATCTTGCGGGCGGCGTCGAGCAACTCGTCCCAGGACTTCGGCTGCCAGCTGTCGGCATCGAGGCCGGCCGATTTGAACAGGTCCTTGCGCACGAAGATCATGCGGGCGTCGGTGCCAAGCGCGATGCCATAGGGCTTGCCCTGGTAGCTCATCAGCGCCTTGGTGCCGTCGGAAATATGCTGCCAGCCTTCCCATTTCGGAACGTCTGGGCCGGCCACTTCCTCAAGCGGCTTCAGGAGATTGCCCTGGACGAAGCTCGGGATCAGGAAGCCGTCGAAGCCGGAGACATCAGGGCCGGCGCCGGTGGAGAAATCGAGCGCGAGCTGCTGCGTCAGCTGCTCGTCCTCACCGCCGAACTGGGTGAGCTTGACGGTGACGTCCTTGCCTTCGCCCTTCATCTTCTCGGTAAAGGCCGGAATGACCTTCTTTTCGATCCACTCGGCCATGCCGCTGTTTACGCCGCCGATGATGCAGCGGCAGGTAATGTTGAGTTCGGTGGCGCTCACGGGTGCTGCAAAGGCGATGGCCGCGGCTGCGCTGAGCAATAGGGAATGAAACCTGGTACGCATGTTTTCTCCTCCCGGTCGATCCTCTCAAGGACCTATGTGTCTGGCTGCGACAGTCCGTCCCTCCTCCAGGTCCGGCGTCCCGACGACGGTCAAGAATGAACACGCTTTCATTTTTGTCAACACGCATCATGTGTTCCAGGCGCAAAAATTGACGGAATACCTATTCCACTTGACGAAATCGCTGTGTTGCTTTCTTCTGCGAATGAACACGTTTTCATTTTGTGACGGATCGATGAACGAGCGCGCCGACAAGAAAGCTGCCCGAGCCACCGCCGACCAGGTGGCGCGCGAGGCCAATGTTTCCCGCGTGGCGGTCTCGCGGGCCTTCAACCCGAATGCTTCACTGAAGCCGGAGAAACGCGACCGCATCCTGCAGGTGGCGCGGGAGCTCAACTACACGCCCGACATGGCGGCGCGATCGCTGGTGACCGGCCGCTCGCATCTCGTCGGCATGATCGTGCCCGACGTCTGCAGCCCCTGGGAGAGCCAGGAAATCGACGCGTTGACGACGGCGCTGCAGGCGGAAGGCTTCGCCACGCTGCTCTTCAAGGCCAAGGCCGATTTCAGCATGGATCCGCGCCTGCTCACCTATATGCGCGGCTTCAATCCGGATTCGGTGATCGCCTTTACCGAGAACATCCTGCCCGACGTGCTCTGCGGCTTTCTGGACCGCGCCGTGCCGATCTACGTGATCTACGACGACGTGAAGCAGTTTGCAGGGGCTGCCTCCGGCACGCTCTATGACCGCCTGCTCGTGCGGCAGAAGAACGGCATCGAGCAGGCCGTGGCCCTGCTTCAGGGCTATGGCGCGCGACGCATCGCCTATCTCGGCGGCAAGGCGCAGTCGCTTGCCAATGCCGAGCGCGAGCGCACGCTGAAGGAGACGCTGGCCGAACGCGGCATGGACGCGCCGATCGTCCTTGCCGGCGACTACACCTACGACACCGCCTACCAGGCGACGCTCGATCTCTTCAGGATCGGCGAGGGCGCCGATGCGATCTTCGCGGCCAACGACGTCGGCGCCTTCGGTGCGATCGACGCGCTCCGCCACGAACTCGGGCTTTCGGTGCCAGAGGACGTCAAGGTCGTCGGTTTCGACGACATCCCGCAGGCGCACTGGAAGAGCTACAACCTCACCACCGTGCGCATCGACCTCGAAGAGCGCGTGCGTGCGCTCGTCCGCCTCATCCTCATGCGGCTTCGGGCACCCGATGCCGAGCCATTTACCGAGACACTCAACACCCGCCTGATCGTGCGGGGCACCGTCGGCTGAAGGTAGCGAACATGACCGAAAAAACGCATTCACGTCGTCTTCAAGACCCATCTCGATATCGGCTTTACCGATCACGCCGAGAAGATCCGCAAGCAATATCACGAGCGCTTCATCCCGCAGGCGATCGAGACGGGCGCGCATTTTTTCAACGAAAACCCGGACGAGCCGCAGTTCATCTGGACGACCGGCGCCTGGCTGATCTGGGATCATCTGAATTCACGTTCGAAGGAGGAGGTCGCCCGCCTGGAGCAAGCGATCGAGCGCGGCCTGATCCGCTGGCATGCGCTGCCCTTCACCACCCATACGGAGCTGATGTCGCCGGATCTTTTCAAGGCGGGGCTTTCCTACGCGCAGGAACTCGACCAACGCTTTGGCCTGAAGACGATCGCCGCCAAGATGACCGACGTGCCCGGCCATACGCTCGGCATGGTGCCGCTGCTCGCGGAAGCCGGCGTGCGCTTCCTGCATATCGGCGTGAACTCCGCTTCGCCGCCGCCTGAAATCCCGGATATTTTCCGCTGGCGGGCGGCGGGCGGCGAGGAAATCGTCGTCATGTACCAGCGCTCCTATGGCGAGACCTATTTCCCCGAGGGTCTCTCCGATGGCCTGAGCTTCGCCCATACCAGCGACAACATCGGCCCGCAGAGCGTGTCGCAGGCGGCCGAAGCCTATCGCGAAATCCTCAGACACGAGCCGGGTGCAACCGTGCGCGCAGCGACGCTGGAGGACTACGGCAAACTGATGTGGGCGGCGCGCGAGCGTTTCCCGGTCGTCGAGAAGGAACTCGGCGATAGCTGGATCCACGGCAGCGGCACCGATCCGGAAAAGATCGCCCGCTATCTGGCGCTGCAGCGGCTCTACGACCGCTTTGCCGGTGAGCGGATGACCGCAAGCCGCCAGGCCTTTGGCCGCAAGCTGGCGCTGGTGGCCGAACACACCTGCGGCGTCGACATCAAATCCTTCCTGCGCGACGAAAAGGCCTGGGCACGCCCCGCCTTCGAGGCGGCACGGAAATCCGATCAGCGCTTCCACTATACCGAGGCCTCCTGGGCGGAGCAGCGGGCCTACCTTGAACAGGCAGTGGCGGAACTAGACGGAGAAGATGCCGCGCGTGCGGGAGCGGCGCTTGTCGAGCTTGCCGCGCCACCGTGTCCTGAACCCGCGAATTCTGCCACTCGGCTAAAGGTGGGCGGCTGGACCATCGACCTCGATCCGGCCACAGGGGATGTCGCCGCCTTGACCGCGCCCGACGGCCGGACGGTCCGTGGCGACGATGGTTCGCTGATCGCCTATCGCTACGAAAGCTACGATGCCGGCGACGTGCGGCGGCATATGGATACTTACCTGACCCAATGGATGGACTGGGCGGTGCTTGATCACGACAAGCCCGGGCTTGCCAATGTCGCGGAGGCCCGGTCCCGGACTTATGCGCCCAGGCTTCGGGGTACGACGGCGACATCGATTGTCGGGGAAATGCCCATCGAGGCTGTGGAGCAATTGGGTGCGCCGGCCGAAATCGCCATCGACTTTTCCGCTGGCAAGGACGGCCTAGACATCCGGCTGACGCTTTACGGCAAGAACGCCAACCGTATGCCGGAAGCGAGTTTCCTGTCGTTCACGCCCGAGGGGCGTTCCGCGTGGGGTGTGCGCAAGACGGGGCATTGGCATGCGACCGACAATTTTGCCCGTGCGGGGGGTGCGCAGCTGCAGGCGGTCACGGCTGTTCGCGGGCAGACGGAAGCGGGTGTAGAGCTGCTAGTCGAAAATCTCGACACGCCGCTGGTTGCGCCGCAGTCCTGGCCGTTCATGGCCTTCTGCAAGGACTTGCCCGACTACTCCTCAGGCGTCCGCTTCAACATCCACAACAACAAATGGGGCACCAACTTCCCCATGTGGTGGGGCGGCGACTTCACCACGCGCTTCAAGCTCAGCTTCAGCGGTCGGTAATCGTCAGCGACTGCGGAGTGGTGGAGGGCTCGTCTTCGTTCGGGTGAGCCGATCCCGTCTCCCGTTGGAGGCACCAGATGTCGACCGGAAGGCGGCGACCCGGCAGCACGACCGCCTCGTGCGATATCCATGCGGCCTCCGGTGCGGGTCCTTGAAGCCGGCACATCAGCGAGGCGGAGACGACGAGCGGCACCTGCAGCGTCTTGGTCATGGATTCCAGGCGCTGGGCGACGTTGACCGCATCGCCGATGACGGTGAATTCGCTGTGGCAGCCGCTGTCGAGAACGCCGCCGACGACGGTGCCGTAGTGCAAGCCGATGCCGGCATCGAGCGCCGGATGGTTGTTGCGCGCGTTGTGGTTCTTCCAATCCGTGAGGATGTCGACGAGATCGAGTGCGCAGGCAAGCGCCCTGTCGGCATCGTCTTCCTTTGGCCTTGGCTGGCCGAAGACCGCCATGACGCCATCGCCGATGAACTTGTCGACCGTACCGCCGTGTTCGAAGATCGTCTGCGAGACGAGCTGGCGGTATTCGGCAAGCACGAAGGCGAGCTCAGGTGCCGGCGCCGCCTCGGCAAAGCTGGTGAAATCGCGCAGGTCCACGAACATGATTGCGGCGCTGCGCCGCTCCAGGCCGAGCACATCGCCTTTCTCCTGAAGCGCGGAAACAACCAGCGGCGAGAAGAAGCGCGAGAGATTTTGCCGCCGCTGGTCGGCCTTCAACGCTTCCTTGCGCGTCCGGTCGTGGTCGCGCGCAAGAAGATAGATGGCAAAGGCGGTGAAGCCGAAGCTCACGGTCAAACCAAGATCCTGGTTGAAGAACGCTCCGAGCAGCGAAAGCGGACCGGACGCATCGTGCCTTGCCGCAGTCATGGCCAGCATCGTTACCCAGGATAGGAGCACAATGGCGGAAAAGAGCAGGACCAGGCGTCGCTCGAGCTTGAGGCCGACATGGACGAGCAGGATAAAGGCGACGACGAGGCTGGTCGTCGTCAGATTGTGGTTGGCCGTTACTGGACCGGCCAGGATATGGGCGTAGAGCAGCAGCGCGACCAACAGCGCATCGAGAACGACGAAGAGGGTCGTCAGCGAGGTGCGGCCGGGCAGATAACGCGACGTCGCCACCGACGCCACGCTGATGGCGAGATAGCTGACGACGACGACCGCGTGCATGCGTTCCGCACCCGCATTGCCGCCGAGCAGCAGGCTTGCCAGCAGGATTGCGAAAGCAACGAAGCGCAGGGTGAGCGAACGCTTCTCCCGGGCAGAATCCCAATGCGGATGAAGTGAGGACGTCATGTCTTTCGGCATTCCCCTGCGTCAACGGCCGGCGATAGCCGCTCTGCTACCAGTCGATTCGCGTCGAATATGTGGCGTGGCCGAACGCCCGCTGACCTGCGGCCAGATTAGGTTTTAGGGCTTCCAACGATGGGAAGGTCAAGGCCGCTGCCATCGTTGCGATGCAACTGCCCGCGACGAGGCTACCTCTCGCGTTCCTCTTTGCCCCCGGCGCCTACGTAGAATGACGTATGTGCAGTGCAGCGTGGCTGTCCGATGATCCCCTCAAGCAGCGGCTAGAAGCACCGAAAGGCCAGTTGCTCCAGAACGAGAGGGGTTCCATCAGATGACTATCAAGGCAAGCGTGACCGGCGCATTCCTGGCCGCTATCCTGTCGACGACGGCGTTCAGCGGCGCCTTCGCCGCGGACGACACGATCAAGGTCGGCATCCTGCATTCGCTCTCCGGCACCATGGCGATTTCCGAGACGACGCTGAAGGACGCCATGCTGATGCTGATCGACGAGCAGAACAAGAAGGGCGGCCTGCTCGGCAAGAAGCTCGAGGCCGTCGTCGTCGACCCTGCGTCCGACTGGCCGCTCTTTGCCGAAAAGGCGCGCGAACTGGTCTCGGTCGACAAGGTCTCGGCGGTGTTCGGCTGCTGGACCTCGGTGTCGCGCAAGTCGGTTCTGCCGGTATTCGAGGAGCTCAATTCGATCCTCTTCTACCCCGTCCAGTACGAGGGTGAGGAAAGCCAGCGCAACGTCTTCTACACAGGGGCTGCACCCAACCAGCAGGCGATCCCGGCCGTCGACTACCTGATGGAGAACGAAAGCGTCGAGCGCTGGGTGCTCGCCGGCACCGATTATGTCTATCCGCGCACGACCAACAAGATCCTCGAAGCCTATCTGATCGCCAAGGGCGTGAAGCCCGAGGACATCATGATCAACTACACGCCCTTCGGTCATTCCGACTGGCAGACGATCGTCTCCGACATCAAGAAGTTCGGCTCGGCCGGCAAGAAGACCGCCGTCGTCTCGACCATCAACGGCGATGCCAACGTGCCGTTCTACAAGGAACTGGCGAACCAGGGCGTCAAGGCCGAGGACATCCCGGTCGTTGCCTTCTCGGTCGGCGAAGAAGAGCTTGCCGGCCTCGATACCGGCCCGCTCGTTGGCCATCTCGCCGCCTGGAACTACTTCCAGTCGGTCGACACGCCGGCCAACGCCGAATTCATCAAGACCTGGAAAGCCTACACCAAGAACGACAAGCGCGTGACCAACGACCCGATGGAAGCGCATTACATCGGCTTCAACATGTGGCTGAAGGCGGTCGAGAAGGCTGGCACGACCGATACGGACAAGGTTCTGGACGCGATGATCGGCGTCTCCGTGCCCAATCTTTCGGGCGGCTATTCGACGATGATGCCGAACCACCACATCACCAAGCCGGTGCTGATCGGCGAGATCCAGGGCGACGGCCAGTTCGAGACCGTCTGGGAAACGCCCGGCCTCGTCGTCGGCGACGAATGGTCCGACTATCTGCCCGACTCGAAGGACCTGATCTCCGATTGGCGCGCACCGATGTCCTGCGGCAACTTCAACATTGCCACCGGCAAGTGCGGCGGCAAGGGCTCCTGATTTCATCACCTAGTCAAAGGCCGGGCGGCTTGCCGCCCGGACAGTGATTGCATGACGAAAACTTGAGACAGGCATGCCCTTCGTTCGGCGGCGCGCACGAGCGAAGGGAGCCTGCCTGGGGCGATGACGGGTTTGTGCATGCGCCGCATGACCGGACCCGGACGAGGGGGCCATGTACCGAATTCTGCAGATCCTATTTGTTGCGCTGTGCCTGGTGATATCCGCCCATGTGGTCGGTGCCCGCGCAGCCGAGGACCTCGGCCCGCTGATCGACCAGCTGGGCAGCGCAAAACTTTCCGACATGGACGACCACATAGCGGCGCTGGCCAAGACCGGCGACGCGAAGGTCATTCCGGTGCTTGAGGCCCTGGGCGAGGGCGAGCTTTACCAGCGCAAGTCCGACGGCAAGGTCTTCCTCGTCAAGACGCAGGGCGCGGACCTGTTGCTCGTCGATCCCGTGAGCGCCGCCGATGCCGGAGAGGCCCCGAAGGCGGCGATGCAGAAGGTCAAGGTCAACAATGCCGTGCGTCGCGCGGTTCGCAGCGCGCTCGGAGGTCTCACGCTCTTCAGCGACGATACCAGTGCGCGCATGAAGGCGGCGCAATCCATGCTGCAGACGCCGAATGCCGATGCGCTCGAGGCGATCGAAACGGCGATCGCGGCTGAGAAAGACGGGACTGTGCGCAAGGTTCTCGATGAGGCCCGCGCGGTGACGCTGCTCGTCTCGGATCGCCCGGACGATCAGAAGCGGCAGGCGATCGCGCTGCTTGCCGAAGGCAACGGACGCAACGGTCTAGCCGTCCTGACCTCTGCTCTCGCCACTGCCGATGTTTCCCTCAAACCCGATATCGAGGCGGCGATCGCTCGGATCGAGCAGACCCAGGCCTTCTGGGGCGCCGGGCAGAACGTCTGGTACGGGCTGTCGCTCGGCTCCGTCCTTTTGCTGGCGGCAATCGGCCTTGCCATCACCTTCGGCGTCATGGGGATCATCAACATGGCCCATGGCGAGATGGTCATGCTCGGCGCTTACACGACCTTCCTCGTGCAGGAAGTCATACGCAATGCCTATCCCGGCCTCTTCGACTGGTCGCTGGCGATCGCGCTGCCGCTTGCCTTTCTCGTGACCGGCGCGGTGGGCCTTGCAATCGAGCGCGGCGTCATCCGCTTTCTCTATGGCCGCCCGCTCGAGACGCTGCTTGCCACCTGGGGCATCTCGCTCATCCTGCAGCAGTCGGTGCGTTCGCTCTTCGGGCCGACCAACCGCGAGGTCGGCAATCCCTCCTGGATGTCCGGCGCGTTTGATCTCGGCGGGCTGACGATCACCTGGAACCGGCTCTGGATCATCATCTTCGCGCTGGCGGTCTTCGCGGCCCTCCTGTTCCTGCTGAAGAAGACGCCGATGGGGCTTCGGATGCGGGCCGTGACCCAGAACCGGCGCATGGCGTCCTCCATGGGTATTCGCACGCCGCTCGTCGATGCCCTGACCTTCGCGCTCGGCTCCGGCATTGCCGGCATGGCTGGCGTCGCGCTCTCGCAGATCGACAACGTCTCGCCCAATCTCGGACAGGGCTACATCATCGACAGCTTCATGGTTGTCGTCTTCGGTGGTGTCGGCAATCTCTGGGGCACGCTCGTCGGCGCCTTCTCGCTCGGCATCCTCAACAAGTTCCTCGAGCCCTATGCCGGTGCCGTGCTCGGCAAGATCCTTGTCCTGGTGCTGATCATCCTCTTCATCCAGAAGAAACCGCGCGGGCTCTTCGCGCTCAAGGGAAGGGCGGTGGAAGCATGATCACCTCGTTTCTGATGAAGTCAGCAGACCGCAGCATCCTCACGGTCGTGGCGATCCTTGTCGGCCTCGCCATGCTTGTCCCGGCGCTCAATCTCTTGACCGCACCCGACCATCCGCTGCATGTGCCGACCTATCTGGTCTCGCTGTTCGGCAAGTATCTCACCTATGCGCTGCTTGCGCTGGCGCTCGATCTCGTCTGGGGTTTCTGCGGCATCCTTTCGCTCGGGCATGCGGCCTTCTTTGCGCTCGGCGGCTATGCCATGGGCATGTATCTGATGCGCCAGATCGGCGCGCGCGGCTCCTACGGCAATCCGCTGCTGCCGGATTTCATGGTCTTCCTCAACTGGAAGGAACTGCCCTGGTTCTGGCACGGCTTCGACATGTTCTGGTTCGCCGCCCTGATGGTGGTGCTGGTGCCGGGGCTGCTTGCCTTCGTCTTCGGCTGGTTCGCCTTCCGCTCGCGCGTCAACGGCGTCTACCTTTCGATCATCACCCAGGCGATGACCTATGCGCTGCTGCTCGCCTTCTTCCGCAACGACATGGGCTTCGGCGGCAACAACGGCCTGACCGACTTCAAGGACATCCTCGGCTTCAACATCCAGGCCAACGGCACCCGCGCCGCCTTGTTCGCGGCCTCGGCGCTGATGCTGGCGCTCTGCCTGATCCTGACGTCGGCGATCGTGCGCTCCAAATACGGCAAGGTGCTCGTGGCCGTGCGTGATGCCGAGAGCCGGACGCGCTTCCTCGGTTACCGGGTCGAACACATCAAGCTTTTCGCCTTCACCGTCTCGGCGATGATGGCGGGTATTGCCGGCGCGCTCTATGTGCCGCAGGTCGGTATCATCAATCCCGGCGAGTTCGAGCCCGGCAATTCGATCGAAGTGGTCATCTGGACGGCGGTCGGCGGGCGCGGCACGCTGATCGGCCCGATCGTCGGCGCGATCCTCGTCAATGGCGGCAAGAGCATCTTCACCGCGGCGTTTCCTGAATTCTGGCTTTTTGCGCTTGGCGGCCTCTTCGTGCTCGTCACCCTGTTCCTGCCGAAGGGCGTCGTCGGAACGGCCGGCGGCTACCTTGCCCGCCGTCGTGCGGAGCGCAAGGCGCGGGCGGCTGAAACACCGGACAATCTGGCCGTTGAACCCATGGCGGCGGAGTAACCACATGAACCAGACAATCGGGCAGACCAAGCCGACCAGCCTTCTCTATCTCGACGGCGTCTCCGTCTCCTTCGACGGTTTCAAGGCGTTGAATGCGCTCTCCTTCGTTATCGAGCCCGGCGAACTCCGGGCGATCATCGGCCCGAATGGCGCCGGCAAGACGACGATGATGGATATCATCACCGGCAAGACCCGGCCGGACGAGGGACAGGTGTTCTTCAAGGGCGAGATCGACCTGACGAAAAAGGACGAGGCGGAGATCGCCTCGCTCGGCATCGGCCGCAAGTTCCAGAAACCGACGGTGTTTGAAAGCCACACGGTGTGGGACAACCTCGAACTTGCGCTCAACCGCCAGCGCGGCGTGTTTTCGACACTGTTCTATCGGGTGACGGCCGAGGACAAGGTACGGATCGAAGAGATCCTTGCCACCATCCGCCTCTCTTCGCGTCGGGGCGATCTCGCCGCCAATCTTTCGCACGGCCAGAAGCAATGGCTGGAGATCGGCATGCTGCTTGCGCAGAAGCCGGAGCTGCTGTTGGTCGACGAACCGGTCGCCGGCATGACGGACGCCGAAACCGCGGAAACGGCCGTCCTGTTGAAGGAGATCGCCAGGACCCGTTCCGTCGTCGTCGTCGAGCACGACATGGGCTTTATCCGTGAACTCGGGGTCAAGGTCACCTGCCTTGCCGAAGGGGCGGTGCTGGCGGAAGGCTCGATCGATTTCGTCAGCAGCGATCCGAAAGTGATCGAGAACTATCTTGGCCGGTGATGGTTCACACCGAAAATCTTCAAGGAGGGCGCGCCATGCTCAGCGTCGAAAACGTCAATCTGCATTACGGCGCCGCGCAGGCGCTGCGAAACGTGTCGATCACGGCCAAAATGGGCAAGATCACCTGCGTGCTCGGGCGCAACGGCGTCGGCAAATCGAGCCTGCTTCGGGCAATCACCGGCCAGCATCCGGTCAGCGCCGGCGCGATCGGCTTCAACGGCGCAGCACTCGCCGGCATGGCGCCCCATCGGCGGGCAAAAGAAGGCATCGGCTACGTCCCCCAGGGGCGTGAGATCTTTCCGCTGCTGACGGTCAAGGAAAACCTGGAGACCGGTTACGCACCACTGAAGCGCGGCGACCGCTCGATACCCGATGACGTCTTCAACCTGTTCCCGGTTCTGCGCTCGATGCTCGGCCGTCGCGGCGGTGACCTCTCCGGCGGCCAGCAGCAGCAGCTGGCAATCGGCCGGGCGCTGGTGACACGGCCGAAGATCCTGGTGCTCGACGAACCGACCGAAGGCATCCAGCCCTCGATCATCAAGGATATCGGCCGGGCGATCCGCTATCTCCGGGATTCGACCGGCATGGCGATCCTCTTGGTCGAGCAATATCTCGATTTCTGCCGCGAACTCGCCGACCACGTCTACATCCTCGACCGGGGCGCTGTGGTCCACGAGGGCGCAGCCGAAACACTGGACACATCAGAGGCGCGCCGCCATCTGACGGTGTGATCGCATCCTGAACAGTTACACCTCCGATGCACCGGCGTTGGGTTTCGTGGCGTCCGAGGCAAGCGACTGCAGGCTCTTGAGGCAAAACCACCTTCTCAAGGGAGCGGAAATTCTCCCCCTGCCATAAAAGCGCCTTCTAAAATCACTAAATCTATGCAGTAACTGACGTATTTTATTGAGAATGGTGCAGTTTGGGTGTAGGACATCCTAAGCGAAAGAGTGCGGCCGTCACAACCCGTTACCCCCGGTAAATGCCGCGGGAAGGGGCGTTGTGGCGGCTTTCCTTGTTCAGGAAAGTGAAGTGACATGTTGACCAAAAAAGGAAAATACGGGCTCAAGGCCCTTGTCGACCTGGCTCAACTGGAGCCCGGAGAGACCGCCTTCATCACCGAGATCGCCACGCGGAACAACATTCCGAAGAAGTTCCTGGATGCGATCCTGCTCGAATTGCGCAACGCCGGCATCCTGCGCTCGAAGAAGGGCCCGGGCGGCGGCTATTCGCTTTCCCGGCCGGCCTCCGACATTCGTATCGGCCAGGTCATCCGCACGCTCGACGGCCCCCTGGCGCCGATCCGCTGCGCCAGCCGCACCGCGTTCGAAGCCTGCGACGACTGTGCCGATCCGGTCAACTGTCATGTGCGCAAGTCGATGAGCAACGTTCGCGACGCGATCGCCTCGATCCTCGACAACATGACGCTGGAGCAGTTCGCCGCCAACGACAACGCCTCCGAGATCGTCGCCTTGAAGGACGCGGAAGCCGGTTGACCTCGTCCGCTGTGCCTGCGATCGCGCGATGCGACCGAACAATCGCGGCGTCAGAGCTTCCTGATGATCGCGGCGGCCACTGGTGGTGCTATGATTTCGAGCAGGCGCAGCAGCCGTGCCTTGCCGACATGGATGCGGGTGGCGCCCGGTTCGAGCGCGCGCAGGATTGCCTTTGCCGCATAGGCCGCGCTGATCTTTCCCTTCCCCCGCCCCGAGGTCATCGGGGTATCAACAAGCGGCAGCACCACATCGACCACCCTGACCGCGCCTGCCTGGTGCTGGACGGAGAGCGCGTCCGAAAACATGTGCAGCCCCGCCTTGGTCGCGCTGTAAACCGCAGACGTCGTCTTCGGATGGCAGGCGAGCGCTGAGCCGACATTGACGATGACGAAAGGGCGTCCGGGCGTCTTTGGCAGAAGCAGCCGCGACAGCAGCATCGGCGCAAGCAGATTGGTATCGACCTCGTCGGCGATGTGCTCGACGTCGTAGTGGGGGTCATCGAAGCGGACATTGTGCTGGATGGCCGCGTTGTTGATGAGACCGTCGATCGGATCGCCCGCCAGCGCGCTGCCGCAAGCAATGGTCGCGGCCCGATCGCGGAGTTCCACCACCCGGGTTTCGATCCTCCGGTTTCGCAGGGCCAAGTCCTCCAGCCGCTCCCGGTCGCGGCCAAGCGCGACGACATCGTGCCCGCCCGCAGCCAGTTGCAGTGCGATCTCCCTGCCGATTCCCGAGCTTGCCCCGGTGACGACGTAGCGTGCCATGTGATCTATTTCCCGTTGTTGCGCAGTCGAATCTGCAACGGGGGGACGGGGATGGCATTAACCGAGGTTAAGCGCGGACAGGGCGCTGCGATTTCGCTGTTCGAGCACATCGCCGGGCACCCGTTGCCGCAGGCGGAGCGGCTGGCCGAGGCGATCCAGGTGCGCAGCATCGGGGCCGGCGAAACCGTTTTCCATCAGGATGAGCCGCATCCCTATGTCTACGTGATCGAAAGCGGCCTGGTGAAGCTCACCTATCTGCGTGCCGATGGCGAGGAATGGATCAAGTCCTTCGCCATCGAAGGTCGGTTCTTTGCCAGCCTCTCGGCCCTGGTGCCTGCCGGGCGGGCGAGCTTCTCGGCGATCGCGGTCGAAGGTGGGCGTCTCGAGAGATTTCCGTTCGGGACGCTGCAGGCGCTGGCCGACGCCGATCTCGGCTGGTCGCGGATGATCCGAAGCGCGCTGATGATGCTGGCTGAGCGCAAGGAGCGCCGCGAATGCCAGTTCCTGACGCTGGATCCCGCAGAACGTTATCGCGCACTGCTCGTCGAGGAACCGGAGGTGGTCGCGCGCGTGGCGCAGAAGGACCTCGCCGGCTATCTCGGCATCACCCCGGTCGGCCTCAGCCGCATCGCCAAGCGCGTGCGGGCGGAGGCCGGCGCCCAAGCTTAACCCGGGTTAATGCGCGGCATCCGACAAGGAGCGATACCAGCCGCCGTTGCAAAACGGAGGCTCATCTTGACCAAACAGAAAACGGCATCGGATTTCCTGCTCTTCCTCAGATCCTGGGCGGCAAGACCGCTGGAGGTCGCGGCGATCGCCCCTTCGAGCAGGCGGCTGGCGGCCGCCATGACCACCGAGATCGGCCCCCTCTGCGGCAACGTGCTCGAACTTGGGCCTGGCACCGGAGCCTTCACGCGGGCACTGCTGCGCAATGGTGTCTACGAGGACAATCTCATCCTGGTGGAACGCAATCCGGCTTTCGCGACGCTGTTGCGGGAGCGGTTCCCGAGTGCGACGCTGATCGAGGGCGACGCCCAGCACCTGGCGCTGCCTTCGGTGAAGTCGGTCGGGGCGGCGATCAGCGGCCTGCCGCTTCTGTCCATGCCGGCGCAGACCGTGCGGGCGATCCTTTCGTCGGTCTTCCATCACCTTGCCGAGGACGGAAGCCTGTTCCAGTTTACCTATGGACCGCGATGCCCGATCTCGCCCCGCGTTCTGGACGAGCTTGGCCTCAAGGCTTCGTTCCGGCGCTGGGTGCCGCTCAACCTGCCGCCTGCCAGCGTCTATCGCATTTCGCGGAGCTGCGCCTGAGGTGGGCAGTCTCATTACCTTGACGGCGCGCGCCGGCTGGGCGGGTAGGACTTTCTCGGCCTCCTGCCCAAGTCGGAATTCATTTGCTGTTATTATCTATAGAATAAGTTCATTATCGCGCCTCAACCAAGGAGAGGCGGATGAGCAACGTACACTTCCTGAGAGAACCGGCGCCAGCGAGCGCCGAGCATGACGAAAGGCGCCGAGAGCTTTTCGCCCGCGCCGAGGCGTTGTCACAGGATCTTGCCCGGCGCGGCGCCGAACTCGACCGGGTGGGCGCGCCGCCGCGCGCGGAGATCGAGGCGCTCCGCCAGGCCGGTCTGTTGACGGCGCTGCATTCGCCGGAGATCGGCGGGGCGGGCTTGAACTGGGTCGACGGGTTGCGGCTGGTGCGTATCGTCGCGCGCGGCGAAAGCTCGATCGGGCAATTGCTGGGCTACCACTACGTCAACAGCCAATACGTCTACTGGGCGGCCGCCGACCCCCGACAGACCTGGGTGCTGGGCGCCGAAACAGTGGAACGCCAGCTCTATTGGGGCGCTGCCGTCAACCCGCGCGACCCAGGGCTGACGCTGGAGCGGCGCGGCGCGCACTACGTGTTGAATGGCCGCAAGACCTTCTCGACCGGCGCCCATGTTTCCGACCGCATCAACGTCAATGCGGTGCTCGACGGCAAGATCGCCAACTTCGTCGTGCCCACCGACCGTCCCGGCTATATCGCCAACGACGACTGGGACAACATCGGCCAGCGCCTGTCGGACAGCGGCAGCGTCGAGTTCCGCGACTTTCCGGTGTATGGGCGAGATTTCATCCAGCCGCTTGCCGATCCGTCCGACCCGCCAGCAGTGCTGGCGACCTTCAACACGCCGCTGATCCAGCTCGTCTTCGTCAATTTCTATCTCGGCACGGCCGAGGGGGCGCTGGCAGCAGCGCTCGACTACGTCCGCAGCACGACGCGTCCCTGGGTGACATCGGGCGTCGAACGCGCCAGCGACGACCCCTATATCCTCAAGGCGATCGGAGAACTCCAGACAAGCCTGAAGGCATCTGTCGCACTTGCCGATGCGGCAGCGGCGGCGGTGGAAGCGGCCTTGTCGCAGGGCAGTTCGGTGACGGCGGAGGCGCGGGGCGCGGCGGCGATCGAGGCCTATGCGGCCAAGGTGCATTCGACCCACGTGGCGCTCGACGTGACCGCAAGGGTGTTCGAATTGATGGGCGCGCGGGCCACGGCCGGCCACTACCGCTTCGACCGCTACTGGCGCAACGTTCGCACCCACACGCTGCACGATCCAGTTGCCTACAAGGCGCGCGAGGTCGGCGACTTTACACTCAACGGGCGGATCCCGCTGGTCAGCCTCTACAGCTGAACCTGACGTACGGGGTATTGTGCAAAAGAAAACGCCGCCTGAACAAAAGTTCCGGCGGCGTTTCTGTGATGTCTTCGATTAAGCGGAGGCTGCGACGGCCTGCCTCTGGCCGGCGAGGTCGCGATAGCCGGCGCCCGGGTGCGGCGCCGCAAGCCTTGGACCGGCGCCGAAGAGCTTTTCTCGCAGCGTGCCTTCGCGGTAGCCGGTCTTGTAGACGCCGCGCCTCTGCAGTTCCGGCACCAGCAGGTCGACGGCGTCCTCGAAGGTCGCGGGCGTGACGGCATAGGCAAGGTTGAAGCCGTCGACATCGGTGTCCTCGACCCATTCCTGCAGGAGATCGGCGACCGTCGAGGGCGAGCCGACGAACACCGGGCCGAAGCCGCCGATGCCCACCCAGTCGGCCATTTCGCGCACGGTCCACACCCGGTCCGGATCGATGGTCGTAAAGGTCTCGACGGCCGATTGCACCGCGTTGGTGTAACGGTGGCGCAGCGGCTCGTCCGGGGCGAACTGGCCGAAATCGATGCCCGTCCAGCCGGAGATCAGCGCCAGGGCACCCTCGTAGGAGACGTGGCTGCGGTACTCGTCGAACTTCTTCTTCGCCTCCGCATCGGTTTCGCCAAGGATCACCGTCTGGAGATTGAAGGCAAGGATTTCGCGCGGGTTGCGGCCGGCGCGCGCTGCCGCCTCGCGGACATTGGCGACATAGCGCTTCAATACGGTTTTGGATGGCGCGGCGACGAAGATGCATTCGGCATGCGCCCCGGCAAAATCCTTGCCGCGGCTCGAAGAACCGGCCTGGTAGAGCACGGGCGTGCGCTGCGGCGATGGTTCGCTGAGGTGGATGCCGGGAACGGTGAAGTGGCGGCCGTGATGGTTGATCGGGTGCACTTTTTCCGGATGGGTGAAGATGCCACTTGCCCGGTCGCGCACGACGGCTGCGTCCTCCCAGCTTCCCTCCCAGAGCTTATAGCAGACCTCCAGATACTCTTCGGCGAGATCGTAACGGTCGTCGTGGCGCGCCTGCTGCGCCTGGCCGATGTTGAGTGCGCCGCTGTTGAGATAGGAGGTGACGATGTTCCAGCCGACACGCCCCTTCGTCAGATGGTCGAGCGTCGAGATGCGGCGGGCGAAAGTATAGGGGTGCTCGAACGAGAGCGAGGCCGTCAGCCCAAAGCCGAGATGCTGGGTTTCGTAGGCCATGGTCGGCACCAGTTGCAGCGGGTCGTTGACCGGCACCTGGGCCGAATGGCGAAGGGCTGCATCCGTATTGCCGTTCAGCACGTCATAGACGCCAAGCACGTCGGCGATGAACAGGCCGTCGAACTTGCCGCGCTCGAGCGTCTTTGCCAGATGCACCCAGTAATCGAGATCCTTGTAGCGCCAGGACTGGTCGCGCGGGTGGGTCCAGAGCCCCGGCGACTGGTGGCCGACGCAGTTCATGTCAAAGGCATTCAGCCGGATTTCGCGGCTCATGGGTCTCTCCTTCGGGCAAGATTGGGCGCTGCCCGAAGCGCCGGTCACGCCTCGGAGCGATCGCGCGCGGTCGATGGGCTCAGAGTGCGCCGTTCTTCGGCGGCTTGATGCCGTTCAGGTGGTAGTTGCCGACGACGTGGTGTTTCCAGCGCACCGGGTCGTGCAGCGTATGGGTGCGGGCGTTTCGCCAGTGGCGGTCGAGGTTGAGGCCGATCTTCGTCGATGCGGTGCCGGCGAGTTCGAAGAGCGTGTTGCTCGCCTCCAGGGCGATTTCGGTCGTCAGGACCTTTGCCGCGGCAACGGCGAGCGTCGCTTCGACCACGCTTTCCTCGGTGCCGTTGATCTGGGCGACGTCGACCTTCTTGCCGGCACGCTCGACCGTTGCCGTTGCCGCCTCCAGGCGGATGGCCAACTGGCCGATGCGGGCGATCGTCAACGGATCGTCGGCCGCCCGTTCGACGCCGCTGTCCATCCAGGGGCGCGCGTGATTGCGTACAAAGTCGAGGGTTTCGGCAAAGGCCGCGCGCGCAATGCCGAGGTCGATGCCGGCATGGATGATCTGGCCGACGCTACCGATCGTCGTCGGTCGCTCGAAGCCGCGGTGATGGCGCACCACCGCATCGGCGGCGACATAGACATTCTGCAGCACGGTCGTGCCGCTGCCGGTCGTGCGCTGGCCGAAGCCGTCCCAGTCGTCGATGATCTGCAAGCCCTCGGCGCCACGGGGCACGAAGGCCATGGTCAGCTTGTCGTTCGGATCGAGCGCGAAGACGACGATCCATTCGGCAAAGAGCACGCCGGTCGAATAATATTTGCGGCCGTTCAGGCGGAAGCCGGGGCCGTCGGGGGAAAGCCGGGTCTCATAGTCGCCGACGGTTTTCGTGCCGCGCTCGGAAAGGGCGTTGCCGAAACGGTCGCCGGCAAGCGCCCGCCCGAAGAAAAAGGCCTTCTGCTCCTCGGTGCCGTCGGTGCGCAGCGCCTCGAGAATGTAGAAATGGTTCTGCGGGATCTGGCCGATCGAGGAGTCCGCTTCCGAAAGGATGGCGGTGACTTCGGCAAGAACGGCATTGGAGACGTCTATGCCATCATATTCCGGCGGCACGGTGATCGCCAGCAGGCCGGATTGGGCGAGCGCATCGAGCTCGTCGAAGGGCAGAATGCGATCGGTATCCCGCTCGTTGGCGCTCCCCGCAAATTCCGCCGCCAGCGCACGCGCGATCGACAGCGCTTCCTCTTCGCTTTCGATCCGGTGCGCCGGGGCTCTTGTTTTCTCGGAAAGCCGCGAGATCGTTCCCATGTGACTGCTCCCTGTCGATTGAGGTGCATATCAGTGAATTATCTGGCCTGATCGGGTAAGATAGTATATTCTATAGAATTTATCGATTGGAGTATTTCGTTTCGGCCTTGATGGCGACTTGGTGTTTACCTTCGGGTCGGGATGGGTAAAATCGATTCGGGGGAAGGCCGGGGAAGAGGACCCTGGTGACGGTCGGCGGCGTGTATGCTCACCGATTTCCCGCCAAAATTGACTGCGGCTCAGGGAACCATCGCCCGATTTGTGCATTGCCTCATCGCCTGCAGTTTGACCCGTCGCGTGGCCCCAGAGTATCGGCCACCTGGCACGAACACAAATACATGCTGACAGAATTGGCCATTCGCGTTTCCCGGCCTTAACCACTGAAGGAGACACAAATGACGAATTTCCTGCCTGCTCTCCATGAAGGGCACGCCTCCATCACGCTCCAGAACCTGTTTCGTGATGCTCTGGAGGCCTATGATGACTGGGGCGCCAACATGCCCGAGCCCATCGTTGCGTTCGAAGGCAAGCGCATTCCCATCAGCGAGGTCTTCGACTGGATGAAACCTTGCACCGACATCATGCCGGCAAACCTCATCGGCATCGTGACGGACCGGCTGAACAAGCCGTGGAGCGGTGAGGGGCCGCTCGACGCCATGACCGTCTCGACGGCGGCGCGTGTCATGTCGGTGCTGACGCGGCGGCAGCTGCGCAGCTTCGGCCGCGGCTCGATCGAGATCTTCGCCGACCGCTTCAACCATCCGGTCCATGCCAGCGCGTGAGACCGGTGACCTCTGGGGAGCGCGTGCGCGCGCTCCTCGTTCCCGGCGGGTATCCGGCATGGATTTTCCCGCAGCTTGCCCACCCCTTCCTTGAAGCATCGCCTTCCCGTAAACACGAGGGGAGAGCAAGCGGATGTTCGAGCGGACCGGGGGCGGCGTGAATTTTCGACAATTGGAAGTGCTGCGCACGCTGTTGGCGACCGGATCGACGATCGCGGCCGCAAAGACCATGGGGCTCAGCCAGTCCGGCGTCAGCCGGCTGTTGCAGCAGCTCGAGGAAGAACTGTCGCTGACGCTATTTGCCCGCGACAAGGGCCGGCTGATTGCGACGCCCGAGGCGATGAAGCTCGCCGAGGATGCGGAGCATATTCTGCTCGGCATCGACCGCTTCACCAATCTGGCGCAGGACCTGCGCAGCGGCGCAGTCGGCCCAGAGGTCGTGCGCATCGGCCTGCCGAACAGCATGTCCGAGACCTTCGCCCCGGCGATGCTCGCCGACTATGCCAAGGATTTTCCCGGCGTGCGCGTCGAAACCTTCTTCGACACGACCGTTGCGATCGCCCGCCTCGTCGAGCAGCGCATCATCGATTTCGGCTTCCTGCGCTATGAGGGGCAGCTGAGCGCCGGTCTCGAAATGCAGCCGGTCGCAACCGGCCTCAGCGTCTGCGTCATGGAAAAGGGGCACACGCTTTCGCAGCACGAAACCGTGACGCCGAAGGAACTGCGCGGCGTGCCCTTGATCCTGATCGGCCGCCGCCGGCCGACGCGGGTCATGCTCGACGAGATCTTCCGCAAGGCCGGCGTGCCGCAAAAGGTCAAGATCGAGACCCACAGCAACAGCTCGGCCTGCGCCTACGCGGCCTACGGCCTTGGGGTCGCGATCATCAGCAGCTTCTTTGCCAATCTGCACCGACACCTGCCGATCGAGATCCGTCCGTTTTCGCCGCACCTCACCCAGGATTTCGGCGTCGCGACGGCGGCTGGCGTACCGCTGTCGCTCGCAGCCCAAGCCATGATTGACTGCCTCAAAAGGCAGGTCGCCGCTTCGCAGCAGCCGTGAGGCAATGGCCTCAGGGTTGCGGCCATTGGCAATGGGACGGGCGCGACACTACATTGCCGGCCGATACGAACATTAGAGCGGATAAGATCATGTTTCAGGCAGCCACCATCGACACAGGCGACAAGCGCGCTTTCTACGCGGAGCTGGCCCAGCAGCTCGAATCGCTGCTTCATGGCGAGCCGAACCTGATCGCCAACGCGGCCAATACGTCGGCGCTGATGTTCCAGACCATGCCCAGCCTCAATTGGGCGGGGTTTTATTTCCTCGAAACCGACGACGAACTCGTGCTGGGACCGTTCCAGGGCAAGCCTGCCTGTGTGCGCATCGCCGTCGGCCGCGGGGTCTGCGGCACGGCCGTCAAGGAAGACCGCTCGATCCTCGTGGAAGACGTCCACGCCTTTCCCGGCCACATCGCTTGCGATGCGGCCTCGCGCTCGGAACTCGTCGTTCCGGTCAGGCGTGACGGCCGGGTGATCGGCGTCATCGATCTCGATAGCCCGGAGCCTGCGCGCTTCGACCGCGACGACCAGAGTGGCATCGAAAAACTTGCCGCGATCTTCGCGGCGGCAATCGCATAGGGCCGCCGTCGTGGATGATCTGGCAAGGACAGACAGGCTTTCGCTTCGAGCCGCAGCATGACGGATGCCGCTCCTGTCGTGAACGTCGAAACGCATGCGCGCGTGGCCCGCAAGATCGACGTCGTCGTCATTGGTGCCGGCCAGGCGGGACTGTCTTCGGCCTTTCATCTGAGCCGGCTCGGGCTGGAGCCTCACAGGCAGTATCTCATCATCGACCGGTCGCCGCAGCCGGGCGGCGCCTGGCAGTTTCGCTGGCCGTCGCTGACTTTGAACACGGTCAACGGAATTCATGATCTCCCCGGCATGAAATTTTCCGAAGCGGTCGATACCAGCAAGGGCGAGGTCCACGCGGCCGTCGCAGTGCCGCAATATTACGGCGCCTACGAGAAGGCGTTCGATCTGCCGGTCCGCCGGCCGGTGGCCGTCAAGGTCGTGTGCGACCGTGGCGAGCGCTTCAGGGTGGAGACGGACGACGGCGCCTATGCCGCCCGAGGCATCATCAACGCGACCGGCACCTGGGAGGCCCCCTATATTCCGCCCTATCCAGGCGCGGAGCGCTTCAAGGGGCGCCAGTTGCACACGAAGGATTATCAGTCGGCAGGGCAGTTCGCCGGGCAGCATGTGGTGGTTGTCGGCGGCGGCATCTCCGCCATCCAACTGCTCGATGAAATATCGCAGGTGACATCGACGACCTGGGTAACGCGCGAGGAGCCGGCCTTCCGCAACGAGCCGTTTACGCCGGAGGTCGGACGCGCCGCCGTAGCGATGGTCGAGGACCGGGTTCGCCGCGGCCTGCCGCCGGGCTCGGTCGTCTCGGTGACGGGCATTCCGGTGACGCCGGCGATCATGGCCGCACGCGCACGCGGCGCGCTCGAGCGCCAGCCGATGTTTGCCGAAATGACAGAAAACGGCGTGCGCTGGCCGGATGGACGCGAGCTGCCCGTCGACGTCATTCTGTGGAGCACCGGCTTCAGAAGCGCGCTCGATCACCTGGCGCCGCTGCAACTGCGCAATGCTGACGGCGGTATCCTGATGACCGGTCGGCTGGCGACGCAGGTGGCAAAAGACCCCCGGATCCATCTCGTCGGCTACGGTCCGTCGGCTTCCACCATCGGTGCGAACCGGGCGGGAGGCGCTGCCGCTCGCGAACTCTCAGATTTTCTTCATCTGACCTGACGGACACCGGCGCGATCGCGAAGGCTTCGTCGCCGGCAAGCCGGCGGGCAACGCCCGTCCGGCGGCGCTGAAGTTGCATGCCCTTTTCATAGAGGTATGACGTTTACTCATAATATTGCGCGATTTTTTCCAATCGATCATAGTCCCTGTAACAAGAGAGCCGACGGGCGGGAGAATCGCGGTAACGCGGGCGGCCTGCCTCAGTACGGGGAACCCATGATCAAATTCATTCTCAATCGCCTCGTGATGGCGATACCGACGATGGTCATCGTCTCGGTGGCCGTCTTCACGCTCATCCGCCTCATTCCCGGCGACCCGGCAGCGCTGATGCTCGGCGACATGGCCGAGCCGCAGCAGATTGCCGCGTTGCGCACGGAGCTCGGTCTCGACCGCAGCATCCCGGAGCAATTCGTCATCTGGGCCGGCAATATCCTCTCCGGGGATTTCGGCACCTCGATCGTCACCGGCGAGCCGGTGCTGCATCTGGTGGTCAGCCGCTTCTTCGTCAGCGCCGAAATCGTCGTCATCGCCGTGTTTCTTGCAAGCCTGATCGCGGTTCCGGCCGGCGTCATCGCCGCCTGGCGGCAGAACAGCCTGACCGACCTGGCGCTCGTCGGTTCCGCGACTGTGCTTCTGTCGATCCCCACCTTCTGGCTCGGCCTTCTCCTGCTGCTCGCCTTCGGCCTGAAGCTCGGCTGGCTGCCGGTGCTCGGCTACGTGCCGATCTCGGAGAACTGGAAGGCCGGCCTTCTCTATCTGGTGCTACCGGTCATGACCCTCGTCATCCACGAGATGGGCGTGATCATCCGCATGGCGCGCGCCTCGACGCTCGAGGTGCTCAGGCTCGACTACATCACTCATGCCCGCGCCAAGGGGCTTTCGGAAAGTGCCGTTCTCTGGCGCCATGCCTTCAAGAACGCCTTCGGTCCGACCTGGACGATGATCGGCCTGATCCTCGGCAACCTGCTCGGCGGCATCGCCGTCATCGAGACGGTGTTCACCATTCCGGGTCTCGGTCGCCTGATGGTCGATGCGATCTTCCAGCGCGACTATCCGGTGATCCAGGGGTGCCTGCTGCTCGTCGCCTTCTCCTATGTCGTCGTCAACCTCGTGGTCGACCTCCTCTATCCTCTCTTCGATCCGCGGGTGGTGGCAGAATGAGAAAGCTCACTTTCAACGGCGTCATCGGCGGCGGCCTGATCGGGCTGCTGGTCATCGCCGCCCTCATCGGCCTTTTCTGGACGCCCTATGATCCGATGGCGCTCGGCTTCACCGCGCGTCTTGCCGCCCCCGGTGCAGCGCACTGGCTCGGCACCGACGAGTTCGGCCGCGATGTCGCGAGCCGCCTGATGGTCGGCGCCCGCGCCAGCGTCTGGATCGGTTTCCTGACGGTCACCTTCGCCGTCGTCTTCGGCACCTTCATCGGCGTCGTCAGCGGCTATGCCCGCGGCTGGATCGATGGCGTGATCATGGCGATCAACAATGCGCTTCTGGCCTTCCCCGGCATCCTGCTGGCGCTCGGCCTGCTCGCCATCTTCGGCGCCAACCAGTACGGCATCATCTTCGCGCTCGGCATCGCCTATACGCCGTCGATGGCCCGCGTGGTACGCGGCGCGGTGCTGTCGCTGCGCGAACGTGAGTTCATCGAGGCGTCGCGGGTGATGGGCAATGGCGAGATCTACACGATGCTGCGCCACATCCTGCCGAACTGCCTGGCGCCGATCACGGTGCTTGCGACCTCGATGTTCGGCTGGGCAATCCTGTCGGAAAGCGCGCTTTCCTTCCTCGGCCTTGGCGTTCCGCCACCGGCTCCCACCTGGGGCAACATGCTCGCCGCCGGCCGCCCGTTCATCGAACAGGCCGTCTGGCTCGGTTTCTTCCCCGGTCTCTGCATCGCTCTCACCCTGCTCGGCATCAACCTTCTGGGCGACGCCCTGCGCGACAAGCTCGACCCCCGCATGCGAGGCCTGAAATGACCGGCAAGACCCTCTTAAGCGTCGAAGGCCTTTCGTTGGCCGTCAGCCATACCGGCAACCAGGTGGTCAAGAAAGTCAGCTTCGACGTCGCGCCCGGCGAAATCGTCGGAATCGTCGGTGAAAGCGGCTCCGGCAAGACGCTCGCGACCCGCGCGATCATCGGGCTCATTCCGCCGGCTGTCCGCCATGTCGGCGGAACGATCCTCTACCGGGGCAAGGATGTGCTCGGGATGAAGGATCGCGAGCTGCGTGAGCTTCGCGGCGGCGAGGTCGGCGTTGTCTTTCAGGAGCCGATGACCTCGCTGAACCCGTCGATGACCATCGGCCGGCAGCTCGAAGAAGGGCTGATCCTGCACACCAAGATGTCGGTCGAGGAGCGCCGCACGGCGATCCTCTCGATGCTTGGTCGCGTCGGCATCCGTGAGCCCGAGCGGGCATTGACCGCCTATCCCCACGAGTTCTCCGGCGGCATGCGCCAGCGCATCATGCTGGCCTCGGTCATGCTGTTGAAGCCGGCCTTGCTGATCGCCGACGAGCCGACCACGGCGCTCGATGCCGTCGTGCAGCGCGACGTCATGGAGTTGATGGTCGAGCTGACCCAGGCCCAGGGCACGGCGGTGCTGCTCATCAGCCATGACCTGCCGATGGTTGCCCGCTACACCAACCGTTTCGTGGTGATGGAAAAGGGCGTCGTCGTCGAGCAGGGGCTGACCGAAGAGATCCTGCAGGCGCCGCAGCATCCCTATACCCGCAAGCTGCTCTCCTCGCTGCCGTTCCGCGGCGCGGCGCGTGAACTCGACACGACGCGCACGCCGATGGTTTCGGCACGCAACATCGTGGTCGAATATCCGGGCCGCAAGGGGCTGTTCCGCCGCCACGAGCCGAAGCGCGCGCTGCATGGCGTCAGCGTCGATATCCACGTCGGCGAGGTCGTGGCGCTTGTCGGCGGTTCCGGCTCCGGCAAGACGACGCTCGGCCGCACCATCGCCGGCCTCGTCCAGCAGGCCGAAGGCGAGATCCTGTTCCAGGGCCGCGAGCGCAGCGCCGACTGGCGCGACTATCGCTTGAACTGTCAGATGGTGTTCCAGGATCCCTATTCCTCGCTCGATCCGCGCATGACCATCCAGGCGCTGGTCGAGGAAGCGCTGCGGCTGGTGCCGGATCTCGACACGCCGGCCAAGCGCCGCCGTGCTCTTGAAACGCTGGAGGAAGTCGGGCTCAGTGCCGATTTCGCCAATCGTTATCCGCATGAACTTTCCGGCGGCCAGCGCCAGCGCGTGGCGATCGCCCGGGCGATCGCGCGGCGACCGAAGTTCCTGATCGCCGATGAGCCGGTTTCGGCGCTCGACGTGACGGTCCGCGCCCAGGTGCTGGAACTCTTCTCCAACCTGCAGAAGCGATACGGCTTCTCGTGCCTGTTCATCAGCCACGATCTGGGCGTCGTTGAGCAGGTCGCCGACCGGGTCATCGTCATGCAGGACGGGCGCATCATCGAAGAAGGCGACCGCGATCGTATCTTCGATGCGCCGAAGGAGGCCTATACCCGCAAGCTGCTGTCCGCGATCCCGGCGCTCGATCTCAACCAGACCGGCGGCGTCACCCTCAAATGGCGTCTGGAGGCCTGAGATGAGCACCGAAATCAAGACCGGCATGATCGCGGCCGAACTCCATGCGATCGCCGATGCCCAGCCCTTCGTCACCCGCTTCCTCGTGCGCAACCTTCGGACCGGTGAAACCATCGGCCGCGGCGAGCGTGAGGAAACGCCGTCCGCCAGCACCCGCAAGACCTCGATCATGATGGCGGCGCTGAAGGCGGTATCCGAAGGGCGGCTTAACCTCGACGAGTGCATCACCTACGAAGCACGCCTCGCCCACGAAGTGGCGAGCGGCATGTTCCGCTACCTGACGCCCGGCATCGTCATTTCGCTGCGCGACGCGATCGTCGGCATGATGGTGCTGAGCGACAATGTCTGCACCAAGATGGTGTTCGAGCGACTGACGCTCGAGGAGGTCGACGGCTATTGCAAGGCGCTCGGCATGGTTGGCACCCACCATCGCTTCCTCATTCCGCCGCTGGCGCTCAAACCCGATCACTCGCTGGCCGATGTCACGACGACGACGGCTGCCGACCAGGTGATGCTGCTGGAACTGATCCTCGCCGCCGAGCACGATGCCGCGGCTGCGGCGAAGCTTGGCATTACGGTCGAGCTGGCCGCCTTTGCCGTCCAGACGCTGAAGAACCAGATTCTTCGCTACGGCATCCGCGCGCGGCTGCCCTTCGATACGGTCGCCGCCTGCAAGGGCGGCCGTGGCAAACGCGGCCGCATGGATGCCGGCGTCGTCTATCGCGACGGCAAGCCGCTCTACGCCATTGCTGCCTTTACCGACGGTGTGCCCGCGCTGATGCCCGACGGCACGCCCGGCTACACCATCGCGCTCGAAACCATCGGCAAGCTGTCGCAGGCCTGCTGGCGCGCATTTTGAACCGACAACCAACAACAAGAGAGAGGAACCCATGAAAACCATGCTTCTTGCCGGCACCATGCTGATGAGCGCGATCGCGCTCGGCCATGCGCGTGACCTGACGGTCGCCCAGAGCTCGGACATCCGCAGCAACGAGCCCGGCGTCAACCGCGACGGCAACACCGACTCGGTGATCTTCCACATCGTCGAAGGACTGGTCGGCTACGCCGAAAACGGCGAAGTGAAGCCGCTGCTCGCAAAGAGCTTCGAGGTTTCGCCCGATGGCCTGACCTATACGTTCAAGCTGCGAGACGATGTGAAGTTCCACAACGGTAAGGCGCTGACCGCTGAAGACGTGGTCTGGAACTGGAACCGCTACATGAAGCCGGAGACCAAGTGGACCTGCGCCGGCGACTTCGACGGCAGCAAGTCGATCAAGGTGACGAGCGTCGCCGCAGCCGACGCTTCCACCGTCACCATGAGTATCGAGAAGCCTTCGGCCGTCTTTCTCGGCCTGATGGCCCGGCCGGAATGCGGCTACACCGGCATCGTCTCCCAAGATTCCGTCGGCGCAGACGGCGCTTACACTGCGCCCATCGGCACCGGCCCGTTCAAGTGGGCGGAATGGAAGAAGGGCGAATATGTCCGGCTCGAAAAGAACGCCGACTACGTCTCACCCGCCAATGACGGCAAGCCCGATGGCATGGTCGGCTCGAAGCGGCCGCTCGTCGACGGCATCAAGTTCATGGTGATCCCGGACGCCTCGACCGTGAAGACCGGCCTGCTTTCGGGCGCGCTCGATACGGCCGAAGTCTCGGCCGATCTCATTGCCGAGTTCAAGGACAGCGACACGATGCAGCTCATCGTCAAGCGGAACAACGGCAAGAACCTGCTCTACTTCCAGACTCGCGACAAGATCCTGAGCAACGTCGCGGTTCGCCGCGCCATGGCCGAAGCGCTCGACCTCGACCAGCTCGTCGCCGCCGTCTCCAACGGCACCGGTGAAGCCAACGCCTCGATGGTCTCGGCCGACTCGATCTTCTACTCCGACGTCCAGAAGAAGAAGATCCCGATGGATCTGGAAAAGGCGAAGAAGAACCTGGCCGATGCCGGCTACAACGGCGAGCCGATCACCATCATCGCCAACAAGCGCGGCAACGTGCCGAGCTTCCCCGCTGCCGTCGTCGCCCAGGCGATGATGCAGCAGGTCGGCCTCAACGTGCAGATCGAAGTGCTCGACTATGCGACCCAGGTCGATCGTCGCCGCTCCGGCAACTACCAAGTGATCTCGCAGTCGGTGTCGCCGCGCCTCGATCCGGCGCTGATGTACAGCTTCTATGTCGGCAACAAGGACAAGAACGCCTCGCTGATGTGGGACAACCCGAAGGCGATCGAGTTGATGAAGGCGGCCTATGTCGAGGCCGACCAGGCCAAGCGCCAGGCGATCTTCGACGAGTTTCACCAGCTGATGCTCGAAGAGGTCCCCGGCATCTTCATGTACGACATGGTCGACATCTGGGGCGCCACCAAGAAGCTGCACGGCCAGCCGGTCTGGCAGTCCAACACCCGCCTCTGGGAAGTGACGCTCGACGACTGATGCGGGCGTAGCCCTTCCTCTCCAGCGGATGGCGGCCGTTTGCCGCCCTCCGCACCTCCCTAGACAAACTGCTGATGCGACCGCGCCCCGCGCCGTCGCAAAAGGATGATTGATGCCAAATCCGGCCGCACGAACCGCCCTTGTCGAAACGATCGAAGCGCTGAAGCCCGAATTCGCAGCCATGAGCGACGCGATCTGGGACCACGCGGAACTGAGTTTTCATGAGCAAAAGTCGGTAGCGACACAGATCGCCATGCTGGAGAAGCACGGGTTTCGCGTGTCGCGCGGGTTGGCGGAGATCGACACCGCCTTCGTCGGCGAGAGCGGGCAGGGCCTGCCGGTGATCGCCTTTCTCGGCGAGTTCGACGCACTGGCCGGTTTGAGCCAGGTGGCCGGCGTTGCCGAGGCGCGCGCCGAAGTCGACGGCGGTACGGGCCATGGCTGCGGCCACAATCTGCTCGGCACCGGCTCGCTGCTCGCTGCCGTCGCGCTTGCCCGCTACCTCCAGGAAAACGGCTTGCCGGGCACGGTGCGCTATTACGGCTGCCCCGGCGAGGAAGGCGGCTCCGGCAAGACCTTCATGGCGCGCGCCGGCATCTTTGCCGATGTCGATACGGCGCTGACTTGGCACCCGGCACCCTTCAACGGCGTACGCTCGACCAACAATCTCGCCGTTCTCGAAATCTACTATCGCTTCAAGGGAGTGGCCGCGCACGCATCGAACGGTGCCCATCTCGGCCGCAGCGCGCTCGATGCGCTGGAACTGATGAATGTCGGCGTCAACTTCCTGAGGGAGCATATGCCGCAAGATTGCCGCGTGCACTACGCGATCACCGATGCCGGCGGCAAGGCGGCAAATGTGGTGCAGGCCCGCGCCGAGGCGCTCTATCTTGTACGCGCGCCGCAGATGCCGGAGGCCTTGGCGCTCGCCGCCCGCATCGACAAGATCGCCAAGGGGGCGGCGATGATGACGGAGACCGAGGTCGAGATCGTATTCGACCGCGCGGCGACCAACCTGCTGCCCAATATCGCGCTGGAAACGGCGATCCACGAAAACATGGTGGCGCTCGGCCCGGTGCCCTTCGACGAGGCGGATATCGCCTTTGCCAAGGACATCCAGAAGACCCTGACGCAGGAAGCAATATCGAGCAGCATCCGGCTCTATCAGATCAAGGGCGACGTTTTCGCCAACAGCCGCATGGACGGTTCGACCGGTCTGCATCTCGGCCTGCGCGATTTCGAGGGCCAGTCGCATTTCCGCGCCGGCTCGACCGATGTCGGCGACGTCAGCTGGATCACGCCGACGGCGCAATGCTGGGCGCCCGCCTGGGCGATCGGAACGGCGCCGCACACCTGGCAGGTGGTGGCGCAGGGCAAGAGCCCGGCCGCCCACAAGGCTTTCGCCCACGCGGCAAAATCACTGGCCACGACCGGTCTCGACCTGATCCTCGACGCCGATCTCTTGGCACGGGCAAAGGCCGAATGGCGGGAAAAAACCGAGGGCAAACTCTACCAGTGCCCGATCCCTGATCATATCGGTCCCAAGCTCTGAGTTCACTTTTTCGATGTTTGCAAACGCCCGCGCCACCCCGCGGGCGTTTCGTTTTGTGGGCGTCCGGACCGCCTGCCAGTCAAGCGCACGCGCCTTTGATTGGCGCCCGACTCTTGACGCGAATCGCAAGCTCCGGCATCTCTGTTACGGAGTTTTCCGAATAAGTGCCGGTTGGCCGTATTTGAGTTGAATCTCTGTTAGCGCGATGGGGCGCCGTTGGGCCGCTGACGCGCGCAAGGAGTATGGCAGAATGAATATGACGGCAACCCAGGCAAAACAGGATGCAGGCCACGCCCAGGCCCGGCGCCCAGCCGACGAGGCGATCGCGGCGGATGCCCGCGCGCTTTCCGAACAGTTGAAGGCGATGCGCGAGCGGCTGTTCCCGCCGACGGCGATGAAGACGCTGCGCAGCTTCACCTCGGGCGAGGCGGCCAAGCTGATCGGCGTTTCCGACGGTTATCTGCGCCAGCTTTCGCTTGCCGGCGAAGGGCCGCAGCCCGATACCGGTCTTGGTGGCCGCCGTTCCTATTCGCTCTCCGACATCAATGCGCTGCGCCGGCATCTGGCCGAGCAGGCCCTTGCCAAGGGCAACGCCGCCAAGGCGCGCAGCTATCTGAAATGGCGCGATGCGGAAGCGGGTGAACATCTGCAGGTGATCTCGGTCACCAACTTCAAGGGCGGCTCCGGCAAGACGACCTCTTCGGTGCACATCGCGCAATATCTCGCCATGACCGGCCACCGGGTGCTTGCCGTCGACCTCGACCCGCAGGCGTCGCTGTCCGCCCTCTTCGGCTACCAGCCGGAACTCGACCTCACCGGCAACGACACGCTCTATGGCGCGATCCGCTACGACGCCGAAGCACGCCCGCTGAAGGACATCATCCGCAAGACCTATTTCGACGGTCTCGATCTGGTGCCCGGCAATCTCGAACTGCAGGAATTCGAGCACACGACGCCGCAGGCTCTGGGCGCGCGCCAAAACGGCACGGACGCGGGGCCGCTGTTCTTCGCCCGCGTGCAGGCAGCGCTGGCCAGCGTCGCCGACGACTATGACGTCGTCATCATCGACTGCCCGCCGCAACTCGGTTACCTGACGCTGTCGGCGCTGTGCGCCTCGACGTCCGTCGTCGTCACCGTGCATCCGCAGATGCTCGACGTCGCCTCGATGAACCAGTTCCTCTACATGACCTCGGATCTGCTCAGCGTCGTGCGCGAGGCCGGCGGCGAACTGAATTTCGACTTCCTGCGCTATCTCGTCACCCGCTTCGAGCCGAATGACGGGCCGCAGGCACAGATCGTCGGCTTCATGCGCTCGCTCTTCGGCGACCGCGTGCTGACGTCGGCCATGGTGAAGTCCACCGCGGTTTCCGATGCCGGCCTGACGAAGCAGACGCTCTACGAGGTCGGGCGGGAGAATTTTACCCGCGCCACCTATGACCGCGCGATCGAATCGCTGAACGCCGTCAACGGCGAGATTGAAGCGCTCATTCACGCGGCTTGGGGGCGCTGACCGACATGGCTGGCAACCGCAAGAACGAACTGCGCGCACTCTTTTCGGGCAATGTCGCCCCGGCGGCACCTGCCGCGGAAGCGGACGACAAGGCGCCCGCCGCACCAAGCGCGCAGCCGGCAAAGCCGGTGGTCGTCCCTGCAGCCCAGGCCGACGTGCCGCGGGCGGCCTCCGGCGCGATCAAGGCCATGGGGCTTTCACTCGGCAGTATCACCCGCGAGGCGGAAGAGGCGCGCGCACTGCGCGAGGCCCTGCACCAGGGCGAGCGCGTCGTCGAGCTTGATCCGGAACTGATCGACGCGTCCTTCGTCGGCGACCGCCTGACCGATGGCGAGACCGACGATCCGGAATTCCTGGCGCTCGCCGACAGCATTCGCGACAGCGGCCAGCAGTCGCCGATCCTCGTGCGTCCGCACCCGCAGAAGCAAGGCCGTTACCAGACCGCCTACGGTCACCGTCGCCTCAACGCCGTGCGCAGCCTCGGCATCAAGGTCAAGGCCATCGTCCGGCCGCTGACCGACGACGAGCTGGTGCTGGCGCAGGGCAAGGAAAACGCCGAGCGGCGCAACCTGTCCTTCATCGAGCGCGCCATGTTTGCGTCGGCGCTCGCCGACCGCGGCTTCGACCGCAAGGTGATCGGCGAGGCGCTCGCGGTGCAGAAGAGCGAGCTGTCGCGCCTGCTGCAGGTGGCCGAAGGCGTGCCGCCGGCGATCGCTCGCGCCATCGGCCCGGCGCCGAAGGTCGGCCGCGAACGCTGGATGGCCTTTGGCGCGCTGCTTGAGGATATGGCGACCGTGGAACTGGCGCAGGAAGAGTGCCGCGCGCGCCGCTTCCTCGAAGCCGAAAGCGACCAGCGGTTCCAGATCGTCTTCACCCGCCTGTCGCGCAAGCCGAAGCCGGATGCAGCGGCGACCAAGCCGGAAGCGTTGGTCGACGCCGGCGGGCGCGCCTTTGCCAAGCTCAAGCGCGACGGCAAGAATGCCCGCATCGAGTTCTCGGCCGATGTCGATCCCGCCTTCATCGACGAGGTCGTCGAGCTGCTTGCAAGGCATCATGCGGTGTTTGCGTCCGGCCGCGAAGGCTGAGCGAAGCCTACGTCTTAGAAACGTTCGATAGGGCCCGCGTGATGCGCTCACGCGGGCCCGATTCGTTTTCCCGGTGGAGCCGGTGGCGAGCCACCGTGGGCATCCCTTAGCGAGCGCCGATATCGCCTTCATCCAAGAAATATTTTCGGCCGTGCGAGGGCGGCGACGGGATGTCGCGGTCGCCTTGGGGCGTCGGGCCTCGCCGTTGCATCAAGCCCACAGAAAGACGGCAATCGACCGTCGAGTCCGGTTCGAAACGGGGCGTTGGAAGGGACTTGTTAACCTTCATTTCCTATCGCTTAGAAGGCCCCGCGGCGATGTCTCTAGCTCTTCCAGGACCCATGCGTATTCCCAGGACAAACTTCTCACAGGCTGCTTTGCATGATGCAAACCAGGCGGATTATTTCGATGGTCCGCAGGATGATGCGTTGAGCGGTATGCCCACCCATGAGGCGGACCCCGCCGACCCCTATCAGTTGTACGAGGCGCCGGCGGCGCCCCGCCGGCCGGCAAACCAGCAGGCCGAAACCGCGAGCCGTGCGACCCGCCTCTATGGGCAGGGTTCCGCCTACGCTCCTGCACAGGTGACGTCGACGATGAGCGAACCCTTGCCGACCCTCTCGGAGATTGCCGGCCACTACGGTGATTCCACCTGGGAGAGCCATTTCTTCCTGGCCCCGAACGTGCGCTTTACCCGCACGCCCGAGCGCGAATTCATGAAGCGGCGCGCGCCGCAGGTCGAAGAAAGCGAAACGGTTACCGAAGCCGAAGAGGCGATCGTCGCGGTGGCGGCGGAGCCTGCTCCGGTCCTGGTCGAAACCGTCGAGCCCGTCGCGACGGCTCCGGTCGAACCCGCGCCGATGGAAGCTTCGGCCGCTGCTGCTGACGAGGTGCTGCAGGCCGAGGTCGCGCTGCCGTCCTACAGCCCGTCCGAACTGCTGCGTATGCTGACCAACCAGCTGCCGACCTGGACCGCGGCACAAAACACGATCGAGCCGGCCATGCTCGAGCGCGTCGAAGCGCCGGCCGATGAGGGCGTCGCCCTTGCGCCGGTGCTGACGACGCCGATCGCCGTTTCCGCACCGGTTGCCGAAGTGACGCCCACGCCCGCTCCGACCTCAGCCGAAGCTCCCGTCGATCAGAGCGCTGCGCATTCCGTCTTCCTGTCGGACTTCGCCTTCTTCGAATTCGGCCCGGCCGACGATGCAGAGGTTGCGGGCGCCGAAGCCGCGCATCCGAAGCCCTATGTCGAGACGCACGCGCCGGCAGCGATGACGCCCGTTATCGCTCCTGCCGTTGTCGCGCCCGCTGCGGTCACGCCGCCAGCGCCCGTGCGCCAAGTTGAAATCCGCCGCGTGCCGCCGACGGCGATCACCTCGCTGTTCCGCGTCGTGGACGTTCGTGGGGCAAAGCCCGAGGATATGCCGGCATCGCAGCCGCTTGCCGACGTTGCCCCGACTCCCGTTGCCGTGGCTGAAGAACCGGCGTCTGTCGCCGCCGCTGAAATCATCGACGCCGAACCGGTCGAAATCGAACAGCCGGCGCCGGTCGCCACGAAGGCGGCGATCACCATGCCGGCGCAGGTGACCCGCGCGCCGAGCAACATGCCGCCCATCGGCTCGACCGACCGCGCGCCGAGCGCCGACGGCTATGAATTCCCGTCCGAAGAACTGCTGCAGGAAGCGCCGGTCGGCCAGGGCTTCTTCATGACGCAGGAGCAGCTGGAACAGAATGCCGGCCTGCTTGAAAGCGTGCTCGAAGATTTCGGCGTCAAGGGCGAGATCATCCATGTGCGTCCCGGCCCGGTCGTCACGCTCTATGAATTCGAACCGGCACCCGGCGTGAAGTCATCGCGCGTCATCAACCTTGCCGACGATATCGCCCGCTCCATGTCGGCGCTTTCGGCCCGTGTCGCGGTCGTGCCCGGCCGCAACGTCATCGGTATCGAACTGCCGAATGCGACCCGCGAGACCGTCTATTTCCGCGAGCTGATCGAATCCGTCGATTTCCGCAAGACCGGCTACAAGCTGGCGCTGTGCCTCGGCAAGACGATCGGTGGCGAGCCTGTTATCGCCGAGCTTGCGAAGATGCCGCATCTGCTCGTTGCCGGCACCACCGGCTCGGGCAAGTCGGTCGCGATCAACACCATGATCCTGTCGCTGCTCTATCGCTTGAGCCCGGATCAATGCCGCCTGATCATGGTCGATCCGAAGATGCTCGAACTCTCCGTCTATGACGGCATCCCGCATCTGCTCACCCCCGTCGTTACCGACCCGAAGAAGGCGGTGATGGCGCTGAAGTGGGCGGTGCGCGAGATGGAAGACCGCTACCGCAAGATGTCGCGGCTCGGTGTGCGTAACATCGACGGCTACAACCAGCGTGCCGCCGCTGCCCGTGAAAAGGGCGAGCCGGTCATGTGCACGGTCCAGACCGGCTTCGAAAAGGGCACCGGCGAGCCGCTGTTCGAACAGCAGGAAATGGACCTGGCGCCCATGCCCTATATCGTCGTCATCGTCGACGAGATGGCCGACCTGATGATGGTCGCCGGCAAGGAGATCGAAGGCGCGATCCAGCGGCTGGCGCAGATGGCGCGCGCTGCCGGTATTCACCTGATCATGGCGACGCAGCGCCCCTCGGTCGACGTCATCACCGGCACGATCAAGGCGAACTTCCCGACCCGCATCTCGTTCCAGGTGACCTCGAAGATCGACAGCCGCACGATCCTCGGCGAACAGGGTGCCGAGCAGCTGCTCGGCCAGGGCGACATGCTGCACATGCAGGGCGGCGGGCGTATCGCCCGTGTCCATGGCCCGTTCGTCTCCGATCTGGAAGTCGAACACGTGGTCGCACACCTGAAGACGCAAGGGCGCCCGGAATACCTCGACACCGTCACGGCGGAAGAAGAGGAAGAAGAGCCGCAGGAGGAGACCCCGGTCTTCGACAAGAGCGCGCTTGCGTCGGAAGACGGCAACGAGCTCTACGACCAGGCGGTCAAGGTGGTGCTGCGCGACAAGAAGTGCTCGACCTCCTACATCCAGCGCCGCCTCGGTGTCGGCTACAATCGTGCGGCCTCGCTGGTCGAGCGCATGGAGAAGGAGGGCCTCGTCGGCCCGGCGAACCACGTCGGCAAGCGCGAGATCATCTACGGCAACCGCGACCACATGAGCGCGCCGGACAACGACGATATGGATTGATACTGGTCGCAGGCGTCGCCCAAAACACGGATATCAAGCCGTCGCTGGCAGATTGTCGGCGGCGGCTTTTCTATTGTCGCGTTGGTGGTAGTGTCGCTGGCGCCAGGAGTGGCCGTGATGTTTCCGGCCCTGATAGCGCGCATGGGATGATCTGATCGGTGCAGGCAGTAACGCATCGTCGCAATGAGACACCGATCTGGCCAAGCCTGACGCTTGCTCTCGTCCTTCATGCGCTCGTCGTGTTGGCGCTTTTCCTCCTCCCGTCACCGCGGCCACCTGTTCCGAGCCCGGACGAGGGGATCGCCGTTCAGATACTGGAATTGCCGCTCCCACGCTCTGAGGTGGTGCAGTCCGTGCTCGGACCGCAAGATGCGCCGCCCATCGCGCATTCCGTCCCGGAGACGGCGCCTGCTGCGGAAGCAGCCACGCTGCCCCCGGCTGCCCAGCCGGTGGTACAAGCGAAGCGGTTCTTCTCGGCGGCGATACTGGCCGATTCACGCAGCAGACAGGCGCTGGAAGGACTTTCGCAGCTTGCCGCCGACGAGCGGATCGTCCAGCTCTGCAATCTCGAGGCGATGGAGCAGGTTCATCGCTGGCGCGTCGACTTTAACCCCGACTTGCTCGTCGCCTATGCCACGTCGAATATCCTCCTGACGGGGCGGGACCTCCGCGCCGATGGCGCCGCCTTCCGCAGCAGGGGGCGTTGGTTCAACATCAAGTTTGGCTGCGCTGTGGCGCCGGATATCAAAAGCGTCGTGCGGTTCGAGTTTCAGGTCGGCGATGAAATTCCGAAAAGCGAGTGGGAGGCGCATTTCCTCCCTGCAGGCGCCGAAGCCCACTGATCGCCATGGCCAGGGTCCGCCTGCACCCGGCGCATTTTGGCGAGGTGCCGGACGAGAACAGGCTGCGAAGGGGATCACGCCGGGGCCGGTCCGCCTTTGGCGTGGCCTGCGCGGCAGCAGTGCTTGAGTTGCTTGCCGGATCCGCAAGGGCAGGGGTCGTTTCCGCGCAGTTGCAGGCGACCGACAAGCGGCAGAAGCGCTGAGGAGGGAAGAAGGCTGGCCATCAGGATCGCCAGCCTGGCGGACATGCCGGGAATGACCAGCCGCCGCCGGGCCTTGAAACCGCGCCAGGCGCATCTTGCCACGTATTCCGGTGTGGCCTTCGGAAGCGCTTTGAACAAGGCCGCCCTGTTGGCGCCGGATTTTTCGAGGAATTCGGTCGACACCGGTCCCGGCGCAACGCAGGTCACGGTTACGCCCGTCTTTCGCGTCTCCTGGTAAAGCGCCTCGGAGAAGGAACGAACGAAGGCTTTGCTCGCATAATACATCGCCATGTACGGGCCGGGCGTGAAACTGGCGACGGAGGCCAGATTGATGATGCCGCCGCGGCCGCGCGCGACCATGCCCGGCAACAGGTGCAAGGTCAGGGCCGCTAGCGCGCGTACATTGACGTCGATCATGCCGATCTGGTCGGCAATCGGCAAAGCGGTCGCCGCGCCGCGCAGGCCATAGCCGGCGCTGTTGACAAGAACGTCGCAGACGAGGCCTTCGCGCGCGAGAAATTCGTCGAGGATGCGCGTGGCATCGGGGGCGGCAAGATCGACTGGCAAGGAGAATGCCTCGCCGCCCGCCTGGTTGATCGCAGCCTCCACGACGCGCAAGCCTTGGATGGACCGCGCGACCAGAACGACCGGCGCGCCGTCTCGCGCGGCAAGCTCGGCAATTGCTCTGCCGATACCCCGGGACGCTCCGACGACGACAATGGCGGCTCGTGGTGGGTGCTGCGATGTCATGCGGAAGGCTCCGGCGCAGCGATGGGCGCACTGTCGTCGGCTTTCGTAAGGCCTGCCACCTCGTCGGCGATCTCGCCGTTCAATATTTCCTCGAAACGCGCCAGGGCGCGCGCGACGTTGGCGCCGTCCATGACGCGGTGGTCATAGTGGATTCTCACGGTAACCGATCCGTCGTCACCGATAGGCCCATAGTTGAAGATGGTGGTGAGCGGCGTCAGCGGATTGAGCGATTCAGCACCCAGGCCGGAGTAGACAGACAATTGGAAGGTACCGAAGCGGTGGCCCCGCTGACGCCCCATGTTCAGGCTGAGCCACATCAGCAGCCGCCGCAACGGCGCCGGCAGGCGCGCGATCTTCAACGCCCGCCGAAATTCCCTGATCTCGGGCACGGGACGGGATCGGGCCTCCTGGAGCAGGGCGCTCAATTCGGCAATGGATCGCCGTTCGGGTGTCTTGATCGTGCTGAGGAGAACGACTCGCTCGCCTTCGTACTCGCGCTCGTGTGCCACGGACGCGATGCTTCCGGGGTACTCATAGAGTTGCGGTCTCGGAAGCTTGATATAGGCCCGGCGCAAGTCTGGTGTCTCCTGCGAGAGCAAACCGTAGCCCTTGAGAAAAAGCACCACCCACGATGGCCGGTCCGAGCGGCTTGCCCGGGCTTTGTGCAACGCGCTGATGTCCATCTGCCGCTGCACCGTGACCCGAGGCACGCCGATGGAAAATCGCATCAGATCGCCGACGAGGCGTCGTGCGGCGGAAAGCTTGATCGGTCGGCCCCGCATAGTGCCACCTCTAGTAGATATAGGGTATAATTCGCTTCGTCCTGTCCATGTAGTCGCGATATTCGGGCCCGAAGAATTCCAGCATCAGGCGCTCCTCCTTGCCCACGCGCAGGAAGAAAAGAACAGCGAAACCAACAAGCCCCGCAAGTCCGACCATCCAGTTCGACAGCAGCAGCATCTGGCCGAGTCCCATAAGCAGGAAGCTCGTATACATCGGGTGGCGGACGGTGGCGTAAGGGCCCGTGCTGATCAGCTTGTGTTTTTCGCGAATTTCCAGCGAAATGGACCAGTTGCGGCCGAGTTCCTTATGCGTTCGACGGAAGGTCCAGATCGCGGCGGCGAACACGAACGCCCCAAGCCCGACCAGCCAAGGTTGGGCGACGTAGTCGGCAAATCTCGGAATTCCCGTCGCCACATAGAGTGCCGGCACAATGGCAAGGCCGAGCGAAGCAGCAGCCAGGCCAATCGTATCGGTCGTCGATCGACGGTTGCTCATCACCCGCACACGCCTTGCGCGGCGTTCGAACGGGTAACGGACGACATACCAGGCAATGATGCCCACGACCCAGACGATTTCGCCGATGGAAGCGGCAGACATGTTCACGTTGGCTCACCCAAGCTCTTTTGTGCGGATGCTGGTCCGCAGGTGGCAATCACGCACGAGACTGCCATGCGTCGCTCGGACCTGACAAGGCAATAAAACCGCAGCGGTCGAGAACACCGTTGCCGGGCGATGAAGGCGTTTCCTTGTGCCTGGTCAGGCGTGGCGTGGCGCGCTCGCCCGCTAGCCGCCGTTCATCTCTCGCAGCCGCGTGATGAACTGCTGCGGCCTTAGCCAGATGCCAGGTGTCTTGTAACCCATGGATCGCGCGATGTCGGCAACGAAAGCGTTGCAGTTGTAGATCGACGCCTGCCAGAAGCGGGCTTCGGACTTGAGCTTCCGGATTTTGGCAACGACGTCGCGATATTGCGCTTCCGTCAACATGACGCGCCAGCTCGCGGACCTGTATTGTTCCTCCAGGTCGCCGTCGCTGGCGCCAGTTTCGGCCGGAACCGGCAGAAGGTGGCCAATAACATAGGGGGCGGTATCGCTTGTGGCGGGTGCAAGCCCCGCAACTTCCGGATTGACCATTGCTCCCGACTTGCTGAGCTGGCCGAAAATTACATAGGAGTGCCCGTAGCTGAGCGCATAACGAGAGCGGAACTCGATGAAGTAGCCCTGATTGCTCTGTTGCGATGTGCCCGCATAGCTTGAGACAAACCGCGGCTGTGGGCCCTTATCCTGCGATTGACACGCCGTGAGCGCCATTGTGGCCAATACGGCGAACGAAATAAGACCTCGTGAACGCATCATTCCTGCGCCATCTTTCCCGAATTCTGATGAGCACACGAGAATGCCACTTACGGCTTTCGGTCCGCGCACCCCTACGAGTGGCCGGGCTGGCCACGATCAGACAGGGCGGGGAGGACGATGGTCCTCCCCGAACCAAGGTCAGAATTATTTGTAAACGGGCGCCGGTTCTGCCGCCACGGGTGGCGGGGCCTTGCCTTTGCCTTTGCCGATGGTTCCGCACGCCGCGAGGCTGGCGACGGAAAGCAACGCAACTGTAACGATTAGGATTCTGCTCATCAATATGTCCTTTCCTCTGTGGTCGGAATGGTTATTCGAAGGCAACGATTACAGTATTAGTAGCAATTCACGATTCGGCCTAGTGCGGAAAGAGCACACTCCCTGTCCGCTTTATCGTTACCAAAATCCAAACTGTGTTTCGGAACATTCCCGCCCTACTCCAATACGGAAGGGAGATAGCGTACGTTATCAAATGATCAATACCGGAGTTCCAACTGGTGTCCGTGCGTAGAGATCGACTATGTCATCATTGGTTAGACGTATGCAGCCGTTCGAAACTGCCTGTCCTATAGTCCAGGGTGCATTCGTGCCGTGGAGCCGGAACTTGGTGTCCTGGCCGTTGCGATAAAGGTATAGAGCCGACGCGCCCAAAGGGTTGTGAGGGCCGCCTGTAACGCCGCCGGCGTATTGCGCCAGTTCCGGTTTGCGTCGGATCATGCTTGCGGTCGGCGTCCATGATGGCCACTCAGCCTTGCGACCGACGATGGCTCGCCCTTTGAGTGTGAGCCCTTCCTGCCCGACGCCGATCCCGTAACGCATCGCCCATCCGCCGTTTTCGATCGAATAGAGGTAGCGTTGCGATGTATCGACGAGGATTGTTCCGGCCGGTTCTTTGCCGTCGTACCGGACGTGTCTCTTTCGGTAGCGTGGATCCACACCCGGTGTGCCACCGTACAGCGATGGGAACGAAACGCCCTGCCAGCTTGAACTGCACCCGGCCAGCAAGCCAAGGCTGCTGATGAACAGGGCTCTTCGAGTAATGCGCTGATTGTCCATCTTTACCTGCTGAGAAAAATGGTACACCCCGACTCGCTTTTAGCATTACAATATTTGCCGGCAAAGTTCCGATCAGTCAAACTAAACCATGCGTCAGCCTATGCGGTCGGGACAGGAGATATTTATGCACGTTCCGCGGGAAAGTCTGCGCAAGAGTGATGTATTCGTGCGGACGAATCTGGATCGTTCTCGGAAATCTCATTAAAAGTGCTGGTGTTTTTCGCGTCTTTCTGTGGACGGTGGGTCGATAAATCTGTGCCTCGCATCGAATGCATGAAATGATTTGCGATGTCGCACACGCTCGGTTGGTCGAGCGTGACAACTGGAAATGACGGTATGAATTTAGGCTTCACTGGCAAAGTCGCTGTGGTGACCGGCGCCGGTTCAGGAATCGGCGCGGCCGTATGCCGGCAACTCGCGGCCGAGGGCGCGGAAGTCATTGCTGCCGATGTCGATGCCGACGCAGTGCGTCTCGTCGTCGAAGATATTTGCGCGAATGGAGGCAAGGCCCATCACGTCGCGCTTGATGTCGCCGATTCTGCCGCCGTCGAAAAGCTGGTGAACTACGCCGTTCAGACCTGTGGTGGCCTGCATCTCGCAGTCAACAATGCCGGGATCGACGGCGTGCGCAAGGCAACCGCCGACTATCCAATCGACAGCTGGCACGCGCTGATGGACGTCAACCTTCACGGCGTTTTCTATTGCATGAAATACGAGATCGCGGCCATGGCGGCGCAGGGTGGCGGCGCGATCGTAAACACGACGTCCATTCTCGGTTCCGTCGCTCTGCCGACAGCCGCCGCCTACACGGCGGCCAAGCACGCTGTGGTCGGGCTGACGAAGGCCGCTGCGATCGAGTACGCCCGTAGCGGTATCCGCATCAATGCGGTGGCGCCCGGCTGGATCGACACGCCGCTATCGGGCGAAAATGCCGACGTGTCCAGCAGCCGGCGTATGATGTCGCTGCAGCCGATGGGACGCCGTGGCACGCCGCAGGAAGTGGCGGCCCTGATCTGTTTCCTGTTGTCGGAACAGGCAAGCTTCATCACGGGAAGCGTTCACCTCGTCGATGGCGCCTACACCGCTCACTAGCGGGCCGCGCACGCACCGTTCCAACCCCTCCCGTTGTTCAGGGCGCGCAGACGCGCGTCCGGCGTCGCGTAGCGTTTGCTGTGTGACAGGAATAAAAACGTTTTTATTTTTCTTGAAAACGTTTTTATTGGCTGTTACCTCTGGTCTCCAGGAGAAGGCCTAAGCCTGGGAGGGTGCATGGCGGCTGAGATGCACAGGGCGCGACGCACACCGACGCCGACGATCAAGACCCTGGCGGAGATGACCGGCTATTCCATTGCCACGATCTCCAAGGCCCTGCGTGAATCGCCCGTGGTTGCGCCCGCGACCAGAGACATCATCTACAAGGCGGCACGCGAAGTCGGCTACCAAGCCAACGCTCGCGGCATGGCGCTTCGCACCGGCAAGAGTTTTCAGGCGGCCGTGCTGATGCCGGTGACCGCGGCGCGCGACTATGAATGGGACGGCGTCGAATACACCCAGACCCTGAGCGGCATCAGTCAGGCGCTCGAAGGCACCGACTACCGCATGTCCGTGCATGTCATCCGCGATGCCGCCGATGGCGCGGATGCGGCGCGCCGCATCGTCGACCAGGGGCTTGCCGACGGGCTGATCTTCTCCGGCATCCTCGCCGACGATCCGCGCATCGATCTGCTCGTCGGCGAGGATTTCCCCTTCGTCTCGATGGGACGTTGCCGCGGGGATCTCGACTATGCCCATGTCGACATCGACAACGAATGGGCCGCGCATGCGGCGACCGCGCGGCTGATCGCCGGCGGCCACCGGCGGATCGCGCTGGTCAATCCGGAACGGCGGCTTTCCTACGCGCTCGACAGGATCGACGGCTTTGTCCGGGCGTTTCGCGAGGTCGGCCTGGAAACCCCGACGGATCTGATTGCCGAGGGTGATCTCTCGACCCATTTCGGACGGAAGACGGTGACCGATTTCCTGCAATTCGACGACGCGCCGACCGCCTTCGTCTGCATCAACGAATCCACCACGCTCGGCGTGCTCTCGGGCCTCGGCAGCCTCGGGCGCCAGGTCGGCGTCGATGTCGATGTCATCGCCTATGACGACATCAATGTCAGCGCCTATTTCACGCCACCGATCACCACTTTCTATCAGCCGATCGAGGTGCTTGGTCGCACGCTCGGTCAATTCCTGCTGCGCCGTATGGAGGGGGAGGACCCCAAGGTGCTGAGGCAGGTCTTCCGGCCGACGCTGATTGAGCGCCAACCCGACAATCTCGGCGGCCGTCTAATCCAAAACTAATCATCCAAGGAGGAGAACCATGAAAAAACTGATGATTGCCCTGGCCATTGCGGCCCTTGCTTCGAGCGTATCGCACGCCGCCGATCTCGGCGGCAAGCTCTTGAAGGTCGGCTCCGACACGACCTCGCCGCCGATGGAAAGCATCGATCCGGCAACCGGACAGGTCGTCGGCTTCGACGTCGATGTCGTCAATGCCGTCTGCGCCAAGATCAACTGCCAGGCCGAATTCATCACCACCGGCTGGGACGGCATCTTCGCAGCCCTCGACCAGGGCAGCTTCGACCTTGTCGCATCGGGCGTCTCGATCACCGAGGAACGCAAGAAGGCGATGGACTTTTCCGACCCTTACATCGTCAACAGTCAGGCCGTGCTGATGCGTGCTGACGACCAGGGCATCACGCTCGACGCCTTCAAGGACGCCGGCAGGAAGCTTTCGGCCCAGGCCAACACCACCGACGCCCAGGTTGCCGAAAGCGTCGTCGGCAAGGAGAACGTCGCCGCCTACGACACGTTCAGCGCCGCGATCATCGCGCTCAAGAACAAGGACGTCGACGGCGTCGTCATCAACGGCGCCAATGCGGCTGCCTACGAGCGCGAGTTCGCGGGCGAGCTCGTCGTTGCCATCAAGGATCTCGAATCCGATCCGCTCGGCCTCGTCTTCCGCAAGGGCGACGAAAACGTCGCGGCCTTCAACGAAGGCCTGAAGATGATCAAGGACGACGGCACGCTCGACCAGCTGATCAGCAAATACTGGGGCCTCAAGTAAGCCTTTGAAATCGATCGGATCCGGAGCGTGCCGCGCTCCGGGTCGTCTGTTTGTCTGTCCTGTGCCCCGGAGGAATGAATGTCGTTCCTGAGAAGCGTGCGTCCGAGCAATCTGATCATCCTGACCGCGCTGCCCTTCATCATCTATCTGTTCATCTCCTCCGGCGACTATCAGCGCTCGCTGCGGGCGATTCTCGGTGTCGAGAACGGCTCGTCGGCCTTCGTGCCGGGCTTTCTGGCGCTCGCGATCGCGTTTACCTCGGGCATCGCCGTGCTCGTGTTCTCGCGCGCCAAGGCGCCGCGCCCGCGGCTTGCGAACGTTGCGGCGCTGCTCAATCTGGCTGCCGCCGCCGTTCTCGTCATCGGCCACAACATCCACCCCTTCATCGCATCCGTCGTCGCCAACGGCGTCGATCCGTTCAAGTCGACGCTGATCGTCAAGGGCGTGACGCCCCGGCAGTTGACGGAAGCCGCGGACCTGATGGTGCAGGGCGTCGAAGCCTGGCTGTTCCCCGCCTATCTCGCCGTCACGCTGATCGGCCTCGGGCTTCATTTCCTGAGCGGCCGTCCGGATGCCCCTTCCGACGGAAAGGCGCGTCGCGTCGCCCGCTGGATCCTTGGTCTCACCAATGGCGCCGGTTTGGTTTTCGTCTTCTTCTTCGCCCATATCGCCTTTGCGGCCGGGGTCGCGACCACCATCCGCGCCGCGATCGCCGCCTATATCCTGGCGGCGCTCATGGGTCTTGTCTGGGTCGGGCTGCTGCAACTGCATTCAACAGTTAGAACCAGCCTCTATTTTGCCATTGCCACCCTTGTGCTGGCGGTTGCGGCCGGCTGGTTCCTGATGCAGCCGCGCGACACCTACGTGCTCGCCGGCACGCTTGAGGGCAAGGTCGGCATCGTCACCAACACGCCGGCGGGCCTGATCAGCGCGGTGCGCTTCGGCCAGTATGACGGTGCGCCGCAGACGGAAACGCCGGTGCGCACCTTCGTCGGCCCGGCCGAGGCGCTCGCCTCGATTGCCAAGGGTGAGGGCGTTTCAGGTGCCCTGCTGCCGGCCGCTTCCGCGCCCGCCGACATGCCCGTCCTCTGGAAGACCGAGGCGCTGAACGATCGCGATCGTGCCGCCGGTGTCACCGTCGCCGTGCTTGCGATCATACTTGGTCTCTTGACCTTCGGCGGCTATCTGCATCAGCGCCATCCGCTGGCGATCGGCTCGGAGTTCATCGTCGATACGATCCGCGGCATCCCCATGCTGGTGATCGTGCTCTATGTGGGCTTGCCCTTAAGCGGGGCGCTCAAGGACGCGACACAAGGCGTGCTCGATCCACCAAACCTGATGCGCGGCATCGTCGCCATGGCGCTCGCCTATTCGGCCTATCTCGCCGAAATCTTCCGCTCGGGCATCAACGCGATCCCGGTCGGCCAGATAGAGGCGGCGCGCAGCATCGGTCTCAACCGCTGGCAGACGGCGCGCCTCGTCGTGCTGCCGCAGGCCTTCCGCATCATCATTCCGCCGCTCGGCAACGAACTGATCGCGATCCTCAAAGACACGTCGCTCTTGTCGATCCTGTCGATCCGCGACATCACCCAGCGCATGCGCGAGTTCCAATCGGCAAGCTTCCTGCCGTTTGCACCCTACAACTCGGCGGCGATCTTCTACATCTTCCTGACGCTGGCTGCCGCCAGCCTCGTCAACATGGTCGAGCGGAAATATGACATCAAGCACCGCTAGACCCCGCACGGTGTTGATCACGGGAACCTCCCGCGGCCTCGGCGCGGAACTCGCGCGGCTTTACGTCGAAGACGGCTGGCGGGTGATTGCCTGCCAGCGGAGGCCGATCTCGAGCGAAGGTTCGACGGAACGGCTGGCGCTCGATGTTGCCGATGCGGCATCGATCGACGCCCTTGGGCGGTCGCTCCAGGGCGTTGCGATCGACCTGCTGATCAACAACGCGGCCGTGCGCGGCGATGTCGGGGGCCTTGCGACGCTTGAACCGGGCGATTTTCTCGACGTGATGCGCGTCAATGCGCTGGCGCCGCTCTTGGTGACGCGGGCGCTGCTTCCGAACCTGTGCGCCGGCAAACAGCCTGTCGTCGCCAATATCAGCAGCCGGGCCGGGTCGCTCGCCGAAGGCACGCTCGACGATGATGACGGCGACTATGCCTACCGCTGCTCCAAGGCGGCGCTGAACATGGCGACGGTCAAGCTTGCCCAGGATCTGAAGCGCGACGGGATTTCCGTCGTTTCGCTGCATCCGGGCTGGGTGCAGACGGACATGGGCGGCAGCGAGGCCGTCGTTTCGGTGGCTCAAAGTGCGACCGGGTTGAAGGCGATCATCGACCGCACAGGTTTGGCCGATAGCGGCAGTTTCCGCGCCTATGACGGGCGCCGGGTTTCGTGGTGACAGGACAGTGAATATGGACAGAGATTTGAGAACCGAGCAGGAAATGGCGACGATCCGGGCCTGGCTCACCGAGACCTACGGCATCGAGGCGAGCCTGTCGCCGCTACCGGGCGAGCACGATCTCAACTATCGCGTCTCCGCCGCCGATGGCCAGGAATACCTGCTGAAACTGCACGCCGCCGGCGATGCGGACGAACTGGACATGCAGGTGGCTGTGCTCGAACACCTCGCGGCCAAGGCATCGGGCCTGCCGGTCTCGAGGGCGTTTTGTGATCGTTCAGGCGGTGTCACCAGCCGGATCGAACTTCGGGGTCCGCGCACCGCACGGCTTCTCTCCTGGCTGCCGGGCGATATCTGGGCGAAGGCGCCGCGGCGCGATACGGCAAGCGCCGAAAGCCTCGGGCGCCTGCTCGCCGGACTTGATCGCAGCCTTGAAGATTTTTCCCATGCCGGTGCCAAGCGGCTCTATGCCTGGGACATCGGCCGCGCCGACATGCACCGCAAGCATGTGGAGCTGATCGGCGGTGACGACAAGCGCGAAGCGGTCGATGCGATCCTCGACCGCTTTGCCGCGGCGGTGCTTCCGCGTCTGGCGTCGTGCCCGATGCAGGTCATTCACAACGACGCCAACGACTATAACGTGCTGCTCGACAAGGACGGAACGGTCAGCGGCCTGCTCGACTTCGGCGATATGGTCGAGACCTGGCGGGTGATCGAGATCGCGGTCGCTTCCGCCTATGCGCTGATCGGGGCTGCCGATCCGGTCGGCACGGTCGCAGCCCTTGCCGGTGCCTACCACCAGGTCAATCCGTTGAGCGAGGCGGAAGTCGAACTGGTCTTCGATCTGGTCATGACCCGCTACGCCGTCAGCATTTGCATGGCGGCAAAGCAGATCCGCGACAATCCCGAAAATACCTATCTGCTCGTCAGCCAGGAGGATGTCTGGCGCGAACTCAATCGCCTGCAGGGCGAAAACCGTGCAATCGCCATCGCGCGCATCCGCGACGCCTGCGGTTTCGCACCGATCCCGCAGGCCGCCGCCGTCGTTCGCTGGCTCGAAAAGAACGCGCATGACTTCGCGCCGATCGTTCAGCCCTCGGTCAAAAAGCCGAAGGTGACGGTGTTCGATTTCTCCGCCTCGGGACCTGAAGCCGCGCAATGGGCAAACCTCGACGCGGCGGAAGCCGAAGCCCGCATCATGGCCCAGATCGGCAGCGAGCGTGCCGCCTTCGGCATCGGTATTTACGGCGAGGATCGCGGCATCTATCAGGGTGACGCTTACGAGACATCGGTCGAGGGCGCACGGCGCTCGGTGCATCTCGGCGTCGACATCTTCGCGCCGGCAGGCGAGCCGGTCTCGGCGCCCTTCGCCGGCACGGTCGCCTTCATTCACGACGACGCGGTCGCCTTTGGTTTCGGTCCGACCGTTCTGCTGGAACACGAGATCGAAAACGGTGTTCGCTTCTGGACGCTTTACGGTCACCTGTCACGCGACAGCGTTGCCAAGCTCACCGACGGGCAGGCGATCGCCAAGGGCGAAGTTTTTGCCACCTTCGGTTCCGCTGACGAAAACGGCAACTGGGCGCCGCATCTGCATTTCCAGGTCGTTACCGATCATCTCGGCCTTGCTGGGCAGATGCACGGCGTCGGCGTGGGTGACCAATGGCAGGTCTGGCGCGAGGTGAGCCCGGATCCGAGCGTCGTGCTTGGCCTTTCGGTTCCGGTCTCGGTGATCGTGCCGCGCGACAAGCAATTCCTGGTCCGAGAGCGTCATCGCCGCATCGGCCGGTCGTTGAGCATCGCCTATAGCGCCACCCCCTTGAAGATCGTTGGCGGCGAGGGCGCGCATCTGATCGACGAGGACGGCACGCGCTGGCTCGACATGGTCAACAATGTCTGCCACGTCGGCCATTGCCACCCGCGCGTCGTCAAGGCAGCGCAGGCGCAGATGAGTAAGCTCAACACCAATTCGCGCTATCTGCACGATTCGTTGGTCGAATACTCCCGTCGGCTCGCCGCGCAGTTCCCGGACCCGCTCAACGTCTGCTTCTTCGTCAATTCCGGCAGCGAGGCGAACGACCTCGCGATCCGCCTGGCGCGTGCCTATACCGGCAACCGCGACATCATCACCGTCGACCACGCCTATCACGGCCATCTGTCGAGCCTGATCGACGTCAGCCCCTACAAGTTCGCCGGCAAGGGCGGCGAGGGGCAGGCGGCGCATGTGAAGGTCGCCGAAATGCCGGATCTCTATCGCGGGCGCTATCGTTATGGCGACGCGGATGCCGGCCGGAAGTATGCCGAGGACGTGCGTAGCCAGGTGGCGGCCCTTGCCGCCGAGGGCCGTCGTCCGGCGCTGTTTTTCAGCGAGGGCATTCTCGGCACCGGCGGTCAGCTGTCGTTGCCGGACGGGTATCTGCGCGAAGCCTATGCGCATGTGCGCGCGGCCGGCGGCCTCTGCCTTGCCGATGAGGTGCAGGTCGGCTTCGGTCGCGTCGGCAGCCACATGTGGGCGCACGAGTTGCAGGGCGTTACGCCCGATATCGTCACCATGGGCAAGCCGATCGGCAACGGCCACCCGATGGCCGCCGTCGTCACGACCGAGGCGATCGCCGCCTCGTTTGCCAACGGCATGGAGTATTTCAACACCTTCGGCGGCAATCCGGTTTCGGCCGAGATCGGCCTTGCGGTGCTCGACGTCATCCGCGACGAGCGGCTGATGCACCATTGCCGCGTCGTCGGCGACCGGCTGATGGACGGCGCACGGGCACTCGCTCAAAAGCACGCGATTATCGGCGATGTCAGGGGGCACGGCCTCTTCAACGGCATCGAGCTGGTGCGCAACCGCGAGACGCTGGAGCCGGCGGCGCGTGAGCTCGATTTCGTCATTGCCGAGATGAAGCGCAAGCACCGCATTCTCTTGAGCAGCGAGGGACCGCACCACAATGTGCTGAAGGTAAAGCCGCCGGCGCCCTTCAGCGCCGAGGATTGCGACCGCTTCCTCAATGCGCTGGACGATACGCTTCAGCGTCTAAGCGTCTGAGACAAAAGACCAAAAACGGCCGCCTCCGGGCGGCCGTTTTGTCATTGCCCGCTGCTCTCAACAGCAAAATCGGATCAATGCTATTTTCCGCTTTACAAGAAAGTTAAACGTTTTTATCGTATATATAAACGTTTAACTTGGTGCTGCAACTCGGCCGATGGCCGTAGCAGTGCTCCGCCGGCAGGGAGGGCCCGTTGGCAGCGATCCGCATCGACAATTTGCGCAAAGGCTTTGGTTCGCTCGAAGTCTTGAAGGGTATCAACCTCGATATCGCCGACGGCGAGTTCGTCTGCTTCCTTGGGCCCTCGGGCTGCGGCAAGAGCACGCTGCTGCGCTCCATCGCCGGCCTCGAGGATCTCGATGGCGGCTCGATCCATCTGGGTGAGCGTGACATCACCGACGTCGCCTCGGCCAAGCGCGATATCGCCATGGTCTTCCAGAACTACGCGCTCTATCCGCACATGAACGTGCGCAAGAACCTGTCCTTCGGCCTAGCCCTGAACGGCATGAAGCGCGACGAGATCGAGCGCCGTGTCGACAACGCTGCCGACATCCTGCGCATCAAGGAACTGCTCGCTCGCAAGCCGCGCCAGCTCTCCGGCGGCCAGCGTCAGCGCGTGGCGATCGGCCGCGCGATCGTGCGTGAGCCGAAGCTCTTCCTGCTCGACGAGCCGCTGTCGAACCTCGATGCCGGGCTTCGCGTCACCATGCGCGTCGAGCTCGCAGCGCTGCACGAGCGCCTCGGCGTGACCATGATCTATGTGACCCACGACCAGGTCGAGGCGATGACGCTGTCTGACCGTGTCGTGGTGCTCGACAAGGGCAAGGTCAGCCAGTTCGGCACGCCGCTCGAACTCTTCTATCAGCCGGCCAACCTGTTCGTCGCCGGCTTCATCGGCTCGCCGCGCATGAACTTCGTGACAACAGAAGTGACATCGCAGGTCGATACGGCGGTGACGCTCAACGGCGGCGGTCTTGCCCATCCGCTCGCGCTCGAAATGCTCTCGGCCACACCGATCGCAAAGCCCAAGGCGGTGACGCTCGGCATTCGTCCGGACAAGATCGAGCTGGTGTCCGCCGAGGAGGGCCATCTTGTCGGCGACGTCCGCCTGGTCGAGCGGCTCGGTACCGAAAGCCACGTCCATATCAGCCTTCAGAATGGTGGCGACATGACCGCGGTCGTGCGCGGCACGCATCCGGTTTCCGCCCGCGAGCGCGTGCATCTGCGTCTGCCGGCCGAGCATTGCCATCTGTTCGACGGCGAGGGCCAGGCGGTTGCGCGGCGTCTCGATGTCGAGACGCAGGCGCTCATCAATCAGGAAAAGGCAAAGCGGGTCGCGTAACCCGAAGGAGGAGGAGAAACATGCTCAACAGGAAGTCGATTATCGGCTCGCTGATGGTTCTGGCGATGGCCGGAACCGCAACGGCCCGCGCGGAAGAGATCTTGCGCTTTGCGACCTGGGACACGGATGAAAGCCTGGCGATCCAGCAGGAAATCGCCAAGAAGTTCGAGGAAAAGCACCCGGGCGTGAAGGTCCAGGTCGAGCCCTACGCAGATGGCTACGATCAGAAGCTGATCGCCGCCTTCGGCGCCGGCAACCCGCCCGATGTCATGTATATGTGGAACTTCCCGCAATACTACACGTCGCTGAAGCCGCTCGACGATCTGATCGCCAAGGATGCGGCCGAGATCAAGCCGGACGATTTCCCGCAAGGCCTGATGAACACGGTTCGTGTCGAGGGCAAGACCTACGGCATGCCCTCGGGCTTCACCACGCAGGTGGTGTTCTACAACAAGGACATGTTCGCCAAGGCCGGCGTCGAGGAGCCGAAGGACGGCTGGACCTGGGACGACCTGCGCGCCAAGGCCGCCAAGTTCCGTGACGAGCCGAACAAGGTTTACGGCTTTGCCGTCGACGCCAAGCCGGATCCGTACGACTTCGAACAGTTCCTCTGGTCGAACGGCACCAAATACATCTCCGACGACGGCAAGAAGATCGACGGCTACATGAACAGCGATGCGGCAGCGCAGGTGCTCGACATGTTCGGCGACATGGCCAAGAAGCAGGAAGCGATCACGCTCAACCTCGGCGACGACACGTCGGGCAGCACGCTCTTCAAGGGCGGCAAGATCGCCATGTTCCAGAGCGCGATGTGGTCGAAGTCCGGCATCGACGCCTCCGGCATCAAATACGGCGTGGCGCCGCTGCCGAAGTTCGGTGACAAGACCGCCCATTCCGCACTCGGCGTCTCGGCCATCTCGATCGCCAAGGATGCGGCCCATCCGGACCTCGCCTGGGAGTTCGTCAAGTTCTTCTCCTCGCCTGAAGCCGTCGCCATGCGCAAGAACGACCTGCCGGTGCGCACGAGCGTCGCGGAAGAAAAGGGCATGACCAAGGACCCTATCTACAAGCCGTTCTTCGACATTCTTGCGACCTCCAACACCGAGACCCACGCGTTCCTGAAGAACGCCAACTGGGGCAAGGTGCAGGACAATCTCGCCCGCGCCATCGAGGCGACGATGATCGACCAGGGCAATGCCAAGCAGCATCTCGACGAGGCGGTCGCCCGCTCGAAGCGGCTGATCAAGTAAGAAAAGGGAGCCCGGGGAGATGGACATGACCTACGCAACAGCCGCAGTGCCGGCAGCGGCCAAGCGCAAGCGCTCGGCTTTCGCCCGCCACATCGCGGCCTATCTGTTCATCTCTCCGTGGATCCTGGGCTTCCTGTTCTTCACGCTCGGCCCGCTCGTCTTCTCGCTGACAATGAGCTTCTACGACTGGCCGGTCGTCGGGGAACGCACGTTCGTCGGGCTCGAGAACTATCGTTCGATGCTGTTCGAGGATCCGCAATTCTGGGAGAGCCTCTGGATCACGGTCAAGTTCGCGGCGATCTACGTGCCGTTCAACATCGTCATGTCGTTCCTTCTGGCGCTGATGCTGCACAACATCACCTTTGCCAGCGGCTTCTTCCGCACCGCCTTCTACCTGCCGAGCGTCATTTCCGGCGTCGCGCTGGTGACGATCTGGAGCTGGATCTACAGCCGGGAATACGGGCTTTTGAACTTCATGCTGTCCTTCGTCGGCATCGAGGGGCCGAACTGGCTCGGCGATCCGAACCTCGCGATCGTCGCCATCATCATCGCCAGCCTCTGGGGTCTTGGCGGCACCATGCTGATCCTGCTCACAGGGCTCAAGGCGATCCCGAAGGAACTCTATGAAGCAGCGACCGTTTCGGGCGTTCCCGGCTGGGCGCAGATGCTGTTCATCACCCTGCCGATGCTTGGGCCGATGCTGCTTTTCACCTTCATCACCTCGATCATCTCCGCTTTCCAGCAACTGACGATCGCGCTGCTCCTGACCAAGGGCGGCCCGCTCGGCTCCACCTATTTCTTCGCCATGTACATCTACGACAACGCCTTCAAGTATTTCGACATGGGTTATGCCGCCGCCGGCTCCTGGGTGATGTTCATCATCGTGTTGCTGCTCAGCCTCGGCGTCATGCGCTGGTCGGCCGCCTGGGTCTATTACGAAGGCGAAGTCCGCGAGAACGATGGAGAACGCAATGCGTAAGACGCTGCTCTATTCCGCGCTGATCCTGCTGTCGGCGCTGTTCATCGCGCCGTTCTACTGGACCTTCATGACAGCGATCAAAAGCTCGGCCGAGCTCTACCAGTTCCCGCCGGTCTTCTGGCCCTCCGAATGGCACTGGGAGAATTTCGCCGCCGCCTGGAACAAGCAGCCCTTCGGCACCTATCTCACCAACTCGCTGATCGTGGTGGTGCTGTCGACGATCGGCCAGTTGATCTCCTCGTCGCTGGTTGCCTATGGCTTTGCCCGTTTCCGCTTCCCCGGCCGCGACCCGCTGTTCATCCTGTTGCTCGCCACCATGATGATCCCGTGGGACGTGAAGATGATCCCGCTCTACATGGAGTTCAACCTGCTCGGCTGGATCAACACGCTGAAGCCTTTGATCGTTCCCGCCTATTTCGCCGATGCCTTCTTCGTGTTCCTTTTGCGCCAGTACATCATGACCGTGCCGATGGAGATCGACGAGGCCGCCCGCATGGACGGCGCCAACGCCTTCGACATCTACTGGCGCATCCATCTGCCGCTGATGATGCCGGCACTGGTGCTGGTCGGCACGTTCCACTTCATGAACGCCTGGAACGACTATCTCGGCCCGTTGATCTTCCTCAACGACCAGTCGAAGTACACGCTGACGCTCGGCCTTTCGATGTTCAAGGGCCTGCACGAGGTGGACGTGACGTCAATCGCCGCGATCACCGTCATCCTCTGCCTGCCGCCGCTGGGCCTCTTCTTCGTCGCTCAGCGCTACATCATGGATGGCGCGGTCGGCTCGTCGGTGAAGGGATAAGGGCATGCTGTTCGATATCGACTTTGTCCCCTTCAGCCGCAGGGGCCGGTTCTTGACGCTCTCGATGATGCGGGTGCCGGGCCGCGATGGCGAGCGGGCGCTTTATCTTCGCCACGTCGCCGGCGGTGACGAGCGGCCGTCGCTCGGCCGCCTCTGCCGCGTCGAGTTTCTCGATGCGGCGGGCGAGACCGTCACGCCCGTGCTCGTGCTTTCCCCGGAACGGCTCGACGCCCGTATCGGTGAGGGCGAGGTCAGCTTCGTCATCGGCGAAGGGGAACGGCTGCATATAACGGGCAAGCGGGCCGGCGTGCTCTTCCATCTCGAAGGGTCGCGCTACGACTATGTCTACCGCACGCCACAAGGTGAGGATTGCCTGGTCGCCGCGGTCGAAAACGTCAAGTTCATTCCGCGCGCGATCGCAGGCGAACTCAAGGTCACCGGCGCCTGGCAGCGCGATCATTCCGAAGACGTGTCCTTCGCCCTCTCGGGCGCTGATATTTTCGAAGGCAATGTGGATTTTTTCCGCACCGTGCCGCCGGCGGATCGGCCCGGCCGATTCGCTGAGGCACTTTCGAATACGACGGCCGAATTCGCCGAATGGCACGAACGCGTCCCCGGCGGTGTCGCCGGTCAGGACGAGGCGCACCGGCTGGCGAGCTATCTGCTCTGGGCGAACGGCGTGCCCGCTGGCGGCGCCTTGACGCGTCCGGCGATCTACATGTCCAAGAACCACATGATCAACATCTGGAGCTGGGACAACGCCTTTTCCGCGCTCGGTGTTGCCGCCTTCGACCAGGATCTCGCCTTCGACCAGTTCGCAGCGATCTTCGACCACCAGGACGCTTCGGGCCTGCTGCCGGATTACATCAACGACCGCGACGTGCTCTTCGCTTTCACCAAGCCGCCGGTGCATGGCTGGGCGGTGTCGCTGACCGCTGCTGCCGATCCGGGCTTCCTGACGGCGGAGCGCAAGGCTTACCTGTGTGGCGCGATCGCCAAGCAGGTGGACTACTGGCTCACCTATGGCCGCAAGGATGCGGTGAGCCTGCCATCCTATTTCCACGGCAACGACAGTGGCTGGGACAACGCCACGTTCTTTGCCGAGGGCGGTCCGGTGATCTCGCCGGACCTGCCAGTCTTCCTGATCCTCGCCTGCGAGACGCTCGCCGATCTTCTCGAAGACGACGCGGACCGCCAGGCGATGTGGCGGCAGAAGGCTGCAGACCTGCAGGCGCTGCTGTTTGAGCGTCTGTGGACCGGAGAGACCTTTGGCGCGCGGCTTGCCGCGGATCCGGAGCGGATACTGCCGGGCGAAAACCTCATCCAGTTCATGCCGCTGCTGCTCGGTACGCGCCTGACGTCCGAGATGCGCGAGAAACTTCTGGCGCGGCTGGTCGCCGGCGGTTTCATCACCGAATGGGGTCCGGCGACCGAAAGCCCGAAGAGTTCCTTCTACGAGGACGACGGTTACTGGCGCGGGCCGATCTGGGCGCCGACGACGATGCTGCTGTGGGACGGTCTGCGCCGGCAAGGGGAGATTGAACTGGCCAACGAGGTCGCGGAAAAGTTCTGTTCACTTGCCAGCAAAAGCGGTATGGCCGAAAACTTCGACGCGCGCTCGGGGAGGGGCCTTCGCGATCGCGCATTCGCGTGGACATCCGCAGTCTATCTTCAGCTGGCGGCATCGCTCAGCCGAACCAAATCTTCGTGATCTAGCAACCCGTGACGAGCAGAACCGCCATGCAGAGACCGACGATCAAGACCATCGCGCAGGAGACGGGGCTTTCCATTGCCACCGTTTCCAAGGCCCTGAAGCATTCGCCTCAGGTTCGCCCGGAGACGCGCGCGATCGTGATCGAGGCGGCGGAGCGCGTCGGCTATGAACTGAACATGCATGGCGTGCAGTTGCGTACCGGCAAGACCTACCAGGTCGCAGCCATCATGACGGCGCCAGGCCCGAAGCAGAATGAATGGGAAGGCGTCGAATACGCCCAGCTCTTGAGCGGCATTTCCTGGGCGCTCGAAGACAGTCCCTATCGCGTCTCGCTCTATGCCGTCCGGAATTTCGAGGAGAGCCAGGCGGTCATCAAGCAGATCGTTTCGCTGAAGAAGGCGGACGGCATCATCATCTCCGGCACGCGCGCCGACGATCCGCGCATCCGCACCATGCAGGCGGCGGATTTCCCGTTTGTCACTTACGGCACCAGCATTCACAATGCGCCGCATGCCTATGTCGATGCCGACAACGAGCAGATGATCCGGGTATCGATGGCGCGGCTGACCGAGCGCGGCCATCGCCGCATCGCGCTGCTCAATCCGCTGTCGGACCTGAGCTACGGCATCACCCGGCTCGAAGCCTACAAACATGCGCTTGAAGTCGCGGGGCTTCCCTACGACCCGGCGCTCGTCGCCCATGGCCGCCTGACGCCGGCCTTCGGCCGGGAAAACGTGCTGACGATGTCCGAGCTCAGCAATGCGCCGACCGCCTATATCTGCGCCAACGAAGCCTCGGCGCTCGGCGCGTTTTCCGGCTTCCACGAGCGTGGCCTGGTGCACGGGCGTGACGCCGTGATCAACGCCACCGACGATCTCAATGTCAGCCAGTATTTCGCGCCGCCGATCACCACCTATTACCTGCCGATCAGCGAGCCGAGCAGCCTGCTCGGCGCCTATATCCTCAGGCGCATGGAGGGCGAGCCGCCGGAGGCGCTGCAGACGCTGCTCATGCCGAACCTGATCGAGCGCTGCGACGACCGCCTGAACCCGAACCGTTGACGAACTTCGCGCCCGCGCAGGGCGCCCATTCATGCCTTTGAATATAAACGTTTATATTTGAGGCCGTACTGACAAAACCCGAGGCCGGACCCAACCGGCCGTAAGACATGACGAAGGACCGTACCCGTGCACATGCCCCTGACGAGATCGAACCGCTTCAACGCCAAAGAGCAGCAGACCGACATGCTGGAACTCGGCGTCTGCTACTATCCGGAGCAGTGGCCGCGCGAAAAATGGGAAGAGGACGCCCGCCGCATGGTCGAGCTCGGCCTTGCCTGGGTGCGCATCGGCGAGTTTGCCTGGGCGAAGATCGAGCCCCGGCCGGGCGAGTTCCACTGGGAATGGCTGGACGACGCGATCGAGGTGCTCGGCAAGGCCGGTCTTAAGGTCATTCTGGGAACGCCGACCGCCGCACCGCCGAAGTGGCTGATCGATCGCTATCCGGATATCCTGCCCGTCGACGTCAAGGGCGTGGTGCGCAAGTTCGGCGCCCGCCGCCACTACTGCTTCTCCAGCCGCCGCTACCGCATCGAGGCGGCGCGCATCTCCGAGGCTATGGCCGAGCGCTATGGCAAGAACATCTTTGTCCATGCCTGGCAGACGGACAACGAGTACGGCGACCACGATACGATCTACAGCTATTCCGACGAGGCGCTGCGCGCTTTCCGTGAATGGCTCGAGGCCCGCTATGGCACGGTCGAGGAGCTGAACCGCGCTTGGGGCACGGCCTTCTGGGCGATGAACTATCTGAGCTTCGCTGAGATTGAGCTTCCGAACAACCTCGTCGAAGAGCCGAGCCCGACCCATATCGTCGACTACATCCGCTTCTCCTCCGACCAGGTGAAGAGCTTCAACAAGGCGCAGGTCGACATCATCCGGAAGCACTCGCCGGGCCGCCCGGTGACGCACAACTTCATGTCGCAGAACACTGATTTCGACCATTACAAGGTCGGCGAGGACATCGATATCGCGTCATGGGACGTCTATCCGATGGGCGGGCTGCTCAACGGCCGTCTCTCGTCGGAAGACAAGGGCCGGTATCTCCGCGTCGGCGATCCCGACCAGCCGGCTTTCAACCACGACCTCTACCGCGCCGTTGGCAACGGTCGCGTCTGGGTGATGGAGCAGCAGCCGGGCCCGGTGAACTGGGCCTCGCACAACCAGTCCCCGGCCGATGGCATGGTCAGGCTCTGGACCTGGCTTGCTTACGCCCATGGTGTCGATATGGTCTCCTATTTCCGCTGGCGGCAGGTGCCGTTTGCGCAAGAGCAGTTCCATGCCGGCCTGCTGCTTCCAAACAGCGAGGCGGACCAGGGCTATCTCGAAGTCGCGCAGGTGGCCGAGGAGATGAAGCGGCTGCCAAAGGGCGAGCGCCGCGAGAAGGCAAAGGTCGCGATCCTGCTCGACTATACGTCCCGCTGGGCCACCCGGGCGCTACCGCAGGGCCGTACTTACCTGGCCTCGCAGATCGCGCTCGACTGGTATTCGACCATCGCTAGGCTCGGCGTCGATGTCGACATCATCGGCCAGCACGCGGATCTCGACGGTTACCAGCTGGTGCTGGCACCCGATCTCGTGATCCCGGATCAGGCCTTTGTCGATAAGCTTGCGGCATCGGGCGCCAAGGTGCTGTTCGGACCGCGCAGTGGCAGCAAGACCAAGGACATGCATATTCCCGAAGGCCTGCCGCCAGGTCCGCTCGCCGCGCTGATCGACCTCAGCGTCGCGCGCGTCGAATCGTTGCCGGAATTCCACACCGAGAGCGTGCTCTATGGCAACGAAACTTATTCGGCCGGTGCCTGGCGCGAGACGGTTCGCAGCAGCGAAACCGTGCTTGCGACCTTCGAGGGCGAGTATCGCAACGGCGCCCCTGCGCTCGTCGGCAACGACAAGGCGCGGTATCTGGCAACCGGCGCCCGCGGCGAATTGCTCGACAAGGTGATCGGCGACGCGCTCGGCTGGGCTTCGGTCGAAGCGCTGGCGGATCTCGGTGATCTGCGCATCACCCGCCGCGGCAAGCTCACCTTCGCTTTCAACTACGGCAAGACCGCCGTGGACGTGCCGGCGTCTGCCAACGCAACCTTCCATGTCGGCGGCCGCAAGCTCGGCCCGGTCGACGTCGCGATCTGGTCGGAGTGATCGGGAGGCGGGCTAAAGCGCCTGCCAGCCCACCGGCTTGCCCCAAAAGCAAAGAGCCCGGCCTTTGAAAAGGTTGGGCTCTTTGCTTTTCAGACGGCAATTGTATCCGTGCTCAGACCCGTTCGAGCGCCACCGCGATGCCCTGGCCGACGCCGATGCACATGGTCGAGAGCGAATAGCGGCCGCCGGTCTCCTGTAGTTCGAGTGCTGCCGTGCCGGTGATGCGGGCGCCGGACATGCCGAGCGGGTGGCCGAGCGCAATCGCACCGCCGTTGCGGTTGACGCGCGGATCGTCGTCGGCAATGCCGAGGTCGCGCAGCGTGGCGAGCCCTTGCGAGGCGAACGCCTCGTTGAGTTCGATGACGTCGAGCTGGGCCTCCGTGAGACCGAGGCGGGCCATCAACTTCTTCGATGCTGGGGCTGGGCCGAAGCCCATGATGCGCGGCGGTACGCCGGCGGTAGCACCGCCGAGGATGCGTGCGATCGGCCGCAAACCGTATTTCTTCGCCGCCGCTTCCGAGGCGATGATCAGTGCCGTCGCGCCGTCATTGACGCCGGAGGCATTGCCGGCCGTCACCGTGCCGCCTTCCTTTTTGAAGGGCGTGCCGAGTTTGGCGAGCGCTTCCATCGTGGTGGCACGCGGGTGCTCGTCGCGGTCAACGATCACGGGCTCGCCTTTTCGCTGCGGGATCGTTACCGAGACGATCTCCTTCGCCAGCCGGCCATTGGCTTGCGCTGCCGCAGCCTTCGCCTGGCTGCGGACGGCGAAGGCATCCTGGTCCTCGCGGCTGACATGGAAATCCGCCGCGACGTTTTCGCCGGTCTCCGGCATCGAGTCGACGCCGTACTGCTTCTTCATGACAGGGTTGACGAAGCGCCAGCCGATGGTCGTGTCGTAGATTTCGGCATTGCGTGAGAAGGCGGTATCGGCCTTCGGCATCACGAAGGGCGCACGCGACATGCTCTCGACCCCGCCGGCGATCATCAGCTCGGCTTCGCCCGACTTGATGGCACGCGCTGCCGCGATCACCGCGTCCATGCCGGAGCCGCAGAGCCGGTTGATCGTCGTGCCGGTGACGCCGACGGGCAGGCCGGCCAGAAGCAGCGACATGCGCGCAACGTTGCGATTGTCCTCTCCCGCCTGGTTGGCGCAGCCGAAGATCACGTCGTCGACGGCGTCCCAATCGACATCGGCATTACGCTCCATCAGCGCGCGAAGTGGGACCGCGCCGAGATCATCGGCTCGGACGGAGGAAAGCGAGCCGCCGAAACGCCCGATCGGCGTGCGGATATAGTCGCAGATGAAAGCCTCGGCCATCACGCAGCCTCCCTGTCGCCCTGGTGGGCCTTCTTGGTGCGGGCGTTGATGTCACGAAGGGTCTTGAGTTCCAGTTCCGTCGGTGCCGGCGTCTCGATCACTTCTTCGGCGAACTTGATGGCCCAGCCGCAATTCTCGACGATCTGCTCGCGCGTCACGCCGGGATGGATCGAGACGACGGTCAGTTCCTTGGTCCGCGGGTCCGGTTCCAGGATGCAGAGATCGGTGATGACGCGCGTCGGTCCCTTGGTTTTCATGCCCAGCCGCTCGCGATGGTCACCGCCTTCGCCATGGCCCATGGAGGTGATGAAGGGGAGCTTCTCGACGAAGCCGCGCTTGGAAAGCGCCATGGTGATGAAGATACGGCCGCAGTTGGAGGCGATCTCCGGGGCGCCGCCGCCGCCGGGCAGACGGACCTTCGGGTGGTCATAGGGGCCGACGACCGTAGTGTTGAGGTTGGCGAACTTGTCGATCTGCGCGCCGCCGAGGAAGCCTGTCGTGATGCGCCCGCCCTGCAGCCAGTAGCGGAACATCTCCGGCACCGAGACGGTGAAAAGGGCCGTGTCGCAAAGCTCGCCGTCGCCGATCGATAGCGGCAGCACGTCCGGCTTGGTGCCGACCGTGCCGCTCTCGTAGATCAGCGTGATGTCAGGCGCATGCGTCAGCCGCGCGACGTTGCAGGCCGCAGACGGCGCGCCGATGCCGACAAAGCAGACGTCATCGTTGGAAAGTGCCCGGGAAGCGGCAATCGTCATCATTTCGGTGGGGGTAAAATCGCTCATCCTATCCTCCCTCAAGCCGCTTTTGGCGGCTTGTTGCCGGCGTGCCTGGCGAAGTCTTCCGGCCTAGCGCCGAGCACGTTTTCCTTGATCCAGGCGGTGAAGCTGTCGCGGTCTCGGGCGATCTCGTCCCAGCCGATATAGAAGGCGTTGGAGCGCGGGTAGTAGCCGTGCGCATAGGACGGGAAGGCGCCGCCCGGAACATGGGCAACCGATGTGACAGCCCAGCTCGGCAGCACGAGGGAATTGGGCGACGGCGGGTTGAGCTCGTCGACGATGTCCTCGACCGTGGCGATCGAGCGCTTGGCGGCAAGAACCGCCTCTTTCTGCACGCCGACGATGCCTTCGATCAGCACATTGCCCTTCCTGTCGGCCCGTTGCGCATGGATGATCGTGACATCGGGGCGGATCGCCGGCACGGCGGCCAGCACCTCGCCGGTGAACGGGCAGGTGACTGACTTGATGTTGGGGTTCACCTTCGGCAGGTCGGCGCCGATGTAGCCGCGCAGCGTCGCAAACGGCAGGTTGGCAGCGCCCGCCTCATAGGCGTTGGCCATGGCGGCGTGGGAATGTTCCTCGATCTCGAGCGGTCGCGGCCACTGGTTTTCGACCGCGTCGCGGAAGCGATGCAGCGAGCCGACGCCCGGATTGCCGCCCCATGAGAACTTCATGCCGCGCGCCGCACCCACGCCGATCAGCTGGTCGTAGAGAATGTCGGGCGTCATGCGCACCAGATAAAGGTCCTTGCGGCCCTGGCGGATCACCTCATGGCCCGCGGCATAGGGGATCAGATGGGTGAAGCCTTCCATGGCGATGGTGTCGCCATCCCTGACATTGTCGCCGACGGCCTCGGCGAGCGAAACGATCTTCGCCATGTTTCCTCTCTTCATCTCAGTGATCTCTTGGCCTTCGTCGCCCGGTAGGCGGCAGGCGCCTTCCTCTTCCGGATGGCAATAAGCGCCGATCGAAAGGCTCGGTCAAATATTTTGTGCGATATTTGACTTTTGTTCGTATATCGCACAAAATTGAACGGCATGATTGGGGAGGCAGGGATGCGGGAAACGGACTTCGTCAGCGGCTTTGCGCGCGGGCTGGCAGTGATCGAGGCCTTCGATGAAACGCGGCCGAAACTGTCGATCGCCGAGGCATCGAAGATCACCGGGCTCGACCGGGCGACGGTGAGGCGATCACTTCTGACACTCTCCGAGCTTGGCTATGCCGACTATGACGGCAAGTTCTTCGCATTGACGCCGAAGATCCTGCGCCTCGGCCATGCCTATCTCTCGGCAACCCCGCTGCCGACGATCATCCAACCCTATCTCGATCAGCTCTCCGACCGCGCCGGCCAGAGTGCCTCGGCCTCGGTGCTGGACGGGACCGAGATCGTCTACATCGCCCGCGCCTCCCAGAAGCGCGTGATGTCGATCAACCTGACGACGGGCTCGCGCCTGCCGGCCTATTGCGCGTCCATGGGGAGGGTGTGGCTCGCAGCACTTCCGGATAACGAGGCGCGCGAGATCCTTTCGCGCTCGAACCTCAAGGCGAACACGCCCTATACGAAGACGGATCCCGAAGACCTCGTTGCCGAATTCCGCCGCGTGCGCGACCAGGGCTATGCGCTGATCGACCAGGAACTGGAACTCGGCCTTTGTTCCATCGCGGTGCCGCTCGAAAACGATCGTGGCCGGATCGTTGCAGCACTCAACATCGGCGCACCGGCAGCGCACGTGGCCGCGGCCGAGATGGTGGAGCGCTACCTTCCGCTGTTGAAGGAGACCCAGGCCGCCTTGCGTGTAGTGCTAAGGTAGCAGCTTCCAGCGTCGGCGCTTGATGTCTTGCACGCGCGGTGTGGATACGAAAGCGGTAGGATCCGTGCCAGCACCGCAAGGCCTAGTGCGCCTTGCCGCGCCGGCCCCGATGGTCGAAGCGGCCAGCGACGGACCTCGGAGATCTCGGCGCGCGCCCTTGGCCGGCAACATGTCTCGCGGCCAGGCAGGTCCCCTACGCTTCATGCCGTGGATGGTTTGGCGGTGTTCGTCTCACCGGCAAGAACCGGTCTGGGAAGCTGGAACGCGCGAAACCGACCCAAAAATGTTTCCGTGAGGCAATGCAGTTTAGGCTTGCATTTGTTTTCCCCCCAAATTCAAGTGGTCGCGCGGGTGGATGTCGACGGCGAAGAACGCCGACACTGGACGATGGAGGGGGCCATCGCACCGCGAGAACCGGATATTTTGTCGAATTTTGCCCACGGCCGCCTCTCGGTCACGTCTGGCTTTACTGCCACTGTTACGACCCGATTGCCGGGAAACCCGAAATTTTACTGAGCGATTCCTTTTCGCCTTTACCTATCGAGCGTCATGAATGAGCAATTGCACCCGTCCGATCATTCGATAGGCCTACCGCCCTACGAACTGATCGCGACGAACGAGCCGCCTTGCCCTGCCGTGGGGCAACCCACGCACGACTGGGCCTATCTGGCTGCCACCCACCTCATCGGTTCGCCGGCCAAAACGGCGATCGCCGCGATCCTGGAGGAAACCGGCAAGCTTGCCGGCGCCGACCGGGCGTGGATGTTCGAATACAGCGACGATCTTCTGCGTTTCCGCAACACCGACGAATGGGTGCGAGGCGGGGTGTCGTCGCATGTCGATGACCTGCAGCAGTCGCCGGTGACGATGATCGGCTGGCTGCATCAGTGGCTGGTGGCCGGCAAGGCAGTCATGATCAACGATGTCGCAAGGCTACCGCGTCCGGCGCGGGCGCTTCAGGCGGAAATGCTTCGCCAGAACGACAAGAGCGTTCTTTGCGTCCCGGTCTTTCAAAAGGGCAGGTTGCGTGGCTGTATTGGTTTCGATGCAACGAGGGCGTTGCGTCGGTGGCCGATCGAAGAAATCCACCAGCTCGTCCGCTGTGCAAAGCTGATCGGGATCGCACGCTATGGGCGCACGCGGACGGATGGCGGCCGGGACGATGCGGGTGCCATTCCGTCCGCCGAGACCGACCCGGTCGTCCACCTGCATATGCCGGGACGCACCCGCGGCGTGCCGCTGTCTGCGATCGTCGGGCTTCGCTCCGCCAAGGACTACACCCAGATCTGGCTGAAGGACGAAGCCGCGGTCCTGGATCTTCGTCCGCTTTCATTCTGGATCGGCCTGCTGCCCAAGGCGAACTTCCTGCGCATCCATCGGACGGCGGTGATCAACCTGGCGCATGTGACCGAGCTCGACCGTCATTCCGGTCCGACGAAACAGGCATGGGCCGTGCGTCTGCGCAGGGCAGGCGAAACCTGGACCGTATCCCGCCCTTACAGGCAGGAATTGCGCAGTCGTCTCGGCATCTGAGATTTTCCACAGTGGCTGATATCGCGGTTTGTCGTTTCGTCGAACCCGTAGGTTGCTTCGTCGATAAGGCGTTGTCGCTGTAGAGTTGTCGTGTCAGCCAGCACCCTGGAGAATTTTAGGGTGCGGGGCGGAGGGCAAGCCTTTGAAAAAAATCAATTGTCAGAATCAGGGCTTGGGAAGCGGGCATGAGAGCGAAGAGCGCAACGACCGGCGGTCGCCGTCGCGTCGGTCTGCAGCCGGCCGCCAGCGTTCGCTGATGAGCAGCACCGCTCTGTGGTTGTTCACAGCCTCCGGTATTGCTCTCGGTATGGTCGCGGCCGCGCCGCTGGCGCATGCTGGAGGCAAGGGCGGCACCGGTGGCAGTTCGGGCGGCGCAGGCGGCAGTGTCGACGGAAATCTGCAGGGAACGCCCGGCAGCGATGCGACTGCTTCCGGAAATGGCGGCGGTGGCGGCGGGCCGGGTGCGGCCGGTGGCGCGGGCAGCCAGGTCGGTGCCGGGGTTGGCGGCACGGGCGGTGCCGGTGGTGCCGCCGGCAGCCCGAACGGAGCAATGGGTGGAAACGGCATCGGCAATGGCGGCGATTTCGGCGGCGGCGCGGGTGGCGGCGGCGGTGCGCATGGCAGCGTCGGCAATGTCGCTGGCCGCGGTGGCGAGGGCGGCGGGTCTCCGAACGGGGACGGCGGTGGTGGCGGCGCCGGCGGATATGGCCGTATTGTTGCCGCCGGTGGAACGGATAGCATAACGGGACCGGCCATATCAGGCGGGCGGGGCGGACACGGCGGTGCCGGCGGGGCAGCGTCAGGGGCCATCGGTATTGGTGGCAGTGGCGGTGACGGCGGCGACGGCGCGGCACTTGTCAGCGGCGGCACATTGACGGTGAACACAAACGTCACGGGCGGCAACGGCGGCAACGCCGGCGCCGGCGGTTATATGCTTGAAAAGTTCAATGGCGATGGCGGTCACGGCATCAGCGCCTTGGATGGTGGCACTGTGATCGTCAACGGTAGCGTGACGGGTGGTGTTGCCGGAACCGGTGGAACCGGCGGCGCCCACGGTGCCGGCGTTTTCGGTCGAAACCTGGACGTGACCCTGGGCGCATCAGGCGCGATCATCGGCGGAAACGGCGGGACCGCAAATGCGCTGACGCTCGACGGTGGCGCAAACACGCTTCGATTTTCCACGGCGACCCCAAGCCTCTCCGGCAACATCGCGATCAACAACTCCGGAAGTCTGACGCTCGATCAGACCGGCGCCAGCCGCATCAACAACGTGATCACCGGCAACGGCTCGCTGATCAAGTCCGGCAGCGGCACGCTGACGCTGACGGGCATGAACACCTACACCGGTGCGACGAGCATCGCGGCTGGCGGCACGCTGGTGCTGTCCGGCCAGGGCCGTATCAACGCCTCCAGCGGCTTGACGGCCGACGGCATCTTCGACGTTTCCGCGGCAGCCTCCGCACAGGTGAAGTCGCTGGCCGGCAGCGGGCAGGTGGTGCTCGGAACTCAATATCTGACCATCCACAACGCCACCGGCACATTCTCGGGGATCGCAACGGGCACCGGCGGCATCAACGTCATGGCTGGCACGCAGGTTTTGACCGGCGCCAACACCTTTACGGGCAGCGCGGGTACCAATGTCGGCGCGACGCTGCAGATCGGCGACGGCGGCACGGGTGGCTCGCTCGTCTCGAACATCAATAATGGCGGCGCGCTGATCTTCAACCGGTCCGACAATGTGACCTATGGCGGCGAGATCACCGGCAACGGCACATTCTCGCAGATCGGCAGCGGCACGCTGACACTGACGTACAACAACAGTACGCGCGCGCCGGTTACGATCGGTTCGGGCAGCACGTTGCAGCTCGGCAACGGCGGCACGACCGGCTGGATCGGCGGCACCAACAATTTTGTCGGCTCGATCACCAACAACGGGGCGCTGATCTACAACCGGTCGAACAATGTCAGCTACACCGGCAAGATCACCGGCTCGGGTACGCTCTCGCAGGCCGGCACGGGCAGGCTGACCCTGACGGGCGACAGCTCGTTGTTCTCCGGTGCAACGTCGGTGACGTCCGGCACGACCTATGTCAACGGCCAGCTTGGCGGCAACGTCAATGTCGGCTCCGGCGGCACACTCGGCGGGTCGGGCAGGATCGGCGGCAACGTCGTCGTCGACGGTACGCTGTCGGCCGGCAACAGCCCGGGTACGATAACGGTTGGCGGCAACCTGACGCTCAGCGGTGGCTCTTCATCGGTCTTCGAGCTGAATACGCCCGGCCTCGTCGGCAGTGCGGCCGGCAACGATCTGGTGAAGGTCGGCGGCAACCTGACGCTCGGCGGCGCGCTGAACGCCCAGGTAGCGTCGGCCGGCTACTACCGGCTGTTCGAGTATGACGGCGCGCTGTCGGGCAGCTTTGCGACGACGGCCGCGACATCGACGGCTCCTGGCTTCACTGTTGCCAGCCATCAGGTCCAGACGGGGATTGCTAGCCAAGTCAATCTGTCGGTGCTCGGCGCCGGCCAGACGATGCACTTCTGGGACGGCGCGGACACAACGGGCAACGGCACCGTCAACGGCGGCACCGGCACCTGGACATCGGGTGGCACCAACTGGACCGGTGCACCGGGGCGCGCCAACATCAACGGCAGCTTCGGCGGATCGGTCGGCGTTTTTGCTGGCGCCACCGGCGGCACCGTCAATGTCGTCGGCACGCAGAGCTTCGACACGCTGCAGTTTTCCGCGACGAACGACGGTAGCGGCTACACCATCAATGGCGGCGTGCTGAGCTTCAATCCTGCAAGCGGCACGGCGGCGACGATCAATGTCGGCAACGGTGTTGCCACTACGATCGGCTCGGTGCTGCGGGATGGCGGAACCGGAACCGGGCTCAACAAGGTCGGCAACGGCACGCTGACGTTGACGGGCATGAACACCTATACCGGCGCGACGTCGATCGCCGCGGGCGGCACGCTCGCGCTTTCGGGCCAGGGCCGGATCAACGCTTCGAGCGGCCTGACGGCCAACGGCACCTTCGACGTTTCGGCGGCGGCCTCGGCGCAGGTCAAGTCGCTTGCCGGCAGCGGTCAGGTGGTGCTCGGCAGCAAGACGCTCATCATCAACAACGCCACGGGCACGTTCTCGGGCGCGATCACCGGCGCAGGCGGCATCTCGGTCGGTGCCGGCACGCAGGTGCTGAGCGGTGCCAACACCTTTACTGGCGGCGCCGGCATCTCATCCGGCGCGACGCTGCAGGTCGGCGATGGCGGTGCGGGCGGTTCGCTCGCATCCAACGTCACCAACTACGGCACCCTCGTCTTCAACAGTTCGGCCAATTCGACCTATGCCGGCTCGATCAGTGGTCCTGGCTCGTTCTCGCAGATCGGCACGGGCACGCTGACGCTGACGGCCAACAACAGCACGTCCGGTGCGGTGACGGTGGGTACCGGCAGCACGTTGCAACTCGGCAACGGCGGCACGACCGGCTGGATCGGCGGCAGCGGCAAATTCGTTGGTTCGATCACCAACGACGGCGCGCTGATCTACAATCGTTCGAATGACGTGACCTATGCCGGTGCGGTCTCGGGCAGCGGCACGCTGACCCAGGCGGGCACGGGCAAGCTGACCTTGACGGGTATCAATACCTTCACCGGTGCGACCAACATTGCGTCGGGTGACCTGATCGTCAACGGCTCTCTGGCGAACTCCAGCTTGACCACCATCCAGCGCGGGGCGCGTCTCGGCGGCACTGGCACGCTTGGCAACACGACCGTCCAGGCTGGCGGCGTCCATGCTCCGGGCAATTCGATCGGAACGCAGACGATCGCCGGGAATTACACCAACAACGGCGTGCTGCAGATCGAAGGCACGCCCGCGGCCACCGACAAGCTGGTCGTATCGGGCAACGTCGATATCTCCGGCGCGACCCTTGATCTCCTCCTCTCCCCCAACACGGCGGCGAGCTGGAACCCGGTCAACGGCCCGTTCATCCTGATCGACAAGACGAGTTCCGGGGCGATCACCGGCACGTTTGCGTCGATCGTCGACAATTTGGTGTTCCTCGATCCGACCGTCGATTACAGCGGCGGCGACGGCAACGACCTGTCGCTCCAGCTGACCCGCAACGATCTCAGCTTTGCCAGCGTCGCCCAGACTCGCAACCAGATCGCCACCAGTGGTGGGATCGACCGTCTCGGCATGGGCAATCCCATCTTCAACGCGGTCGCCTTTGCCGCAACGCCAGAAGCGGCGCGCAGGGCCTTCGATCTGCTTTCGGGCGAAGTGCACAGCTCGTTCCAGTCGATCCTGATCGAGGACAGCCGGTTCCTGCGCGATGCCGCGAACGATCGCCTGCGCAGCGTGCTCGGCACGGTGGCGGCGAAGCAATCGAGCGAGATCACCGGCGCGATCGACAGCGGTGAACTTGCGCTCTGGAGCCAGGGCTTCGGTTCCTGGGGACGGATCGACGGTGACGGCAATGCCGCCAAGGCGGATCGCTCCATCGGCGGCTTTTTCGTCGGTGCCGATACGCAGGTTGACGAATGGACCGTCGGCGCGCTTGCCGGTTACTCGCGGTCCTCGATGGACATCGACGCGCGGTTCTCGTCGGCAACCTCCGACAACTATCATATCGGGATCTATGCTGGCGGACGTTGGGGCGATGCGTCGCTGAGGACCGGCGCCGCCTATAGCTGGCACGATATCGAGACAAGCCGCACCGTTTCGTTCCCGGGCTTCACGGACAGCCTTTCTGCCGACTACAGCGCCGGGACAGGCCAGGTCTTTGGCGAGTTCGCCTATGCCTTCCAGGCCGGGTCGGTCGATCTGGAGCCGTTTGCCAACCTGGCCTATGTGCATCTCAACCGCGACGGCTTTGTCGAGCGGGGTGGCGCTGCCGCTCTCATCGGCAAGGACGCTTCGCAGGACACGACGTTCACGACCCTTGGCCTGCGCGCAGCGTCGAGCTTCGACCTTGGCGGCGTGCTGGCGACGGCCCGCGGCACCATCGGCTGGAGACATGCCTTCGGTGACACCTTGCCGCTGTCGTCGAACGGCTTCTCGACGGCGAGCACGTTTGCCATCGCCGGTGTCCCGATCGCCGAGAATTCTGCGGTGATCGAAGCCGGCCTTGATTTCGCCGTCGCGCCGGAGGCGACCCTCGGCTTGACCTACACAGGCCAATTCGGCGGCGGCGTCAGCGACCAGAGCGTCAAGGCAAATCTGAGCGTCAAGTTCTGATTGAACGCAGTCGCGCCAAACGCCCGCCTGTCCGGGTCATGGGTGACCTTGGCAGGCGGCCGTTTGGCGTTTCAAGGCTGGTTTTGACGTGCGCATGGATGTGGCATGCCGGAGGCCAACGCGTCCAAGCTTCGCCCGCTCCGCACGTCGCCACGACGGAGGTGGCCGAGCGCTATCCGCCGCTGCTGAAGGACACACAAAGGGGCGGCACGCATGGGGCCGAGCCAACGACGCCGTGCGTTTGCGCTTGACGTTCCGCGACACCGCGCTTTCTATCTCGCCTGGGTGTGAATTCGGGCTGGGAGTGGACCATCATGACTGACGATACGCAGCCGCCGGAAACCAAGCTGACGACGACGAAGCGGCGCTGGGCCGCCGCCGGCAAATTCCTGACGGGGCGGATCGTGCGCCCCGAGGACGAGCGCCTTCCGCCTGGGCAACATCTGGTCAAGGACTGGCCGGTGCTCGACCTCGGCCAGCAGCCGATGATCCGGACGGAAAGCTGGCGGCTCGATATCACCGGGCACATCGAGCATCCATTGTCGCTCGATTGGGCCGCGTTCAAGGCCTTGCCGCAAAGCGACCGGCTCTCCGACATGCATTGCGTGACGACCTGGTCCCGCTACGACAACCGCTGGCAGGGCGTGGCCACACGCGATCTGCTTGACCAGGTGATGCCGAAACCCGAGGCGAGCCACGTCATGCTGACGAGCTATGACGGCTACACCACGAACATGCCGCTTGCGGACTTCGCCTCCGAAGACGCGATCCTTGCGACCGACTGGGAGGGCCAGCCGATCGGCCGTACCCATGGTGGACCGATGCGGCTCGTCGTTCCGCATCTCTATTTGTGGAAGAGCGCCAAGTGGCTGACGCGCATCGACTTTCGCGAAGGTGACATGCCCGGCTTCTGGGAGCGCAACGGCTACCACATGCGTGGCGACCCGTGGCGCGAGGAGCGCTACTCGGACGATTGATCGGAGCGGGCGAAGGCCTGACGACCGCCGCCCGGCGCGTCCGGGTCCAGAAGCGACTGCAGCCCCGCAAGGTGGTAGCGCCAGAAGAGCGCTATGGCCGACTGGATGGACGGAGCGTCACCGTATTCACTGAGCGTATCGGCAATGGTGTCCAGGGTTCGGGTGAAGGTTCGCTCGAGCATGAAGCCCATCAGTGGCGTCAGGGCTTGCTCGCCGCCCTTGTCGGTCAGATAGCCGGAAGCCAGCCGCACCATCTCCCGGATCATCAGCTTGCGGACATGGGCGTAGCGCGTGCCGTCGGCGCCGCGAAGCAGGATTAGCACCACGAGCCGCTGTTCGATCCAGAAGGACAGCAGTGCCCGGGCGTGCTCGGATCCGGAAGCATCGGCCTCCAGCCAGATGCCAACTGACCGCAGTTCCCGCACGCGGGCGCGCAGCAGGCGCAACAATTGCCCGGCAAGCGCCGGTGTTACGATCTCGTAAAACAGCGCTTCCTTGTCGGCGACGTATTTGTAGATGTTGCTCGAGCTGGTGCCCGCCCGTTCCGCCACATCGGCGAGTCGGGCCTTTTCGAAGCCTTGCTCGGCAAACACCGCAGCCGCAGCCGCAAGCAGCCGCTCACGCACTTCCTGCTTCAGACGCTGAGGCATGCGAGCCTTCCTGCAAGCTCGACCAGCCTTGGTTGCCAAGGGGCCGCTTCTTCCAGCTGGAAGGCAAGCGACAAGAGCAGCGCGTCCTCGCCGGCTGCCGCCACGAAATGGCAGCCGACCGGCAGCCCCTCGGGCGACCAGAAAAGCGGCACCGACATCGCGGGCCATCCGGCAAAGGAGGCCACGTTGGTGAAACCGGCGAGGCGTTCGGTAAAAGCGATGAGTTGGTCCGGATCCTCGGTCGGGCCTTGCGTCCCCAGCGGAAAGGCCGTGAAGGGAACCGTGGGCGAAAGCAGCACGTGATAGCCGGAGATCGCCTGATTTGCGCTCGCCCCGGCCTTCATCGTCGCGCCGATCGCCTCCGTGATTGCCGTCTCCGGCAGCCGCCGGGCCCGGCTCACGAGCTCGACCGTGTAGGGCTCGAACAAGGTCTCATCGAAGGCGCCACCCATGGCGGCTGCGATCTGGTCGAACAGGCCGGAAAGAACAATTCCGGTCAGGTTGAAGAAGGCGCGGCTGGTTTCCTGCGCGTTGATGTCAGGGCCCACGCATTCGAGGACCTCGTGCCCCAAGGCCGTACATAGCGTGATCGTCGCGTTGAGCGCGTCCTCGACCACTTCGGACACGCCGCGCCCGAAGACATCGTGGCGATAGACGCCGATGCGCAGTCGTTTCTGCGGGCCACGGCGCATGTCGTCGATCCCAGGCAATGGTTGGGTCAGGTCCAGCCGTTCGGTTGCCGCCAACCACGCGGCGCTGTCGCGCACGGAGCGGCTGACGCAGTGATCGCTGATCAGCCGCGCCGTCGGCATCGCCGGCGGCAGGCCGGCATTCACCGTGCGGTCGCGGCTCGGCTTGAAACCGAAGAGCCCGCAGAAGGAGGAGGGGCCACGGATCGAGCCGCCCCCGTCGGACGCGTGGGCGATCGGTACCATGCCCGAGGCAACGGCCGCCACCGCGCCGCCCGACGAGCCGCCGGTCGAAAGAGCGAAATTCCACGGATTGCGCGTGGCGCCATGGGCGAGGGTCTCGGTGGTGCCGAGCAGGCCGAACTCCGATGTGGTCGTCTTGCCAAGAACGATCAGACCGGCCTTATCGAGAGCGTCCGTGTAATCCGAACCGCCTTGGGCGGGCTGTCCCTTGAAGAGGCGCGAGCCGAAGCCGGCCGCGTGCCCGGGATAGGCAAGCAGGTCCTTGAGCAGGGTCGGCACGCCTGCAAACGACATGTTCGCTTGCGGCCGAAAAGCGCGGGCGCACTTGCGCGCGTGGTCGAAATCCGTGGATGCAAGCGCGTTGACGTGCGGCTCGCGCCTTTCGATGCGCCGGATGGCGGCTTCGACGAGTTCGAGCGGTGAGGCTTCACCCGCCGAGACGAGACGGGCCTGTTCGGTCGCGTCCAGCGCGGAAAAGTCGTCCGATTCCAGTTGTGAGAGTTCGGGATTGGGAGCGCGCATCTGTCCAGATTCCATTGACGATGAAAAGAGAATGATAAATTCTCTTTTCATCGTCAATGGGCGGTTGCATCCTCCAGCGACTGATTGCATCTTCCCGTCTCCTGCAATGCTGGTGCAACCCACCCCCCGCAAAGCTCGTGCAACGTTTCAACAAAGGACGTTGTCGATGCGCCTGGCCATTTTACCGATGTGGATGATCCTCTTCAGCGCGAGCCCAAGTCATGCCGAAGAAAAGGGAATGTGGATTGCGGACAATCCGTATCGGACCGTGCAGCCTTTGTACGATCCCTGTCGTGATGGTCGGCTAAGTGATGGAACGCCGCGAACCTGCGCCGAGATCAGGCGCATGTACCGGCATGGAAGAGGCGGCTGGTCCGAAGAGGACCATCGCCTGGACGCATGTAGCGACGGGCGCGTCAGCGACGGCCGGCCGCGCACATGCCGGGAACTGCTTGAATGGATGGAGCGTCGTTGATGAAGGCAGAGCGCAGAGACACCGTGTCGAAGCTTGGACAGGTTTTCAGATTAGTGCTTGGGTATCTGTCCTGGCCGCTGGTGTTTTTCGGCGGACTGCTCGGCGCGCACTACGCGTTCGCGAGCGCAAAGCCGATGGTCGGATTTGTGGCGGTCTATGCGGGCGCCGTCTTCATCCTCTTTCTTCTCGAGCGCTACATTCCCTACGAGCGGGGCTGGCTTCAGTCGGACGGCGAAACGGTGAACGACATCGGCCACACGCTGGCGACGAAGGGCCTGCTGCAGGCGGCTGGCCTGATCGCCGCCGTCTTTCCCATGTACGCCGCCAACATCCTGCAGCCGCTCGCAGCGCTCAAGTTTGGTCTCTGGCCATCGGATTGGCCTATGGTGCTTCAGGTGGCGCTTGCGGTGGTCGTCGCCGAATTCGGCCTCTATTGGTCGCATCGGATCGCCCACGAAAAGCTGTTCTTCTGGCGGTTCCACGCGCTGCATCACAGCGTCGTTCGCCTCTGGGTCATCAATACCGGCCGCTTCCACGTGGCCGATTCGCTGTTCAAGATCGCCATGAGCCAGATCCCGCTTTATTGCCTCGGCGCTCCCCTGCACGTTTTCTGGTGGCTCGGCGCGGTCACGGCCTTCATGGGCATTCTCACCCATTGCAACGTCGACATGCGCACAGGTCCCTTCGACTATCTCTTCAGCACGCCGCGGCTGCACCGCTGGCACCATTCGAAGGACCTCCGAGAGGGCAACATGAACTACGGCGAGAACGTCGTGGTCTGGGACCTTTTGTTCGGCACCTACTACAATCCGGACCGTCCGTCCTCGACCGACATCGGCATCAAGGGTCAGATCGCTCGAGGCTTCCTGGCGCAACTGGCGCAACCCTTCACCAAGAACGGCGTGCGCGAAATCCTCGGCCTCCCGAAGCGACGCTCATGAAAATGCGCAAGCATGCCCGGTCTTCAACCGGGCATGCTTGCGCAACAGCTAGGCCGCGAAGGCCGGCTTGCGGGCGCCGATCCTCAAGACGTAGTAGATCGCCCCGCCGATGGCGACCCCGAAGAACCAGCCGTAAATCACCCACCAGGCCGGCAGGATGTTGGTGAACGTCGGCAGGATCGAGGAGAACAGTGCGCCGATGGCAAAGGCGATAAACGCGCTGCCGTGCCAGCCGCCCTGGAAGCGGAACTCGCCGTCCTCGTGATAGAGCGCTTCGACATTCAGCTGGCCGCGGCGGATCAAATAATAATCCACCATCATCACCCCGAAGATCGGCCCCATGGTCGAACCAATGAAGTTGACGAAATGCGCAGCCCCCGTTTCCCAAGGGGCGAAGGGGTAGAGGATGAGGGCGATGAGGGCCGCGATGTAGCCGCCGCGCTTGAAATTGATCTGTCGCGGGAAGACGTTGGCGAAGTCGAAGGCCGGCGACACGAAGTTCGCGACGACGTTGATGCCGAGGGTGGCAACGGCAAAGGTGAGTGCGGCAAGCAGCGCCAGGAACCAGCTGTCGAATTTCGCCGAGATCTGGTCCGGATGCAGCAGCACTTCGCCGTAGACGGCAAATGCAGCGGTCGTCGTCACGCCGGCAACCAGGCAGAAGGCGAGCAGGTTGATCGGCAGGCCCCAGAGATTGCCCTTGCGCAGGGTCTTCACGTCGGTCGCATAGCGCGAGAAGTCGCAGAAGTTCAAATAGAGCGCTGCGAAATAGGTGATCCAGGTGGCAGAAACCGCCGCAAGTGCGGGGAAAGTGCCCGGTTCCCACGGAACGCCCGCGTCTTTGGTTTTCTCGATGAGCACGTCGCGCGGGATTTCCGAGCCGAAGGAGAAGGTGCCTGATTTGACGATCAGGTAGACGGCAAGGATCAGCATCATGATCCAGACCGCCGGGCCGGCCCAATCCTGGAACTTGCGCACGGTTTCCATGCCTCGCTGGATGATGAGCAATTGCAGCGACCAGACGACGACGTAGCAGATGACCTCAAGCGTCGAATGACCGAGCATGTGGCTGTTCTGGTGAAATGCCAGCATGCTTTCGTTGCGAATGAGAAGCGCGACGATGGCGCCGGACGCGGCAGCCGTCTGTGCGCCATACCAGAAGCAGGCGACCACGGCGCGAACGAGTGCCGGTACGTTGGCACCGAAGGTGCCGAAGGAGGCGCGGGCGAGAACGGGGAAGGGCACGCCGGTTCGCACGCCCGCGTTGCCGACGAGGCTCATCAGGAAGAAGATCACCAGCGATCCGATGCCAATGGCGATGACGAAGTTTATGAAGCTGCCGCAGAGCAGGAACAGGCTTGCCGCGAGGTAATAGCCCCACAGGCTATGCACGTCGGATGTCCAAACATTGAAGATGCTGAAAGCGCCCCACCGGCGCTCTTCGGCCGGTGCCAGATCCTCGTTGTACAACGAGGGCGACGGATCGCGTACTGCCATGTCTTCCTCCGTATTTCCGCCGGGTCCCCCTCGGACCCAAGCCTTGATTCTGCTCCCGTTTTGAGTCGTTGCAAAAGTCTTTTTGGATTGCCGAGAGGCGGGAAGCCGGTCGTGGTCGAATAAAGCCAAGCTCCCTTCGATCAAAGCGACCAACAGGAGACAGCCGCGAGAGATCGCGTGTATCCCATTGACATATCCTGCCACTGAAACCATCTTGGATATACGCAAGGTATATCCCGGAGGCGGCAATGTCTGAACAGGGCGCAGTTTTTCTCAGCAACCGCAGTCAGGCGATCCGGCTGCCGAAGGCCGTGGCGCTTCCGGAGGATGTCAAACGTGTCGATATTGTCGTCGTCGGGCGAACGCGGATCATTACGCCCGCTGGCGAAGCCTGGGACAGCTGGTTCGATGGCGAGCCCATAACAGCCGATTTCATGGTGGAGAGAGAGCAGCCGGAGGCCCAGGAACGCGAGCCACTCTGATGTTGAAATACATGCTCGACACCAATATCTGCATCTACACGGTCAAGAACCGGCCGCAGCAGGTTCGCGAGGCGTTCAACAGGCATCACGGACAATTGTGCATCAGCTCGATCAGTTTGATGGAGTTGATCTACGGCGCGGAAAGATCCGCAATGCCCGAGCGCAACCTATGGGTCATAGAGGGGTTTGCCGCGCGTCTTGAGGTTCTCAACTACGATCAGGCGGCAGCCAGCCATACCGGACAGTTGCGCGCCGAACTCGCCCGCAGTGGCACGCCGATAGGGCCTTACGATCAGTTGATCGCTGGTCATGCACGCTCTCAAGGTTTGATCCTGGTGACCAACAACCGCCAGGAGTTCGATCGCGTGCCCGGCTTGCGCGTCGAGGATTGGACCGCAGCACCCTGACGCTCCCCGTCTCTACGCGCCGAGCCTGTCCCGCTCGGCAAGTCGCCAGGCGCGCGGCGTCATGCCCGTCTGGCGTAGGAAGAAACGGGAGAAATATGCCGGATCGGCAAAGCCGAGGCGGAAGCTGATTTCCTGCACGCTGGCGCGGGTGAAGACGAGTTCGCGTCTCGCCTCTCCGACGAGCTTTCGCGAAATCATTTCGTGCGCGCTGAGCCCGGCGATGGCGCGCGTGATCCGGTTGAGATGAGTGAGAGACAGGCCGAGTTCGCGGGCGTAGGCGGCGGCCGGCCAATGGGTGCGATAGTGTTGCTGCAAAAGCGCCTGGAAGCGCTGGACCCGCCGTTCGTTTTCACTCTCGCTGCTGTCATCCCGCTCGTCGCTCGTCTCGTCGCTCGTCTCGTCGAGACGTGCCGTCAGCGTCAGGGCAGCGGTCAGATAGGCGTCGAGAAGATCGGCGCGGTTGCTGCGGTTGCTTTCCCATTCCCTGGCGAGGCGGGTGAGCGTTGTGGCGATGTAGGCCGCATCCTCGCCACCGCCGAGCCGGATCAGATGCGGGGCGGCGAGCCAGGCGCCAAGGCGGCTGCGCTCGCCGGGCGTCGTCTTCAAATGTGAAGCGAGGATGGTGAAGACGAAACCGTCGATGTCGCGCGAGAAGCGGAAGCCGTGGCTGAGCGCCGGCGGAACGGTGATGACGACAGGCGGTTTGATCATGTTGACCGCGTTGCCGAAGACGGCATCGCCGGAGCCGCCGGCAATGTACAAGATTTGAAAGAAACTCTCGTGCCGGTGTAGCCCGATCTCCCAGTGGTAGAGGCTGCTTCGTGACGGGATCGTCTCGCAATGCAGCCAGAAATCCGGCCGTTCTCCGGACTTTTCGCCGTAGAGCTCATAGGTCGGAACCGTCTTCTTCATGCCGCACATCCTGAAGCCATGTTCGATTTGTGCAATTTCATGGCGGATTTGTCCATTGAGAGCGAAGCCGGCCCGGCGCAGATTTTGCCAAAAGACAATTCTGACAAAGGGCAATTCCGGAGGAGAGCATGCGCACCAAGGTCGTCATCATCGGGTCGGGCCCGTCAGGTCTGTTGCTCGGCCAACTGCTGACGGAGGCCGGCATCGACAACGTCATTGTCGATCGTGTCAGCAAGGACTACATCCTCGGTCGCGTGCGCGCCGGCGTGCTGGAGGAAGGCACGGTCGGTCTGATGGATCGCGCCAGGGCCGGCGCACGTATGCACAAGGAAGGGCTGCCGCATGACGGCTTCTCGCTCGCCTTCGACGGTCGCGACCACCGTATCGATCTCAAGCATCTGACCGGCGGCAAACGCGTCATGGTCTATGGCCAGACGGAACTGACGCGCGACCTGATGGAGCATCGCGGGCATTCAGGGGCCGTCACGATCTACGAGGCGGCCAATGTCGAACCGCATGACTTCGATGGCCACCAGCCCTATGTGACCTTCGAGAAGGATGGCGCCACGCAGCGCATCGATTGCGACTTCATCGCCGGTTGCGACGGCTTTCACGGCGTCAGCCGCAAGGCCGTGCCGCAAAAGGCGCTCAAGACCTTCGAGAAGGTCTATCCTTTTGGTTGGCTCGGTATCCTCGCCGACGTGCCGCCGGTCGATCACGAACTGATCTATGCCAACCATCCGCGCGGCTTCGCGCTCTGCTCGATGCGTTCGACGACGCGCAGTCGCTACTACATTCAGTGCGCGGTGAGCGAGAAGATCGAGGACTGGTCCGACGAACGCTTCTGGGACGAACTGCGCCGGCGCTTGCCGCAACACCATGCCGAAGCAATGGTGACCGGACCGTCCTTCGAAAAATCGATCGCGCCGCTGCGCTCCTTCGTTGCCGAGCCGATGCGTTTCGGCCGATTGTTCCTGGTTGGGGACGCCGCCCATATCGTGCCGCCGACGGGTGCGAAGGGCCTGAACCTGGCCGCCAGCGACGTGCACTATCTCTTCGAGGGGCTGCTCGAACACTACCAGGATCGCTCGAACGCCGGCGTCGACGCCTACTCGGCACGGGCGCTGGCGCGTGTTTGGAAGGCCGTGCGCTTCTCGTGGTGGATGACGACGATGCTGCATCGCTTTCCGGATACCGGCGATTTCGACCAGCGCATCCAGGAAGCCGAACTCGACTACCTGACCCATTCGGTGGCGGCCGAGACAGCGCTGGCGGAGAACTATGTCGGCTTGCCCTACTGAGCGGCGGCGGCGCGCTCGACCCATTCCCCTCTGAGCAGGCCGTAGATTGCCGTGTCCCACCTGGCATCGCCGACCCTGGCGGAGGAGCGCCGAACGCCTTCTTCCTGAAAGCCGAGGCTGCGGTAGGTGCGGATCGCCGCCTCGTTGAAGGTGTAGACGTTGAGTTCCAGCCGCTCGAAGGCAGGGTCGGCGAAAAAGCGGCGGGTCACTTCGCTGAGGAATGGCCGGGCGAGGCCCTGTCCGCGCATGCGCGGATTGATGGCAATTCGGGCGAGGCGGCCGACGCCGTTTGCCCAGTCGAGCGCCACCTGCGCATGGCCGGCGAGCTTGCCGTCGACGATCCCTGCAAACATCAGGCGCTCGGCTTCGGCGCCTTCGGTCCCGGCGAGCATCGCCTCGAACTGCGCTGCTTCCAGCGGAAAGGAGAGGCCGGGGCCGCCCCATTGGACCAGCGCCTCCAGGCTCGAAAACCAGTCGAGCATCTCGGGAACATGCGCTTCGGAAAATGCGTCAACACGGAGGGGAGTGGTCGGCATGGATCACCAGTTCTGTCGGACCCGCAATCTCGGTTTCTGATCGAGGCTTGTAAAGCCGCGAAATC